>CAZFEU010000037.1:0-22969 GCA_964517875.1 uncultured Muribaculaceae bacterium | reverse complement strand
TCCCGTCGTGTAGGGTTCGGTACAATCTCGCCGCCCCACGGTTCCGTTACTGCAACTATGCTGTTGGGGGCATCGCACATTTTTATAATTTACGCGTTATCGTATAAACCTCTTGTATATTTCTATAGTATGTACGTACATCTACAGTTTTAGTTCCTCCAGTAGGAATAACAAGTGAGCCTATTTTTTTTTCTTTTCTGTCAAGTCCTCCGTAACTATACAAGATATCATAAATTATTTCATAGTATACAGTGACTGTAAAAGATTGGTAGTTTGTAAAAAAGACTACACCATCAGAATTACTATCAGATGCTCTGGTCACTCTTGTATCTACTCCTCCTATATCTTCTGTCGATGGTATTCCATTAATATATTTAATATTTGGATCCGCACTATTTGAAGTGGTGCTTTTCTCATTATTATTCTGTACAACTACTGTTTGTGCATTTACATTATGAGATGATACCATTAAGGTGCATATAATAAACAATAAATAAATAATTCGTGATGCCATTTTTGTGGGTTGTTTAAATTTTTATAATAATAATGCCCTTCGTTTTAGCGGAAGCACAAAAAAAGCGCGGACAAACTCAATTTATCTGCACTTGAGGTCTTCGACTACCTTTACAACCAAATAAACGAGTAAAGCCCACGCCTATGACGTGAGCATCTTCGCTTTACTCTTGGTTGCGTTGAAATTGTCGAAGTTTCAAGTGCAAGATTTTCAGCAAAAACGCTTTTTCCTATTCTATGGTGCTTAACTGATTGTCTGCTTATTCTTTCATTGGCATATTGATTTAGATTTATTTCTACAAAAGTACAAAGAATTTTTGAAAATGCAACTGCGTCAATAACTGCGTAAGCGCTACACTTTTCTCTGATGAGTTTGTCTGTTGAGCTGTTTGGTTGAAGGATCACTGTCTACGGCTGCCCTTGTTACGCAGAGTTTACCAGATACTAACATTTGCGCCTGGCCTCGCCAAGCTTTGCAGCCGTGCCGTAGGTCATGTTAGAAACATCGTACCCCAGTGTGATCGGGTGTTAGTTAAGGGTTAAAAAGCGGGGGATATATGCTTTGAGGGGGAGGGGAGAGGCGTTGCCGACTGCCATAGTGGGTAGGGTGGTGTCAGCGTCGGAGAAGATGATGGTGACACGGTTGGGTGAGTCGGTGTCGGTTTTGTCAACGATGAGCACATTTGCTCCCTCGGGCATAGTGATGGTGCGAAACTGGGCGGTGCCTCGCCACATGGCCGGATTGTCAGCACGGAATTTCATCGCATCAGCTACGAAATTCTTCAGGAACACTTCCCCGGGGTTGGTTGCCCCGAGATGACCCGATGTGCGGGCCACATTGTCCTTTTGGCCACCTGAAGTTTCGAGTGAGCGGTCGGCAAATTCATCACCGTAGTAAAGGGTGATTGGCCCTGAATAGGAAGCAAGTATGCCATAGCGCGTCATCATTTTCTCATAGTAATATGGATCATAGGGTGAGAAGTGGTCGGCCAGTCGATAACCGTCGTGATTGGATAGAAACATGTTGGGCATCACATCATCATTAAGATAGCCGCGCGAGGTGGGTGGGGAAAGTACCGTGATAACATCATTCCATCCGTTGAGCAATCCTTCGTTGCTATTATCCTGCATCGGGCCGCTTATCAGCTCCTTTCCATCGAAGTCGAAAGCAGAGAGCAGACCGCCGTCGCGATATACACCGCGATTGATTACGTCGGCTTCTCCCCAATCTTCACCTACCATATAGCCCAAGATACCCCACTTTTCGCCCCTGTCGCGGCGGGCTTGTGTAAGAGAATCTACGGCTCCGCGTATCTCGTTCCAGTAGTTATGACCACCTTGTGTGGCCTGGTATGCCTGGTCGAGTCGCCATCCGTCAATGCCATAGCGGTCAATCCAGTAAGTGGCTACTTCCTTTATATAATCGAGCGAGCCCGGGTATGCGATGTTGCCGGAACCCCCTTGCTCGCCACGGTCGGAGAATACCCAGCGTGTATCGAGTTTGTGACCGGACGGTGATGGGAGTGTAACGCCGCCGTGATGGCCGAACACGCCGTCAAGTATCACATAAAGTCCGCGTTGGTGTGCCTTATCTACTAATTCCTTAAATTCTTCTTCCGAACCAAAATTGGGGTCGATTTTGAAGAAATTGTTGGTGAAATATCCGGTGGCCTGGAGCTTCTCGCCACCACCGGCTTCGGTGCTGTCGAATATTGGTGTGAGCCATATGGCGTTGACACCAAGACTCTTTATTGAGTCGAGAGCGTTGATTATACCACGCAGATTACCGTTCTTCCGTGCGTCGTCCGGACCCCACATTGCTTTATATCCGGGTGCTCCTCCTTCGCCATGTTGATAAGATGCAACCATGATTTGGTATATTGTCAATGCGCGAGGGTCGGGATTGGGGGTATTGGCTGAATAGGCTTTTGTGTTGCTGCCAATGAATAGGGTGGCGATGGCCATCCAGATCATTTTGATTTTCATGGAGGTAAAGGTGTTTAAAGCAAGAGGTGTGTCATTAAATAGATTTAATGACACACCTCGATATGGGTTGATATTATTTTACTTTTGCGAGAATCAGCGCTGACGTGGGGGCTACCGTAAGCTTACCACCTTTGGTGGAGCCGAGGCCCTCGGCATTGATTTTGCCATCTTCGGCGATCACTGTCCAATTGCCTTTGGGCACTTTCACTGTTTGAGGATCGGCCGAACCGTTGAATATTACTTTTATCTCCTTCCACTCATCACCGTTGGCGTTGTCGATAAGCGAATATGAAATGAGGTTGGGAGTGTCAATTTCATCGAATACCAGGTGCTTTGCGATCTCTTCTGCGGTTGTCATGCGGAAGGCGGGATGGTTCTTGCGGAGTTTGATAAGCTCCTTGTAGTAGTTGAACTGGTCGATGTTCTCGTGCTTAAGGTTCCAGTCTATGGCGTTGATTGAATCGGGTGACTTGTAGGAGTTGTGTACCCCTTTCTTATCGCGGAATATCTCCTCGCCGGTCCACATAAAGGGAGTGCCTTGCGATGTGAACACGATTGTCTGAGCCAGGCGGGCTGCACGCTGACGGTCGGCCTCAGTTGATTCAGGCATCGATTTGGCGAGCTTATCGGTGAGCATCAGATCGTCGTGACATGACACATAGTTGATGATCATTTGAGGAGATGTGGCGTAGGCAAATTTGGAGTTGTTGCCTTTGGAGTAGTCAACCTGAGGATGTGCGGTGGAGGCTACGATGCCTATCTTCACGGTCTCCTCGTTGCCGGGCTTACCTGTGGCAAATCCGCGGTCGGCAGCATTGCTGTAGTGCCCTTTTACGGCGTCGCGGATATCGTCGGAGAACACCGCAATGCCTTCCATCTTCGACACATTCTCCTTAAGGGCGCGCTGGTCAACGGGTAGGGGGGAGTCACCTGCCGTCCATCCTTCGCCATAGATGAAGATGTTGGGGTTAATTTCTTTGAGGGCCTTAGCTACCTCGTTCATCGTCTCGGTGTCATGGATAGCCATCAGGTCAAAGCGGAAACCGTCAATGTGATATTCGTCGGCCCAGTATTTTACAGAGTTGACGATGAAGTCGCGCATCTGTTGGCGCTCCGAAGCTGTCTCGTTACCGCAACCCGATGCATCGCTGTATGAGCCGTCGGGGCGGTGGCGATAGTAGTAGCCGGGGGCTGTGAGTGAGAAATTGGAGTCGTCGTTGTTGGCGGTATGATTGTACACCACGTCCATTACCACGCCAATACCGGCATTGTGGAGCGCTTGTACCATTTCTTTCATTTCGCGCACGCGGGCTGCGGGGTCGGCTGGATTTGTAGAATATGAACCTTCGGGTGCGTTATAGTTGAATGGGTCGTAGCCCCAATTGTACTGATTGGAGGGGAGGTTGGACTCATCCACCGAATTGTAGTCGTACGAAGGCAGGATATGCACGTGGGTAACTCCCAGCTCCTTAAGATGGTCGATGCCTGTTGACTCGCCGGTGGGATTGGTTGTGCCCTGTTCGGTGAGGGCTAAGAATTTCCCTTTATTGACGATGCCGCTTGAGGGGTGCACCGAGAAGTCGCGGTGGTGCATCTCATAGATCACCGCATCGTTAATCACCTTGAGCTCCGGGCCTTTGTCGTCGGCCCATCCCTCGGGAT
This sequence comes from uncultured Muribaculaceae bacterium, assembly GCA_964517875.1. Lineage (GTDB taxonomy): Bacteria > Bacteroidota > Bacteroidia > Bacteroidales > Muribaculaceae > JAJPXC01. The sequence goes on along the minus strand of CAZFEU010000037.1, from coordinate 18,808 downwards.
TGGTAAGGGCAAAGTCGATAATAGCTGCGCGCTCTCCGTTAGTGCCCACGGCTTTTGCCCAAACGCCGGGGGTCTCTTTGAGCCATTGGCCGTTATGACGTATGCGGAAAGTGTAGAATTTTCCGTAATTGTTGCCGGGGAGGGTGGCGCGCCATGTGCCCTGATCTCCTCGTGTCATATAAATGGTGTCGGTGGCCGCTGAGTTGCGGTCGGTAGGATAAATAAGTACCTGCGCTTCTTGTGCCTCGGGCGACCAGAGGGTGAAATTGGCAGCTTGAGGGGTTACGGCCAGTTCGAGGTCATTGCCGTTGTATGTGGGCCATTGTGAGTAGTCGTTGGCCATGGTAGGTATGGCGGCCGACAGGGGTATGATTACTGCGGCCGAAAATTTTAATAGGTTGTGTTTCATTATGTTATTTTGGTTATTTATTCGATATAGCCCTCTATGGGCCTAACACTTGGAGTCAGCGTATCACTACCTGCTTTGCCCAATGGTCGCCACGGACTATGTATACCCCTTTGGGTAGGTCGACCGTGACAGATGATGCACCTGGCGCAGTGACGCTTTTAACCTGCTGGCCGGTGATGGCAAAGATGTGGAATGTCACTGCTTCGCTTCCTTTCACAGTGAGCTCAACTGACCCATAACGCACCTGCACCGTTGACGACGACGTAGACTGAAGCTCGTTTATCGCTCCGTCGCCGGCGGCAAATGCTGTCGATGTGCCAGCCAAGGTCAGTGCTGCGGCTAATAATATGTTACGTATTCTTGACATTGGTTATCTGGGTCGGTTTTTGATGATAATTTCTCTAATACAAATTTACTGCTTTTCTATGTATCCGCCAAATATCTTCACATTTTTTATGAGAAATGCAATGAATCAGGTGATTTGTGGGTGTGGTAGGTAGTGCTGTTTAACATTTGTTCTTAATCGGCAAATAAAAAACAATTTGACTATACAATAAACCATAACAGTTGGGCGTTAAAATAGTGTCATCATTAATCATAAACCCAACCTGCCTATGGCCAATATTTCTACTCCTCATCAACAATTAAAAAAATCCGTGAAAACATCTCGTCCAACCCCTCGCAAGTCAACTCTCGACTTTGTGCGACAGTTTGCGCGCGCTTACAATCCGGTGCCGTCGTTGCACCCCGCAATATCAACCATCATTCTCAATTGATATACGTTGCAATGAGATGAAACAAGCTAAGAGAAGAAGCGCAAATCATTGCTTCTTCTCTTGTTTTTTGCTCGTATGCTAAGTATGTATATATTTGCGGATAAATATATGTAATATGAGAAGATCGATTTTATCACTATTGTATATCGTTGTCGGTGTTTTAATGGCTTATTCACAGCATGGCGCATGGACGGGCGATCTGGAAGTGCAGGGTATGAAACTACCCATTGTATTTCATCTTGATGATGATAATCCAACGCTTGATTCACCAAATCAAAGGGCAAAAGGGATACCGATGCAACTCACGCGCCCGGCGACCGACAGCATATCGGTGAAAATACCTATGCTTGGCGCCACATTTACCGGTAAAATGAAGGGGGTTGAGATAGTGGGCACCTTCACACAGCGGGGCATGTCGTTACCTCTAACGCTTCACCTGGGGGAGAAAGCCATCTTGCGCCCACAGACTCCCCTGCCTCCATATCCTTACGGCCAGGAGGCAGTGAGTTTCACCAACGGTGATGCGGTGCTGAAAGGTACTTTGACATTACCTCAGGGATATGCCAAGGAAACCCCGGTACTGATAATGGTTACCGGGAGCGGATTGCAAAACCGTGATGAGGAGATACTTGACCACAAACCCTTTGCTGTTATAGCCGATGCGCTGGCGCGGAATGGTATTGCCTCACTGCGCTACGACGATCGCGGATATGGTGAGTCGGTAGGTGACGCTGTCAACTGCACCACCCACGACCTGAAGAACGATGCGTTGTCGGGCATCAATCTCCTGCGTGAGCGGTTCGGCAAGGTCGGCGTGCTCGGGCACAGCGAGGGTGGTACAATTGCTCTGATGCTTGGAGCTGATAAGAAGGCTGATTTCGTTATCAGTTTGGCAGGTATGGTAGTTTCAGGTCGGGAGACGCTACTGAGTCAAAACCGCTACCTGTTGTCGCAAGCCGGATACCCGCAGCAAGTTGTAGATGAATATTGTGGTCTGCTGGCGATGGCTTTTGACAATGATGAGTCGTTGCTTACGTCGTTGGAGTCGTCTGCGCTCCCCACTGAGTTGAAACAAAATCTGCGTATGGCGGTGCCTCAACTGAGCGGCAAGTATATGCAATACTTCCTTGATCTTGACATGAGAGGCCGGTTGGGCGAAATTACCTGCCCTGTTCTGGCACTAAACGGCACCAAAGATACACAGGTTTTCTATAAGGATAATTTGGCCGCTCTTTCCGATGGTTTACCGGCAAATGCATTAAACAAGATAATGCCTATCGATGGGGTCAACCATCTGTTTCAGCGCTGTACCACCGGCTCAGTCAATGAATACGGCACAATTGAAGAAACCATCTCCCCCGCCGTCCTCCAACTCCTCACCACCTGGCTCACCACCCTATAACCGCATGACAGCGGAGCTCCATGGGGTAGGGCTGCACCCTGGTGCAGCCGAAATTCCAGCATGTGAGGATGTTATACGGCTGAACCGTGGTTCAGCCCTACTTTTTGGGCGTATTTATCATGTGGGGTTGGATACTACACCACCGCTCCGCGGCTGAGACGCACTGCCCCGCATCGCGGGGCGTTAATGGTAGCCAATGGTAAGCTCCGCGTTAGCGAGCGCAACCATAGGGTCAAGCCTAACACACAAATAATTGCTCGGCGTAGCCGGGCGCCCCGCTATGCGGAGCTGATTGGGGCGCGTGTGGCAACACCAACCTATGGCTACGCTCGCTAAGCGGAGCTTGCCATAGGCTAACATTGACGCCCGGCTGAAGCCGAGCAAAACGCCGTTCCGCGGCTACGCCACTCTCACAACTCTCAAAACTCCAAAAACTCTCTACCCAAACTTTTTTGTGGGGATTGGCCGATTTCTCCGAAATTATGGTTAACTTTGCGGCCTAATTAATCAACTATTCTATAATTATGAGAACAACTATTGCAATGGCCGTTGCAGCTGTGATTGCATTCGGCGGTCAGCAAGCATGGGCCGAAGGTTATCAGGTAAATTCAATCAGTGCTCGTCAAAATGGTATGGGCCACACCGGAACAGCTCTTAAACTGGGCGCTGAGTCGCAATTTTTCAATCCCGCCGGTCTGGCTTATATGGACGGCAAAGTCGATTTTTCAGGTTCGATCACCGGCATATTCTCTCATGTGACCGCAACCCACCAGGATAAAAAGTATGACACGGACAGCGACCCCGCTACACCTATTGGCATACACCTGGGAATGAGCGTTTATGACAACCTCAAAGTTGGTGTGTCATTCTACACACCCTATGGCAGTACAATCAACTGGACTGACAATTGGCCCGGAGCCGAGCTCAATCAGTCGGTTAAGCTTAAGGTATTCACTGTGCAGCCCACTGTGGCATATAAGATACTGCCCAATCTGTCGGTTGGTGCCGGCTTGATGGTGATGTGGGGTAATGTTGATCTTAACAAGGGCCTGCTATCGCCTGTGTCGATGGATGCCATGCTTGCAGCTCAAGGTCTGCCCTATCGCTATGGCGACACAACACCTGCGTCGGTCAACCTCAATGGTCAGGCACAGGTACGCTGCGGCGTTAATTTGGGTGTGATGTGGGATGTGACTGACAAGTGGACAGTAGGTTTTGATTACCGTTCGCGTGTGAACATGCATGTAAAAGCGGGGCAAGCTACCCTCAACTCCACACCACTCACCGATCAGTTGATGCAATATGTGCCCGCGCTCCAGCAGTTGGCACTAATTGACCGCGCTAATTTCTCGGCTCAGATGCCCGCTGCCGCAGTATATCGCTTCGGTGTGAGCTACAAGCCAATTAAGAAACTTACTCTCGCTTTTGACGCACAGCTTACGGGCTGGAATGCCTACAAGCAGCTCGACATTGAATTTGACGGCGACCTTGCAAGCAATTTCAACCAGCATATTGAGAAGAACTATCGCAACTCTTGGACTTTTAATATCGGTGGCGAGTATCGCGTGACCGACCGCTTTGACGCGCGTCTTGGTATGCTAATTGACACCACTCCGGTGCGTAAGACTCATTATAACCCCGAGACTCCCGGCATGACAAAGATCGAACCCACTGTGGGATTGTCGTTCCGTCCGGTCAAAAATGTGTCAATCGATGCTTCGCTCCTGTATGTGGCAGGACTTGGCGCAAAAGACGCGCAGTGCACCTATAATGACATGATTTTGGGTAAGCCAGCCGTGTTTAAAGCCGATTATAAACTTCATGCATTCTGTCCGGCAATTGGATTCAACCTCAATTTCTAAAAAACTATAAATGCGCCCCGTTGTAGGGCGTAGTAATCAAAAAAATGGTAAATTTGCGGTGGAATATCCCTTAGGGAGTTTCCACCGCTTTTTGTGTAGTCGTATTACTGATGGTATTCGGCTGTCACATAAATTACAATTATTTTTAACCCAACCGATCTATGGCATTAAAACGAAGCGCTTTAGGGCGCGGACTTGACTCGTTGATTTCGATGGATGATGTACCGGCACGCGGCTCATCAGCAATCAGCGACATCAACATATCGCTCATCACACCCAACCCCGATCAACCTCGTACCACATTCGATGAAGATGCCCTTGACGAGCTTGCCACATCTATTCGTGAGCTTGGCATAATTCAGCCCTTGTCGCTGCGAAAGGTCGCCCAGGGGCAATATCAGATAATTGCCGGTGAGCGTCGTTACCGTGCCGCTATCAAGGCCGGACTCACTACAGTGCCCGCCTATATCCGCACTGCCAACGATAGTGAACTCACCGAGATGGCTCTCATTGAGAACATCCAACGTGAGGATCTGAACGCCATAGAGATAGCCCTTACATTCAAGAAGCTCATTGATCAGTACAACCTGACCCAGGAGCGACTGAGCGAGCGAATCGGTAAGAAGCGCGCCACAATTGCCAACTTCCTCCGACTCCTCCGGCTCCCTGCCGAGGTACAGCTTGGCTTGCGTGATAAGCGCGTAGATATGGGTCATGCTCGTGCCCTGCTGTCGATAGAACAGCCATCGCTCCAGCTTAAGCTGTATGAGCGAATTATCAAGGAGGGGTTGTCGGTACGTAAGGTTGAGGAACTCGCCAAGCAATACCGCGATGGTAAGACCCCGAGTAATGTCAACAAGGAGCCTGCGAGCCTCAGCCGTTCGTTCGAGCCCCTCAAGCGTCAGTTGTCATCACGGTTTCAGACACCGGTGACGGTGAGCTGTGATAAGAACGGTAAGGGCAAAATCACGTTCCAGTTTCGCGATGCTGACCAACTCACCAAACTGATCAGCATATTTGACACTTTAAGACTGCCTGAAAATAATGATTGATGCGCTTCCCGTGCCACATTAAAGGTAAGAAGCAATCATCGACAAGCTGCAATGGAAAAAGGTAATATACAAGACTCACCGAAGCGACTCGACACGCTGTCACAAGCTGTGATATATATTCTTATCACCGTGATAGTGTTTCCATTCAGCATGTTTGCATATACCCCTACTCAGCAGCTCAGAAATGGCGGAGGTGATCCCCAACTCCCGACAGAAATTCCTATTAATGAACCTATTGATAAGCCATCAGAGGTTGTGGTTGATGCTATACAGTCGCGCGGCGACACACTACAGCTAATGCCACTTGACACAGTGCCGGTAGTAGCAGGTCAATTGATAAACGACACAGCCAAAATTAATAAACAACCTGAGTGGGAGACACGCGAGATAGTGTTCAATCCTGACCCCACACGCGCAGTATGGCTATCTGCACTCTTTCCCGGACTGGGGCAGATATACAACCGCAGGTACTGGAAGTTGCCAATAATCGTGGGTGGTTACCTCGGCCTGGGTTATGCAACTAACTGGAACAATAATATGCTGCGCGACTATACCCGGGCATATAATGATATTATGGATAACGACCCATCGACCAACAGCTATATGGATTTTTTCCCCACCACAACATCTGAGTCAAGCCTTGATAAGACATGGCTCACCAATGTGCTGAGGACAAGGAAAAACTTCTACCGCCGCAACCGCGACCTGTGCATAATAAGCATGGTGGGCGTATATCTTGTGGCGATGCTTGATGCCTATGTAGACGCTTCGTTGTCGCACTTTGACATCTCTCCCGATCTTTCGCTCGATGTGGCCCCTGCTGTAATTCAGGATGGTCGCAATCGTCTCCCATCCATTGGTCTGCAATGGGCCATTAACTTTTAATCTTCTCTTCCCATGTTAAACCGACTTATCTTATCACTGACTATTGTACTTGGCGGCACAGCGGCTGCCTCAGCCGCTCCTTCAATACTCACAATCAAGGAGACTATCACCGACACCGCTATCGTATATCCCGAAAGCTTTGAAACGGATACACACAAGATGATGCAGAACTGGTATCTGCAAAATTATACTGATCTTGACCGCGATGCCGATTCACGTCCATTGATCGAGGTGTCTGACGATGTATATATCAGTCGGTTGAGCCATATGCCCACAATCATAGAGATGCCCTTCAATCAGGTGGTGAAATCGTATATCCAGATGTACACGCAGAAGAAGCGCTCACTTGTGGAAAATATGCTTGGCATGAGTCTGTACTACATGCCCATCTTTGAGCAAGCTCTTGAGTGTGAGGGATTACCGCTTGAGTTGAAATATCTGCCTGTGATTGAGTCGGCGCTTAATCCTGATGCTGTGTCGCGAGCAGGAGCTACGGGTTTGTGGCAGTTCATGCTTCCTACAGCCCGCGGACTAAGTCTTGAGGTAAATTCACTTGTTGACGAACGACGCGATCCGGTGCGTTCATCACAAGCTGCTGCCAAATATCTTAAGCAGCTATATGACATCTATGGGGATTGGTCACTTGCTATAGCTGCTTATAATTGTGGCCCCGGTAATGTAAATAAGGCCTTGCGGCGTGCTGGTGGAGACTCATCAAGCAAAGATTTCTGGACAATCTATCCATTGCTGCCTCAGGAGACACGCGGATATGTGCCATGCTTCATCGCTGCAAACTATGCTATGAATTATTACAAGGAGCACAATATCAGTCCGGCTCTTGCCCGCAAACCCATTATCACCGACACTGTGGAGGTAAACAAGCGCGTACACTTCGATCAGATTTCAAATGTACTTAATATTCCTGTCGATGAGATTAAGGTACTTAATCCTCAGTTCCGTCAAAATGTGATACCAGGCGATATTCATCCTTACAAACTCGTGTTGCCGTCGCACCAGGTGTGCAGCTATGTGATGAGTGAGGACAGCATATTGGCTTATAAGGCTTCGGAATATAATCGTCGCACAGTGGTAGAGCCTGCATCATATGCATCCGCTACTGTATCGTCGGATGGTGAATATGTCACTGAGCAAGTGGTGAAATATCACAAAGTTCGCCGAGGTGAGACCCTGACTTCAATTGCCCGTAAGTATGGAGTGACTGTAAGTTCACTTAAGCGTACGAACAAGGTGAAAAAGGTAAGAAAAGGTCAGACTTTGAAGATAGTGACTACCCGACGGGTAAAGATTAAGCAAGACCCAACCGCCGACGAGAAGGCTACGGCTGAAACCCCGGTTGAGGCTACAACTGCTGTTGCAGAGAATGTAGATGATCAGCGACAGGAGGTTACCGATGATTCGAGTGCTACCGTCGGTGATGATCTCGATATAGAGTTGGATTCAGAAACAAAGCCTGATGAAAACACCAATCAGGTTGAGGAAGTGCCACAAGCGCCTGCTAAGGATACAAATGCAAAACCAAAAGAGCGTCGTGTTAAGAAGCCTGAGGCAAATAAGCCTGCCGCGCAGCCAACCACTAAAACTGTGACTGTAAGAAAGGGTGACTCGCTTGATAAAATTGCACGCCGAAATGGTACTACCGTTAAAGAGCTCCGCCGGCTCAACGGAAATCTGCAAGGCAACAAAATCAAGCCGGGACAAAAAATCCGCGTAAAGTAATGATCAGTTCAGCTGGGCTTTGAAGCGATCGGTTTGAGGATGCTTGAGAGTCGGAATCTGAATACATAGCGCGCTATGTAGTTTACCCCTATCGAACATATCAGAGATATAGCGGTGAGCATCATGAATATCACCAGCGGATACCTGAATGAGTAGATGAAATCACGGAAAAGATAGTAACACCACCAGCTGTGTATCATCCACATATTCATGGAGTGCTTGCCCAGTAGGACGAGTGTGGACTTGACGATTCCGGGTAGTGGGGCTATAAGGATGCATGCGATCATGGCAAAAGCATAGAAATAATTATACTCCCAATGGCAGTTGACGATAATGAGAGTAATGATTAATGACCATGCCAGTATTCCCGCTAAGTGGCGGCGTCGTGATACCATAGCACCTCCGCCACGGTGTATGCGAGTTTCGACCCACATTCTCATCCTTTCAAATATATGTGAGCGGGCTGCCACAGCCCCAAGACTGAAGAAGAACAATAGGTGAAATACGAGTATAGGATTGTATATCCAGTGGCGGGCGTAGAACCACTGTAAGTTATTGAGGATAACCTGTGTAAGGATTGAATAAATGGCAAGTGTGACAAGTAATATAGTCAATGAGCTGAACCGGCTGTAGATGCGAAATATGATGGGTGCCAATAACGAAAGGCCCACATATGGAAGCAAAAACCACATCTCATGGTTGATGGTGTTATGGTAACACGTGAGGTTGGCAAGTATATCGGTCAATTCTCCGGTGAAAATGTCGGGCTTAATCAGGCATCCTATACCCATGAAGATCCCGAAAATTATCCAGTAGTGGACAAAGAGTCGTATTACCCTACTATATCGGTTACGGTCACCTTTCTCATAAGCTTTATAGAGCCCGTAACCACCCACGATGAGGAAGAAAGATACAGGATTGAACGCCTGGCGCAGGATGTACACAAGTGGCTCACCTCCAATCAATATCCAGGGATGACAGAGCTCCACGTTGTGCATTCGGTTGAACAGGTGAAGAAACAGCATCATCAGTATGGCTATCCCTTTTATCATTTGAGTCTCTTTACGGTCCATTGTCGGATAAGATTATGAGTTACAACCGTTTTCGAGATTGAGAAGATACTGCTTGGTCGAGAGTCCTCCGGCGTAGCCTGTGAGTGAGCCGTTGTTTCCAAGTATACGATGGCATGGCACAAAAATTGATATAGGATTGGCAGCAATGGCATTGGCTACGGCACGAATTGCTGTAGGCCGACCGATGGCATTGGCAATATGTGAATACGATGTGGTGGTGCCGTAGGGTACATGTAATAGTTGATGCCATACTTCCTTCTGAAACTTGGTGCCATAGAATGTAGGTGTGATGTCAAAGTGCGTGCGTTGTCCACCGAAGTATTCATTGAGTTGGTTGGCAGCTTGAGTCAGGGTAGGGGACATGCCTTGGCAAAATTCTGCATTAAAATGATGAGCTATGAGCCCCATATTTTTGTGATGATGCTTACTCTCAGTCCAATCACAAAGGCATAACAAGCCGTTAACCTCACCAAGAATCAGGTTGCCAACAGGTGATTTAAATATCTGAATTGTCACTATATTCACTTTGTTGGTCATCGTCGGTTGTCAATGTGTTGAAGGAGTTAATATGCTTCTGCGCAGTAGCTGAGATTGCAGCCTCATGTCCGGTGAGGGCGGCGAATGGGGCAAACTGAGCGGCGCGTGCCTCCATCTGCATCGGTTGATGTCGTTTGACACCACCATATGGCATATCTATAATATCGTCGTAATTATCCATGTATGTAAATGCTTGTTACTTACGGTGTCCCCCGATTTGCTGATTGCGTTCTCGCTGTGTAGCTCCGTCGGCGAAATTAAGCCCCCTCAATACAGCGTTTTTGCCGAAACGCTTGCGAAGCGAAAGGATTGCCTCCTGGCGGCGTCGTTCGCGAGCAAGATTCTCCTCGGTTTTCTTACGTTGCTGCTCTACTGCTTCGTAATCGGTGAATAGGTCGAGCTGCTGCTCCATGTTGGGCGCGGGAATGCTCTTCTCGGGTATAAGATGGTTGATAGAGAGCGTTAGGCGGCGCACGAGTAGCAAGGGGTTGGCGATGCTTTCATAAAGCGAGGTAACACAGTCGATGATCATTGCCGACGATGAAGTGTATTGGGGCAGATTGATGGAACCATGTCCATGGTAAGGCACTTGCCGGCCGTAGTGGTCGGTTGTGATCCGACCATGGTATTGTTCGCTTATAAACGGATTGGTAAGGTTTTCGATATCGTATCCGATGGTGAGGGTGATCTGATCAGTGACGAGATGATGATCAACGAGATCAAGAGCAACTTCGTCGGCCATTTCGCGCACCACTGTGCGAGCTTTGTCGTAATTGTAAGGCTCGCTGAGCACCTGTCCGCTCGACATTGACCGTGTATCCGGACGATACGATTTGATATAGTCCATCGTCACCGGCTCATACCCCCAGGCATGGTCGATGATTAGCTCGGCATTGACTCCAAACTGGCTGAAAAACCAATCTTCATGGTCGATTGAAGCACGTGCAATATCCCCCATGGTGCTAATACCCACCTCCTCGAGCCGTCGTGCAGTACCACGTCCGGTGCGCCAAAAGTCGGTCAGTGGGGTGTGTGACCATAATAGCTGGCGATAACTGTGTTCATCAAGTTCGGCTATGCGCACTCCATCTTTGTCAGGTGGCATTTTCTTTGCCACAATATCCATGGCTACCTTGCTGAGATAAAGGTTGCTCCCAATTCCGGCTGTAGCTGTTATCCCAGTTTCGGCCAGCACCTCGCGAATCATTGTCATAGCCAGTTGGTGAGCTGTCATTCGCGTGGAGGCAAGATAGTCGGTGGCATCAATCATCACCTCGTCAATAGAGTATACATGTATATCTTCAGGGGCTATATGTCGCAGGTATATCTCATAGATGCGTGTGGAATAATCGACGTAGAGTTGCATCCTGGGGATTGCGACTATATAATCCACTGATAGTTTGTGATTCTTGGAGAGCTCACTGCCTGATATTGAGGAGCCCTCCCTGCCACGGTTGAAATTGACCTGACGTACTCGTTGAATCACCTCAAACAGTCTTGGGCGTCCCGGAATACCGAAGGTTTTCAACGCCGGAGACACGGCAAGACAGATGGTCTTATCTGTACGACTCTCATCGGCCACCACCAGGCACGCATCAAGTGGATTGAGTCCGCGCTCTACGCACTCAACCGACGCATAAAACGATTTGAGGTCAATAGCGATGTACTGTCTCCCTGTGTTCATAGTATTGCAAAGGTACTAAATAAATGGGAAATTTCCTTATCTTTGCATGGCGTAATACAATTCAGATGGCTGAAGATAATATAAAAAAATTGAGTTTTAACGGACCTATCGGTGTGTTTGATTCAGGCTATGGCGGACTCACTATACTTCGTCAGATCCAGGATGCCATGCCCCAATACGACTATATCTTCCTCGGCGATAATGCTCGTGCGCCTTATGGCACCCGCTCGTTCGACACGGTGTATCATTTCACTCTGCAAGGGGTTAAATATCTCTTTGACCAGGGTTGCCCATTGGTGATTCTGGGATGTAATACAGCTTCAGCCAAGGCTTTACGCACAATCCAGCAATGCGACCTTGAACATATTGATAGGTCGCGACGCGTATTGGGTGTTATTCGACCCACCGTTGAGGCTTTGGGAGCAATAACAAGAAATGGCCATATCGGAATTTTCGGAACACCCGGCACAATACAGAGTCGCAGCTACGATATCGAAGTGGCCAAACTATATCCCGATTTCAAGGTCACTGGGCATGGGTGCCCTATGTGGGTGCCTTTGGTGGAAAATCGCGAGTCATTCAACCCCGGAGCCGACTATTTCGTAAAGCAAGAGATTGAAAGGCTTCTGAATACTGATCCTGAAATTGACACGATTGTACTGGGATGCACGCACTATCCTTTGCTTATCGATAAGATACGCCAATATACACCCCAGGGGATAGAGATTGTGACTCAAGGCGATATTACGGCAAATTCACTCGTTGACTACCTGAAACGCCACCCCGAGATGGATAATCGTTGCTCGAGAGGGGGAAGGCATCTGTATTATACCACCGAGGATGCTGATAAGTTTGCCGACATGGCAACTATGTTTATGGGTAAGCCTATTGAGGCTGCCAAGGCCGTAATAGACAGATAAAACCAACTGTTCAAAAAAAATTCGCTATCTTCGCGTTATATGTCACCGATGACGGTATTGTCATCATAAAAAATTACGACATGAGATTAGGAGCTTACACTAATATACCACCAGTAACAAAAAATCTGCTTATTGTCAACATAATAGTTTGGCTTGCTATGCAGATTCCTTCGATTGGAAACCCGTTATTCCGATATTGTGCTTTGCATTACTTCACAGCTGTTGACTTCAATGTGGCCCAGCTGTTAACCTATATGTTTATCCATGCTAATTTCACGCACTTGTTTTTCAACATGTTTGCATTGTGGATGTTTGGCATGGTGATAGAACGCAGAATGGGATCAGAGAAGTTTATCATCTATTATTTATCTTGTGGACTTGGTGCGGCATTGATTCAGTTGGGAGTATTTGCCATTATGATTTCTCACTATGAATCGTATTTGTCGCCTGAGATGATTGAATGGGCCAAACAGGGGCGTTACTTGCCCAGCGAACCAGCGTCGCTGCGCGTTGCCGAGCTAATCAATACCCCGATTGTGGGTGCATCGGGTGCCATATATGGTGTGCTTTTGGCATTTGGAATGTTATATCCCAATCAGCGTATCTATCTATATTTCATTGCTCCGGTCAAGGCCAAATGGGTGATAATAGGGTATGCGGCTATTGAATTGCTCCAGGCTATTGGCAACAATGCCGCCGACAATGTGGCCCATGTAGCTCACTTGGGAGGTATGCTGGTGGGAGTTATAATTATTCTTTGGTGGCGCAATAACGGCACCTTAAATCGATATAATGACTTTTATTAAGCTGTACCTAAACCGTTACAACGTAATAAGCTGGCTCATTATCGCAAACGTTGTGGTATGGGTGGCATTACGCCTGTGCGTTTTTCTTGGAGCTGGTTCTGTTGGAGTGTGGCTTGAATTGCCGTCGCAGTGCGGAGCTCTGATTAATCGTCCTTGGACTCTGGTCACATATATGTGGGTCCAGTACGACATATTTCACCTGGTGTGTAACATGGTGATGCTCTATTACTTTGGACAGATATGTAGCACTCTTGGACGAGAGCGGTACGTTTTGCCCACATACCTATGTGGAGGGGTAGTAGGAGCATTGTGTTATATTGCAGTGGCATCAATAGGTCTGCATGTGTTGGGCAACGGACTTATAGGCTCGTCAGCGGCCGTGATCGCTATAGGTGTGTTTGCTGCATTCACATCACCTGAATTGCCCTTCGGAGTATGGTTGCTTGGCGAAGTGCAGCTGCGATGGATTGTGACGGCTGTGGTGATGATAATGTGCATAGGTGCTTTGGCTACCTCAGTGGGTGAGCTGTTTACACATCTGGGGGGTGTTGCTGCCGGAGCTTTAACGTATTTTATAAGCCATTCGCAAGCGAGTGGGCGTAAAGCCGGATGCTTAAGTGCGACCGACTCGATTGAGAATCTTGATCATATACTTGACAAGGTGAAACGGAGTGGGTATTCGTCGCTCAATTCTCGTGAAAGAAAAGCTCTATTTGAAATCTCCAATAAGCTTAACCGTCAATGACTCACGATAATATTAGCCAAAATACCGAGTCGCAGGATATGAAGATGATCCAGTCCAACTGTGATTTCCAGGACGCATTGTCACACAAGCGGATATGTTGGCGCCGTTGGTTGATGGTAATATGGTGGTGCTTGTTGATATTTAGCTGCTTCTGTCTGATAGCATCGGCCTACGGGGGGTGTATCAATCCGTCAGTAACCATTGTGGGTGCGCTTATGGCCATGGCATTACCGGTATTTATAATGGTTGTGATAATCTTGGGTATCATAAGCCTTTGGATCGTTAGGTGGGGCTCAGTCATTTGTGTCCTCACTCTGATAGCGTGTGGAGGCCCGATTCTTGAGTATGCACCAATCAACTTTCCACGACAAATGCCTGACGAACAGGCGCTCAGTGAGTCATCATTTACCTTTATGTCTTACAATGTGTATAATTTTACACAGTACGGGGGCTCATCGCCCAATGATACAACTAATCCTACCTTTTCATATATATTAAAAAAAGACCCTGATGTGGCTTGTCTGATAGAGTGTTTAAAACTTGAGCCGCATTTCTATTCGCATATAACACAAGCGCAGATTGACAGCCTGATTACACGCTACCCTTATTACCGTCTCGGCCCGGAAGGTAGCAGCCTATTCTCAAAATACCCCATTACTCCAATTGAAATTGAGGTCCCTAACAGTTTCCACGGACAGGTTTCAGCCTTCAATGCCTCAATTCATGGGCAAAATGTTACGATTATTGCAGTACACTTGATGTCGATTGGACTGGAAGGGGCTGAACGTGCGCTATATAGCGAGTTGACGCATCTTGGGGCATTTGAGAGGTTTGGGAAAATGCGTCACCAATTGTATGATAAACTTGAAAAAGCATTCCGTAAACGTGCAGAGCAGGCCGCAGAGCTACGCAAGTTGATAGATCACATCGGAGGAGAAAACGTAATAGTGGCCGGCGACTTCAATGATATCCCCGGTTGTTATGCTCTAAGGACAGTGATGGGTGACGACTTCCATAGCGTATATTCGGAGCGTGGGCTCGGTCCGGCTATCACATATTATGGTAATAAATTCTATTTCCGCATCGATCACATTCTTTATCGCGGATGTCTTGATCCATTATGGGTCAACATCGAACAGGTGAAATACTCCGACCACTATCCGATGTTCACACAATTTTTATTAACTGATCAACATTGATAATCACAATCAAATTTAACACAATAAAATGAACCGTTCATTACTATTCACAGCAATTGGAGCCTGCATGGCTTCCATCCCGGCTTCTTCTATGGCCGCAGAGCGTGTCAACCCCATCACCACGCCTTATACTACCGTCTATCAGATTCCTCCATTCGACCAGATAGAGGCTACCGACTATTTGCCTGCACTCAAAGCTGCTATCGCCAACCGTCAGGCACAGATTGATCGTATAGCAAATAATCCGGAAGTTCCGACTTTCGATAACACCATTCTTGCAATGGAAGAGGCTGGCGATGAGGTGTCGAAAGTAGCATTGCTTTTCAATTCGATTGAAGAGGCCCTTTCTTCACCTGAGATTGTGGAGGTGGCTGAGGTGTTCAATCCTCTGCTGTCACAGTCATCAGATGAGATAATGATGAACGATAAGCTTTTCGCCCGCATAAAGACCCTTTATGACAACCGGAAAGCTGCAAATTACACTACCCCACAGTTAAGGGCGGTAGAAGAGGCTTACCGCAGTTTTGTGCGCAACGGTGCATTGCTCAACGATGCAGATAAGGAGCGACTCAAAGCTATTAATACCAAGCTTGCCGATCTTTATTTCAAGTTTAACCGCAATCTGTTGAGCGCAACCAACAACTTTGCTGTTTTTGTGACGGACCCAAGTCAGCTTTCAGGTCTTTCTAAGGGAGTAATCGCTGTTGCTGCCGAGGAAGCCGCTAATCGTGGTAAGGCTGGGGAGTGGGCATTTACCCTCCATGCTCCTTCTCGCCTGGCCGTTCTTGAGTCGGCCGATAACCGCGACCTGCGTCAGCAGATTTACCAGGGATATATGAATCTTGCGGGCTCGGGTGAGTATAACAACAAACCAATTATCAATGAAATCCTTAAAGCGCGCTCAGAGAAGGCGCAATTGCTCGGATATCCCACATTTGCGGCCTATATGACCGAAAACGTAATGGCCAAAACTCCACAAGCGGCTGAAGAGTTGCTGATGAAAATCTGGACACCTGCGGTTGATCGTGCCAATCAGGAGATCACAGAGATGCAAGCCATTGTTGATGAGCAGGGGCTCGGATTCAAGATAGCTCCGTGGGATTATTACTACTATGCCGAAAAACTTCGCCAAAAGAAGTATGCTATCGACACGGAGGAGGTAGCCGCCTATTTCCCGGTTGAGAATGTGAAGAAGGGTATCTTCACGCTTGCAAACCGATTATACGGAATTAATTTCACTCCGCTGCCCGATGCACCCAAATATCATCCCGACGTTGATGTATATGACGTTACTGATGCGCAAGGCAATCACGTGGCAGTATTTATGACCGACTATTTCACTCGCCCCTCCAAGCGTCAGGGTGCTTGGATGTACGTTTTCAATGATTCATATACCGACCGTGACGGCAAGTCGGTGCGTCCCATAGTATATAATGTGGCCAACTTTGCTAAACCAACAGCCGAACAGCCTTCGCTCTTGTCGCTCGATGATGTAGAGACTCTGTTCCATGAATTTGGCCACGGACTCCACGGTATGCTCACCAAGGCCGACCTGCGCTCTCAATCGGGCACCAATGTCGATCGCGATTTTGTCGAGCTCCCCTCTCAAATAAACGAGCACTGGGCAATGGAGCCTGAACTGCTTCGCGAGTACGCTCATCACTATGTAACCGGCGAAGTGATCCCCGACTCTCTAATCAATAAGCTTCTTGCCGCTGCTACCCATAATCAGGGTTTCACTACGACTGAATTGGTGGGAGCCGCACTGCTCGACCTTAAATATGGCGCTCTTAATCCTACAGCTGATGTCGATGTTGATGCATTTGAGGCCGACGTGGCTCAACAACTTGGGATGCCCAGCGAAATCGCTTATCGTTATCGTTCCCCCTATTTCAAGCACATATTCGGTTCGGATGGCTATGCATCGGGTTACTACACCTACTTATGGGCAGAGGTGCTCGATGCCGATGGATTTGAGTTGTTTAAGGAAAAGGGTGTTTTTGATCCAGAAACTGCACGTTCATTCCGTGAGAATATTCTCGAAATGGGCGGAAGCGAAGATCCAATGAAGCTGTACATCAAATTCCGTGGTCATGAGCCAACCCCCGATGCGCTTCTGCGCAACCGCGGCCTCATCCCATCTAATAAGTAGTAAATTCCTACCATAAGTAATACTTTTGGAGGTGTGTCAAAAGATTCTTTTGGCGCACCTCCTTTGGTTAATATGGAATGCGATATGGGAAGTTACTCTACTAACTCGCTGAAGAGTTGATCAAATGTGGACTCAAGAGTGTCGACGGCGATACCAGGATGCGTAGGAGAGGTTTGCAGTATTGCACTTTTGGCGGAGGTGAGCCAGCGATAGGTTTCCTCCACTGGAAGTCCAGATGCGGGCACATCTCGTCGCTCGAAAAGTGCTACCTGCCTGCGCAGCAACGCTAAGTCGGCTGCCGGGAACAACGATAATATCCTTGATTCGTCAATATGTATTTCACAATGGAGCCAGCGGCGGCGTTTACACATCATGATGATACCGATGTTGACAAACTCTTCGCGCTCGACACGCGGCACATAGCGCACTACAGCATACTCGTAGAGATTGATGTCGGGCGCGCTCAACCAGCCGTCGGCAGAAACAGGTTTGTTGCTCATAATCCGTTACGTTTTTGCTGGGCGATTGCTTCGTTTACAAAGACCGATGTGTTTTGCAGCCTTGTGAGCAAGAAGTCAGCGTAAGCCTGACGCCGCTCCTCAGCGGAGATTGCCGAACCCTCTTCTTCGAGCCATTCGCGGGGTATTAGATTCACTATCTTCTGCAACGTGCGCGGCGTTATAGCCTGCCGCATAAGTCGGTCAGCCTCTGCCATTCGGTGGGCATAAGGTAGAAATATGTGGTTCTTGATATATGGGAATGGGTCAAGTGCAGCGGCGTGTGGATCGCGCCACGCATGGTGGAAGTAGAATGACGCTCCGTTGTCAATAAGCCATATGTCGTTGTTCCATATCATCATATTGGGATTGAGGCGAGTGCGGTCGACGTTGGTCAGGAATGCGTCGAGCCATAAGATTTTCGCGGCCTTGAGCTCATCTATTGCATTGACCGCCGGATCAAATGTGGCAGCCCCCGTAAGATAGTGAAGCCCAACATTAAGCCCTTCGGAGTTGCGCATCAGCTCCTGCACCTCCTGATCGGGCTCGGTGATTCCGAACAAGTCGGAGAGGTTAAGCAGTACTACTTCTGGCACGTTAAATTTCAAAGCACGAGCGATCATGCTCCCTAAAAACTCGGCGATTAACGCCTTCTTGCCATGTCCGGCACCACGCAGTTTCACAACATATTTGAAACCATCATCGGCCTCTCCGAGTACAGGCAGAGAGCCTCCCTCTCGCATAGGGAGTATGTAGCGGGTAAGGTTTTGAGTTCTTAAGTCCATTGCATGTTCATAAATTTGTGAGGTAAATATAGTGATATTTCAATATCATAACAAACATTACTCCAAAATGCCGTTTTTTTCTGCGCTTGATATTGGAGTTTTAGTTATGTGACACAAGCGAAAAAATGAAAAATTTAGACTTTGCGGCGAAAAAGTTTAAAATTTACGACAAAAATTTTGGCGGTTCGAAAAAACTGCTTACCTTTGCACTCGCTTAGAGAAGCAAACAACTTGATTGCCTTGTGGTGTAATGGTAGCACGTCGGATTCTGGTTCCGCCTGTGAGGG
>CAZFEU010000036.1:0-23209 GCA_964517875.1 uncultured Muribaculaceae bacterium | reverse complement strand
CTTGGAGCAATCACCCCCATCGGCAACGATGTAGAGACTGCATGGGCCAACTGTGTGGCCGGTGTCAGCGGCGCTGGACCTATCACCCACTTTGATGCTTCGCTGTTTAAGACCCAGTTTGCCTGCGAAGTGAAAGACTTCAACTCAGCCGATCACTTCGACCGCAAGAAAGTGCGTCAGCTCGACCTCTACGCTCAGTACGCCCTTGTGGCAGCCGAGCAAGCCGTAAAGGACTCCGGTCTTGAAGATGATGCCAACCTCAACAAAGACCGCGTTGGCGTTATCGTCGCTGCCGGTATCGGCGGCCTGCACACTTTCGAAGAGGAAGCCGGGTATTACGCTATTAACGCCGACAAAGGCCCCAAATATAATCCATTCTTCATTCCCAAGATGATTGCCGACATAGCATCGGGCCACATCTCAATGCAATATGGATACCACGGCCCCAACTACGGCACAGTGTCAGCTTGCGCATCGTCCAACAATGCCATCATCTCGGCCTTTGACATCATACGCATGGGCCGTGCCGATGTAATGATCACCGGTGGTGCCGAAGCTGCAGTATATCCCGCCGGTGTTGGCGGTTTCAATTCAATGCACGCACTGTCTACGCGCAATGACTCCCCCGAAACCGCCTCACGCCCCTTCAGCAAGAGCCGCGACGGCTTTGTTATCGGCGAGGGTTCAGCTGTGCTCGTCCTTGAGGAGCTTGAGCACGCCAAAGCACGCGGTGCCAAGATCTACGCCGAGGTAGCAGGTGGCGGCATGTCGGCCGACGCTTACCACCTCACAGCCACTCACCCCGAGGGCTTAGGTGCCATCCTGGCAATGCGCAACGCTCTAAACGACGCCAACATGAAGCCCGAGGACATCGATTATATCAACGTTCACGGCACTTCAACCCCCGTGGGCGACATCTCAGAGGTGAAAGCCATCGTCGAGGTATTTGGCGATAGCGTAAAAGACCTGAACATCAGCTCCACCAAGTCAATGACCGGACACCTGCTTGGTGCTACCGGAGCGATGGAAGCGATGTTCTGTGTCAAGGCCATCACCGACGATGTAGTGCCTCCCACCATCAACCATGAGGAAGGGGACGAAGATGAGGAAATCGACTACACACTCAACTTCACCTTCAACAAAGCCCAGAAGCGCCCCGTACGCGCCGCACTGAGCAACTCATTCGGCTTCGGAGGTCACAACGCCACCATTATCCTCAAAAAATACGAGGAATAAAAGTAAACTACAATGAATTGACGACACCAAAGCGTCATCCCCAATAATTGAAACGGCTTCATCCCAACCATCGGGCTGAAGCCGTTTCATTATCGAGCCTGCCCCATAACATATATCATGGACATACTCTATAATTTTTCAAAAAAAACGCACACAGTATTGCGCGATTCAGATTAAATATCTACCTTTGCACACGAAAACCACAGGGTACCATGGCCGAGTGGTTAGGCACCGGTCTGCAAAACCGTTTACAGCAGTTCGATTCTGCTTGGTACCTCCAGCAACAGTGAGGCTCCCCACATCAGAAGGGAGCCTCACTCTTTTATTATATCTATCTTAGAGGCGGTCGATTACCGTGGCTATAAGATCGCGCATGGCGGTCTTGTAATTGGGGGTAACGTCATGACGCATGCGGTTGGCAATAATTGAGCAAACGGTCATGGCACGGTGTCCGAGCAGTGCGCTCAAGCCCTGCAAAGGAGCCGACTCCATCTCATAGTTGGTGATCCGGCGTCCGCGGAACTCAAATTCCTCTATACGCTTATTGAGGTCGGGATTGGCAAGCGGCAAGCGAAGCTCGCGACCCTGCGGGCCATAGAATCCTACTGCCGATATAGTGTTGCCGCGCACCATGTCGTCACGACCTATCTGGTCAACGAGCTCGGAGTGGGCATTGACCACGTAGGGTTTGGCCCAAAGAGGATTCCAGCCAGTGTGCTCGCATAGTGCGTGCTCAAAGTCAAGGTCGGCCACCTCGTTGCGTCCTGCGTAATAATTGAGTACGCCATCAAAACCAATCGCCTTTTCAGCTATCACGGGTGTGCCGAGTATAAGTTCGGGCTGGAGGGCTCCTGAAGTGCCGATGCGCACCATCGACAGCTGGCGGTGTTGCGGGCGCACTTCTCGGGTGTTGAAGTCAATGTTGGCCAATGCGTCGAGCTCGTTGATCACGATGTCGATATTGTCGGGGCCTATGCCGTGGCTTAGGCACATAATGGGCTTTCCATTGTAAGTACCGCCAATTGTGTGAAATTCGCGCGACTGCACTTCGAATGAGCGGGTATCGAAATGTTCGGCCACCATGTTTACACGTGCCGGATCGCCTACAAGTATTATGCGGTCAGTAAGTTGTTCGGGCAGCAGATGCAGGTGGAAAACCGAGCCATCGGCATTGATGATCAACTCGGATGGAGCAATTATCTTTTTGGTCATGGTGTAGTTGATATTAAATTTAAGTATATAACGTTCAAAGAAGAATATCTGTTGAATCAAGCCAGGCGATACCTATTGCCTGGGAGTGCCAGGAGCACGCCGTTGAAATCGAGGTCTACGAGTATCGGGAGCAACTGGGCAATTGGCAAATTAAGGTCAGACGATATCCGGTCGATAGTTGTGGTGTCACTGCAATGTGTGATATAGTCCACAATACGTTGTTGCTGCGGGTCAAGTATCAGCGGCAATGAACCCTGGTCACCCTCTTCAAGCCTCATAGGCCAGTTCATGATCGTAAGGATATCCTCGGCCGAGGTTACAAGCTGTGCTTTATTCATGGCTATCAGTCGGTTGCAGCCAGCGCTATATGTATCAGATGGCCGTCCTGGCATGGCAAGCACTTCGCGATTGCTGTCAAACGCTATCCGGGCCGTCACCATCGCACCACCTTTAACCGCCGACTCCACTACCATAAGGCAGTCGCACATACCGGCCACTATACGGTTGCGCGCCAGGAAATTGCCACGATGTACCACGGCATCCGAAGGATAATCGGTTATCAATGCGCCACCCTCACGCACCATCTTGGCCGCAGTGTCGCGATGCTGGGCCGGGTATAAGGTTGAGAGCCCATGAGCGAGAACGGCGACCGTTGGCACGTTATGCTGTAAAGAAGCGCGATGCGAGGCAATATCGATTCCATAAGCCAAGCCACTCACCACCAGCAGGTCGTCGGTGTTGGCCGCAAGCTGAGCGATCATATCATCTACCCACCTTACACCCGAGGCTGTGGCATGACGCGTGCCTACCACCGAAATCACCTTGGATGCATTGAGATTGCAATGACCAAGAGTGTAGAGCATCAACGGTGCGCCTGTGCTTTCAATCAATCGCCTGGGATATTCATCATCAGTGTAATATAGTGGTTTTATATTGTGGTCCGATATAAATCGCGCCTCCTTTTCGGCCCGGTCAAATGCCTTTTGGCGAGTCTCGGGAGTGATTTTCCTGTTATTTGTTAGGGCAGCAAGTTCTGAAGGGGTAAGTGATACTACCTGATGCAACGAACCCACGCGTTCTATCAGTTGCTGAGCGTGGACTACATCCATTCCAGTGAGGAATGAGAATGCTATTCGTTCAATAAGATCTTTTTCACTCACCATCAGCCTAAAAAGTTTACTTGCTGATATAATCGGCAAAAGCGTCGGCCATGGCATCGCCTCGCGATGGCTGGCCATCAACCACCGACACTACCGTAACTTCAGCCTTTACGGCCTGTACGCCTTCCTGGTTGAAAATATCCTGATGGAAAATGAAGCGCGGACCGCGACGTTCCATCCACAGCTTAGACACGGCGGTATCGCCCGAACGAAGCGAATGCATGTATGTGACATCGTTGCGGCGCACCACCGGCATCCACCCTCGGCGATTCATCTCATCCCATGTGAGGCCGGCATACTCGCAAAATTCGTGGCGCGTATGCTCAAGATAGTGTATATAGTTGGCATTATTGACTATACCTTGCGCATCAAGCTCATAGTCGCGCACCTTTATCGGCAGTTCAAATATGTATTTATCCATAACATGTTGACGATTATGATTGGTAAAGGTAATAAAATTTCATTACACCCCAAAAATTCTTTAATTTTGCGCGTCGTATTATACTTTACTTATAAAACACCAAACCATTGCTTCTCAATTTATTCCTCACATTCATGAAGATTGGCGCCTTTACCTTCGGTGGAGGTTGGGCCATGATTTCAATTATAGAGCGCGAGATAGTCGACAAGCACCAATGGCTTCGCAAAGATGAGTTTCTCGACCTGCTTGCTGTAGCCCAGTCGCTTCCCGGCATATTGGCGGTAAATATAGCAGTAGCCGTAGGCGACAAGCTGCGTGGTATGCGGGGCAGTATGGCGGCGGCAATAGGCACTATCCTGCCATCGTTCGTCATCATTCTCACCATCGCCATCTTCCTCACCCCCGACATCATAAAGAGCAACACATACGTCAACCGCATATTCATGGGCATACGCCCCGCCGTGGTAGCCTTGATAATCGCTCCGGTCATCACAACCGCTCGCGCGGCCGGCATCAACTGGCGTACGATATGGATACCGATAGTCACAGCGCTGGTGATATGGAGCGGATGGCCCATTATTTCCAACCCCATACTATTTATAGTCTTGGGGGGAGCTGGAGGGTACCTGTGGTACTCACGCCACAATCTTGACAAGAAGAAAGGGAGTGAAGCAGCATGAGCATATACCTGAAACTCATCTGGAGCTATCTAAAGATCGGCCTTTTCGGGTTTGGTGGTGGCTATGCAATGCTTGCGCTCATAGAACGTGAAATTGTGACTCCGGGCTATATCTCCGAACAGATGTTCACCGATATCGTGGCCATCTCGCAGATGACCCCCGGACCCATCGGAATCAACTCGGCAACATATATCGGCTATGTGGCCCCGCACACAGTCGACCCATCGTTGTCATCACCCGTATGGGGGCTGCTGGGATCAGTGCTGTGTACACTGGTAGTGGTGCTACCATCCTTCCTGTTGGTTGCCTATACCAGCCATATCATCGCCCGACACAAGGATAGCGCGGTTATCAAAGGTATCTTTGCCGGACTACGCCCTGTGGTGGTGGGGCTTATTGCATCAGCAGCATTGCTACTGATGAACTCCGCCAACTTCGGCAACGACACACATCAAGTGGCATGGAGCATAGCGCTATGCGTGGCAGCCTTTTGCACAGTCTATTTCACTAAGATTCATCCCATACTTATCATCGTACTCGCCGGAATAGCCGGCCTATTCATATATTGACATGACCTACCAAGAGTCGCTCGATTTCCTTTACAGTCAGTTACCCCAGTTCCAACGCATCGGAGCAGCGGCCTACAAGCCAGGACTGAGCCGTGTAATACAACTGTCGGAATACTTCGGCAATCCGCATGAGCAATTTAAGTCGATACATGTTGGTGGCACAAACGGCAAGGGCTCTACTTCGTCACTTCTTGCGTCGGTGCTTCAATCGGGTGGATACAAAGTAGGACTATACACATCGCCTCATCTGATTGACTTCCGCGAGCGCATACGCATCAATGGCGAGATGATACCGCGGGAGGCAGTAGTCAGCTTCGTTGAGCGGTGGCAACAGCTAAATGCAGAGCGACCGGGACTTGAGCCATCTTTTTTCGAGCTCACCATGGTGATGGCATTTGAATATTTCGCCCGCGAGAAGGTGGATGTGGCAGTGATTGAGGTAGGTCTTGGAGGGCGACTCGACTCCACTAACATCATCACGCCCAAACTATCGATAATCACCAACATATCAAAGGATCATACCCAATTTTTAGGAAATACACTGCCGCAGATAGCAGCCGAAAAGGCGGGTATTATAAAGCCAAAGGTACCGGTTGTGATAGGTGAAGCCGAAGGGCAGATACGCACACTTTTCACCGATGTGGCACGCAGCAACGAGTCGCCGATTTTTTTTGCGTCCGACACAATTTGGTTCACTGACGCTGAGACCGAATCAGACACCATTATTTATCGAAACACCCCCTGGGGCGATATAAGCTGCCCCCTCACGGGCACTTATCAGCCTCACAACGCCGCCACGGTGATGGCGGCTCTTGAGGTGCTATCACGACAAGGGTGGCGCATCACGCAGCGAGCTGTAGAGCAAGGCTTTGCCAATGTGGAGAAACTTAGCGGACTCATGGGCCGATGGACCACTATAGCTCACAATCCCACCACAATCATCGACACCGGCCACAATCTGGGAGGCTGGGAATACCTCGGCCCCAAACTTGCCTCATATGGTCCAAAGTTGCGGATGGTAATAGGATTTGTAGCCGACAAAGATGTTGATTCAATAATGGCTTTGATGCCTCGCGAGGCAACATACTACTTTACTCAGGCCGATATACCACGCGCAATGTCGGCAAATGCAGTGGCCGACAAGGGAGCGGCATTAGGTCTGCACGGACGTGTCAACACCCCGGTGGCTGAGGCTCTTAAGGCAGCTATTAACGAAGCTGCCACCGACGAGGTGGTATTCGTCGGCGGCAGCACATTTGTGGTGGGGGAAGCCCTCCAATCGATATAAGCTACACTCAATCTATTATTTTGCGGCAATCACCTCTATTTCAACCAGCACCTGCTTTGGCAACTCGCGCACTGCGACAGCCGAACGTGCCGGGAAGGGGGCTGTGAAATTGGCCGCATAGACTTCGTTCATATCACCGAACATGGCCATGTCGGCGAGAAAGACGGTGGTTTTCACCACATTGTCAATGGTCAGCCCAGCAGCGGCAAGAATTGCCTTGATATTGGCTATCGATTGAGCCGTCTGCGCCTTGATACCCTCAGCTATGTTGCCGGTGGCAGGATCGACAGGTATTTGGCCTGAGATAAACACAAATGGACCCGCATCGATTGCCTGGCTGTATGGGCCGATAGCACCGGGGGCATCGTTGGTAGCAATAGGATTTTTCATAATGTGACAGTATTAGTTATGTGATTTGATTATGATCTTAAGGTTGGCTAATCTTTATATCCTTCAGGTAAATGGTTGAGGCGTTGTGCAGAGTAGCCTCGTTGAGCTTATCCATGGTGTTGATGATATTGATGAAGCTCTTGCGGAAATTGGGCACGAAGTCGCGGTTGCCATAGGAGTTAAGTCGCTCGAGCACGGCCCCCATAGTCACCTGCTCAGGTGGTATAGCGCTCTGGAGCCCTAAGGCTGACGACTTCTCGTCGAGCACTACGTGGTCAAGCAGCCCTACAGCTATCATACTGTTGGTGACATCCGAAATCAGTCGAGCCGGTATACGGTATTTCACCACAAAGTCATGGTCGGTCATGGGCTTCTCTCCGTTGATAAATCTCTGCACCACAACTGTCATCACTGCCACTGCAATCTGACGATTGTAGTTGAGCGACATGCGTTGTATTTGCTCATTAAAGCTGAATTGGAATATGTTTTGCGACGAATAGCACACCACAGCCCCCGAGAGTGTAACAACCCATGCAAGCTGCGCCCACACCAGAAACAATGGCAAGAAAGCTACCGAACCATATATGGCATTATACCTGGCCACGTAAACCTGACCCGTAACAAATGCCCACTGCAATATGACAAAGGCCGTACCCGCAAAACACCCGGCGAGCAGCGCATTGGGCAGCCGCACTTTGGTATTGGGGATAAGCAGGTATGTACCAGCAAAAAAGAGCCACGTGAGCACAATTGAAGCTCCGTCAAGTATCCATGATATAGCCGGGGTCAGGAACTTGAACGGCAGTATCTTTTGCATAGCCGTGGTCATGAATATGGTCAGTCCATTGGAGCAAATCAGCAAAACCGGCAATATAATTATAATAGCGGTATAGTCGGTGATTTTACGTACCAACGGGCGCCCTTGTTTTACACCCCAAATCGAGTTGAACGATTCTTCAACATTGCCAAGCAGCGATATGATGGTCCACATCAAGAACACAAGTCCGATGCCAACGAATATCCCCCCTCCCGACGATTGGTTAAGGTAATTGTCAACGTAGACGAGCATTGCATCAATCACCGATTGCTGCCCGGAGAAAGTACGGTGTAGCTCATCCATCAAGATATCCTGGAGGCCAAAGCCGCGTCCGATGGCAAACAGCATCGCCAACGCAGGAACAATGGCCAGAACGGTCTGATATGTCAATGCCGAAGCTCGCAACTGAAGATTGCGGTCGAGAAATGATTTTATCGACAGCGACAAGGTCCTTACTGTATCAACACGCCAATTCGACCGCGTATCACTCCAGACTCCAACCGTCAGGTAGTGATACCACGCAAGGCTCTTCTTGACTAAGCGCTTACTCCGGTCAACGATCTTATTGATTTTACTTTCCTTTTTGGGCATACCGCGAATATAACGATTTTTCAGATTGGGCGGTTCATCCACCCTCCCAATAACCAGCCATCCGCATAAAAAACTGATGATATTTAAATTTAATTTGTACGCGTAGAACCTTTTCACCCCCCACGTTGTTTTAATATTGTCTATCAAACCGACGTAAACAAAAACAAAATAAAAAGCAAAATTCAAGATGAAAAGCATTAAAGGCACTAAGACCGAACACAACCTATTAGCCTCATTCGCCGGCGAAAGCCAAGCACGTAGCCGTTACACACTCTTTGCCGAAAAAGCCCGCGAGGAAGGATACGAACAGATAGCTCAGATATTCCAACTTACCGCAGAGCAGGAGCTTGTCCATGCCAAACAATTCTTCAGCCGACTCGAAGGAGGTATGGTAGAAATCACCGCTGGATATCCGGCTGGTGTAGTGGGCGATACCCTGACCAACCTAAAGGAAGCAGCCGCTGGCGAAAAAGAGGAGTGGAGCGATCTTTACGCCAACTTCGCCGAGACAGCCAAGGAGGAAGGGTTCCCCGAAATCGCAGCACTCTTTAAACTCGTAGCTTCGGTGGAAGTAGAGCACGAGGAGCGATACAAAAAGCTGATTGAACGCCTTGAAAGCGGCACCGAGTTCTCAAGCGAGGAGCCGGTACAGTGGCAGTGTCGCAAGTGCGGCTATGTATACACCGGCAAGAACGCTCCCAAACGCTGCCCAGTGTGCGGTGTAGACCAGGGTTGGTTTGAGCGCAAGATGAACAATCTATAAAATCCATTCAAAATAAAAATCTATATTGCAGGTATATGCCCACGGCATATGCCTGCTTTTCATATTTCCCCACCTCTGCAACCAATCACCTTGTTCTAAATTTCCGCATCGTTACTCAAAAACTGATTTTTTGAGCAGGTGATATGCCGTTTTCAAAAGTTTGATTACTTTTGTAAGTTGCAATAAATAGGAGATGGATTTATTCCTCGACATAATAATCAGCGGTGCGTTGATCGGCATCCTAATTTCGGCCCCGATGGGACCGATTGGGATGCTATGCATCCAGCGCACACTCAACAAGGGACGCATCGCCGGATTTTCCACCGGCATTGGCGCAGCCCTTTCCGACCTGATTTACTGCCTACTCACTGGGTTTGGCCTTTCATTTATCGAGGGATTCATCAACGACAACAAGATTCTGCTCCAAATCTTAGGTAGCCTTGTGCTCATTGGTTTTGCCGTGTATTTGTGCAAGAAGAATCCCGCCCGGTCGCTCAAATCGCCCGAGGAGCAGTCGTCATCTTTTGTCAGCGACTTCATCACAGGGTTTTTATTTACATTCTCCAACCCGCTTATTCTGTTTTTCATCATAGGTCTTTTTGCCCGCTTCAACTTCCTTCTCCCCGAGTTTACCTATTACCACTATGTGGCCGGATATGCCTCGATAATCGGTGGAGCGCTCCTATGGTGGTGGGTTATCACATTCTTTGTTAACAAAGTACGCTCCCACTTCAACATGCGCTCAATGTGGCTTATCAACCGTATCATCGGCACAGTGCTGGGCATAATGGCCTTAGCGGGGCTTTTCATGGGCATACGCGACCTTATCACTCCTCAATAAAGCAATAAAAATATGTCGACCGACTTACCACTTCTCACCATTCCATATGTGCCCCAACTCCTTGGCTGCGACCTGGCACAGGCACAAAACATACTTGAGGAGAATGGCGCACGCCGCACTATCGAGTCGCTCAATTGGCCCGACCAATACCCCTACCATCCACTCACGGTATTTACAACAGCTCACTCCGGTAAGTCGATTTTTATTGACTTTCTGGTACGCTGCAACTATCTTAAAGCCACTAATTACACCGACAATTCCCCTGTGAGTCAAGACTCGTGTGTGGAGTTTTTCGTATCGCCCCACTGCGATGATCGCTATTGGAACTTTGAATTCAACTGCATCGGAGCCATCAATGCCTCCACCCGCACCGAGCGCCCCAATCCTCGCCGACTCTCCACCGACGAGCTCGCACAGGTAGGCCGCATGGCATCGTGTGGCACACGCCCGTTCGAAGAGGTTGAGGGATTGTTCACCTGGGATCTACTTGTTGAAATTCCGTTAAGTCTTATCGACCTGAAGTTTGAGGGCAAACCCATCGAGATGAAGGGCAACTTTTACAAATGCGCTTCGGGCACATCACTACCCCACTACCTGAGCTGGGCACCCATCCACACAGAGCGCCCCGACTTTCACCAGCCCCCATACTTCGGCACAATCATCCTCGCCGGCACCCCCAAGCCCTAACTCACCTACCCCACAGTCATTAGATTATCGTTAATTATGCACAACCAAAGCCTCGGACACTCGTCCACTGATAGGTCGTAATTTTTTTGCGGAAAGTTTTAAACGAATTTGGGGATTGGATGGTTATTAAATATAAGACTATTTATAATCATCACTCCATATGCTTAACTACTTTCTTCGAGGGATAGCTTTTATAGCAATATGTATGCCTACAGCTGAGGCCGTATGTCAGGAGTCGAATGCCGATTATCTCGACAAACCGATGCCCGAGCAATGGGACACAACCAAACAGACCATTGGCGATGTGCCGGTTTCGGATGTGACAGCACAATGGTGGACTTGCTTCGACGACCCTACCCTCACCTCTCTGATAGAACAGGGGCTCGCCCACAATTATGACCTCGCCATGTCGCTAAGGCGCATCGAGGTAGCACGCCTCACCATGAAGTCGGCCCAGTCGGGATATTACCCCCAGGTGGGCGTATCGGCCGGTTGGACCAAACAGCGCTCATCGGGAATGCTCTACGACACCAAGGGGAGAGCAAGCAACATGTCGTATTTCGACGTAGGGGCATCGCTGAGCTGGGAGGTTGACCTATTTGGCCGTATCACAAGCCGGGTAAAGGAGAAGAAGGCCGAGCTCCGCGCCACCCGCGCTGAAGCTGAGGGCGTAAGGCTTAGTGTAGCCGCCGAGATTGCCACTCAATACATTCAGATACGCACATGGCAAGCCGAGCTCGCCATAGCCCGCGATCATATCGTGAGCCAGGAGAAAGTAGTGAAGATCACTGAGGCTCGCCGTGAAGCCGGACTTGGCTCGGGCCTTGAGGTGGCACAGGCCAAGGTGGTGTACTACTCCACTCAGGCCTCCATACCGATGCTTGAAAACTCAATTGCCACCGGCATCAACGCACTGTCGGTGCTTGTCGGAGAATTTCCACCGGCCGTGAAGTCGTCACTTACCGACGACTCACAACTGCCATCATATTTACACATCATCGACCCCGGCACCCCACGCGACCTGCTGCGCCGTCGCCCCGACATAGTCCAAGCCGCCGAGGAGCTCAGCGCACAAGTTGAAGCTGTGGGTATCGCAAAAAAAGATTTCCTCCCCTCACTCACTATCAACGGACAGATAGGTACCGGTGCGCATCGCCTGGGCAACCTGTTCAGTGGTCAGTCGCTCACATACTCGATTGAGCCCACTATTTCCTGGACCATCTTCGACGGATTTTCACGTAAATACAATGTGGCCATAGCACGTCAACAGGTGGAAAGCCAGATAGAAAACTATAACCTCACCGTGCTTACAGCAGTAGAGGAAGTCGAGAACGCACTCTCATCTTATCAAGCCTCAATCGAGCATATCCGAACCATCGAGCAGGTAATCGAACAGGCCGACAAATCGCTCGAATTTTCGGTTGACCTATACAAACGCGGTCTAAATCCCTTCACCGATGTGGTTTCAGCTCAACTTAATTGCCTTGAGTATCAAGAAGAAGCCATTGAGGCTCAAGGGCAGGCACTCACATATTTGGTAACACTCTACAAAGCCCTGGGCGGAGGGTGGCAATAACACTAATTGAAAAACAAAAAACTTACGATAATGAGACACGGTTTCATCACATTCAGCATCATCGGTGCTACGATATTGCCACTCACTTTTGCTGGGTGCAAGTCAAAAGAGAAAGAGGTATCAGCTCCCGACCAGGTTCAAGCAATCGATGTGGCCTACCCAGTAATCGATTCTGTAGTGCTTCATCGTGAATATCCGGGCACACTTAAGGCCGTCAACGAGGTAAATCTCGTGGCACGTGTCAACGGCTACCTTACCTCCGCGCCCTACGAGCCGGGCACAGTGGTTCAGAAAGGCACCGTGCTATACTGCCTCGAAGACTCGAAGTATAGCAACGACGTGGCTCAGGCTCAGGCCCAGTTGACCAACGCCCGCGCCACCTACGACTACGCCAGCCGCCAATACCAGGCCATGAAGAAAGCCCTGGAGAGCGATGCCGTGAGTCAGATGGATGTAATTCAGGCTAAAAGCGCCATGGAGGAAGCCGAGGCATCAATCAAAAATGCCCAGGCCGCCTTGCAATCAGCACAGCTCAACCTCAGCTACTGCACCGTCACTGCCCCCTTCAGCGGACGCGTATCCAAGTGTGCTTTCAGCGTGGGCGCTTACGTAGGTGGCGCCGGATCACCAGTAGTATTAGGCACCATTTACGATGATGCTCAGCTCAACGCCTACTTCGCCATCGAGGATGCTCAATACCTTAAAATGCTAAACGCCGAAATCAACAAGGAGAATATCGACTATAAGGCAATCCCACTAAGTTTTATGCAGAACCTGAGTCACAAGTATACCGGTGAGCTCGACTATCTCGCTCCGTCAATCGACCCCTCAACCGGTACTATGAGCATCCGCGCCAAGGTCAACAATCCTTACGGCGAACTCCGAAGCGGCCAATATGTGAAAATCATGCTCCCTTACGCATCCGACCCACATGCGATTCTCATCAAGGATGCCTCGATCAGCACCGACCAGAAAGGTAAGTATGTTTATGTGGTCAATGACGAAAACAAAGTGGTGTACACACCCATCGAGGTGGGAGAACTTGTCAATGACACGATGCGTATCGTCACCGGCGGCCTCACGCCTCAATCACGCTACGTCACCAAAGCCCTCCTTAAGGTACGTGATGGCATGGAAGTAAAACCCATCGAAACACGCTAAACTCCGGGCTCTCATCTTTAACCTCCATTCACCATGTTTTCAAAATTCTTTATTGACAGGCCGATTTTTGCCACTGTAGTGGCAATCTTGATGGTGCTTGTGGGAGTAATCACCGTCAAATCTCTCCCCGTAGCGCAGTACCCCGACATCACTCCCCCCACAGTGATGGTATCGGCCACCTATCCTGGAGCCGATGCCAAAACCGTGGCCGAAACCGTGGGTGTTCCCATCGAGGAGCAGGTCAACGGCGTTGAGGGGATGCTCTATATGAGCTCAAACTCAGGGAGCGACGGCAGCTACATGCTCACCATCACATTCGATGTGGGCACTGACCTTGATATGGCCACCGTCAAGGTACAAAACCGCGTAGCCCTGGCTGAGGCCACACTTCCTTCATCGGTGAAACAGCAGGGTGTTTCGGTGACATCACGATCATCCAACATCGTACTTTTCATCGCACTAGAGGGTGACAAAGAGCATCAATACGACGGACTTTACCTCACCAATTATGCACAGCTCAATATCGTAGACGAGCTTTCGCGCTTGCCGGGAGTGGGTGGTGTTGACGCTTTCGGCGCAGGTGAATACAGCATGCGCGTATGGCTCGACCCTGAAAAGATGCGTATACGCGGTCTCAATCCATCCGAGGTAATCGCAGCCATCCAGTCGCAGAACATGGAAGTGTCGGCCGGCTCCGTAGGCGCAGCTCCACAGACCACCGACGAGGAATTTCAGTTCACGCTCACATCACATGGACGACTCACCACCACCGAGCAGTTCGGCAACATTATCTTGCGTCGTGACACCGACGGTGGAGTGCTCCGCTTAAAGGATGTGGCCACCATCGACCTGGGAAGCGAAAGCTATAGCCAAACCTCTGCCGTCAACGGTGAGCAGGCAGGACTATTGGCTGTATATCAGCTCCCCGGATCCAATGCTCTCGAAGTAGCCAAGGAGGTGGAAAAGAAGATGAAGGTGCTTGAGCCCTACTTCCCTCCGGGTGTAAGCTACCGCGTGGTGATGGACACCACCAACTTCGTCACTGCGTCAATTGATGAGGTGTTGGTTACTTTTGTAGAAACCACTTTGATTGTGATGGTTGTTATACTGCTGTTCCTACAAGGATGGAGAGCCACAATCATCCCGATGCTCACCATACCGGTGTCGCTAATCGCCACATTTGCGGTGATGAAGCTCCTCGGCTTCACCATCAACACCTTGACCCTTTTTGGATTAGTACTTGCCATAGCAATCGTGGTGGATGATGCTATTGTGGTGGTGGAAGACTGTGCCCGACTTGTCGACAAAGGCACCCTTACACCACGAAAAGCCGCAGAAAAGGCTATGACTGAGTTGCAAGGTCCCATAGTGGGCGAAGTGCTTGTGCTACTATCGGTATTCATCCCCACAGCGTTTATATCAGGCATCACCGGCGAGCTTTACAAGCAATTTGCCCTAACGATAGCCGTGTCGACCGCATTCTCGGGTTTCAACGCACTCACATTCACGCCGGCGATGTGTGCCTTGTTCCTCAAGCCTGTAAAAGTAGGCAGCTCCAACTTCTTCATCTACCGTTGGTTTAACAGCGGATACGGCGTAGTGTTCAAGGGGTATCTGAAGATTGTGGGCTCGTTTCTCAAACGTCCAGCAGTGGCAATATTGATATACCTGGGACTGTGCGTAGCCGCATTCTGGGGCTTCGTAAAGTGGCCCACCAGCTACGTGCCGCAAGAAGATATGGGGTACTTCATGACCTCAATCCAGCTACCCACCGGGGCTGCGCTCGACCGCACTGAAAAGATAGTGAACGACTTCACTGCCGAAGTCAAGGAGATACCCGAGGTGGCCGACGTAATGTCGATCAGCGGCATGTTGTTCATGGCTGGTGGCAGCGGCTCCAACTTAGGGTCATTGTTTGTGGTGCTCAAACCTTGGGACGAACGGCGCAGTAAGGACCAGTCAGTTGATGCCGTGATAAAGAAAGTTGACGAGATCAGCGCCAAATATCAGGAAGCTGTGATATTCTCACTCAATCCTCCGGCCATACCCGGCCTGGGTCTCACATCAGGCTTACAGATGCAGTTACTCGACATCAATAATCTGGGGTCAAAGCAACTGGCCACCGCCATAGCGCAGATTCAGGATGCAGCAAAAAATGACAATCGAATCGCATCGGTGACATCTCTCTATGAGGGTGAAGTGCCACAGTACACCATCAATATCGACCGAGACAAGGTTGAAAGCCACGGGCTCAATATAAGCGATGTCTATTCCACGCTGTCGGCCTACATGGGCGGATCGTATGTCAACGACTTTGTGGAGTTTGGGCGTGTATATCAGGTCAACCTGGGCGCAGAGGCTCATGCCCGCGGCCACATCGATGATGTGCTCAACCTGTCGGTGAAGAATGCCAACGGCGACATGGTGCCATTCTCGGCATTCTGCACCACACCATCCACAATGGGCGACCCAAGTATCAGCCGTTACAATATGTACACCACGGCATCAGTCACCGCTACTCCTGCCAAAGACGTAAGCAGCTCCGAGGCCATCGCCGCCATGGAGGAGATAGTCAAGGATGCTGTAGGCAATAATTACTCATATGCATGGACCGGCGAGGCTTATCAGGAGACACAGTCGGGCACCACCGTAGTGGTAGTGCTATTGTTTGCCGTGATAATCACCATCCTTGTCCTTGCAGCTCAATATGAGAGTTGGACCGATCCGCTGGCCGTGGTGCTATCGATGCCCACTGCAATCCTCGGCACTGTGATAGGATGCATACTCATGTCGCAATCGATCTCGATTTACACGCAGATTGGTATAATCCTACTGCTGGGATTATCGGCAAAAAACGCCATCCTTATCGTGGAGTATGCTGTCGACTACCGCAAGTCGGGCCTTGACATACGGCAAGCGGCTCTTGACGCGGGGCGCGTGCGATTCCGACCGATTATGATGACCGCATTGGCCTTCGTCTTCGGTGTGATGCCTATGCTATTTGCCACAGGAGCCGGCGCGGCAAGCCGAATATCGCTCGGTGCGGCTGTTGTATTCGGAATGGCGGTCAACGCAATTACCGGCACACTGTTCGTGCCCAACTTCTGGGAGATGCTCGAGCGTTTCCGCGAAAAGTATCTTTCAAAGATATTTAAAGCTGACCAACCGGGACCTATTGATCCTCCGGGCGATTCGACTTCAACGTCTGTTTGACAACGGAATTACAACGTAACTGTCGCGGAGCGACATAACCTCAACGCCTTGCATATCGACCAACTGATTTGCAAGGCGTTTACTTATTTTCGCATTAAGATCGCCTGACAGATACACCCGCCGGGCGCCGGTGCCTGATATCAGCTTCTCTATCTGACAAGCATCCCCTGAGTAACCGCGGCATATCAAGATCTCATCGCAATCCACAGGTGCCGTATTATTGCTGTTAACTATCAGCCAGCGAGAGTTGCCCACATGCAACTGCGTGGAGGTAAGGGGCTGCACTTCCGGCTTGCCAATACGGCGATTCCCGGCATAATCGGCCAATCGCTCTCGCCAAAACTCAGTGAGATAAGCACTATCCTTAGGCAGTCCAACAATGAAAGCCCGGCACTTGTCGCCGTCATTCACCATCAGCATCGTGTGGTCGCGCCGCGATTCTATAATAAGTTCCGGCTTGTTGACCACAGGGGGTATCGCAATAAGCGCCACCAGCGTTGCAACGCACGCTCCTATGGCGCAACCCCACACCGCACGGCGGTAATACGCCCAACAACCTGCTGCCACAATAGTATTCACCCATACAAGTAGAGACCAGGGGGTTAAATAAAGGTTCGTAAGCACACTTCCACCCATCGCTGCCACACTGTCAACAATCCATTTCATGCATAGGTAAAGTGCATCAATCACCCATATCAGCGGTGCGCAATTCCCCACCGTAAATGCCAACAAACTCCATACGACCCCAAACCCTAAAAAAGCGGGGAACAAGACCGCAAGGGGTATGTTGACCAACAGGAACAAAAGAGGCAATCGATGGAAGTAGTAAGCAGTAAAGACTGATGTGGCCACCATTGCCGCCATCGTAACACCAATGACATTAACAAGCCAGCGGAGCCACTGACGCTTAATCTCGATTGTTTGAAACCATCCACTCCATATTAACAAACCTGCTACAGCCACAAACGACAACTGGAATCCAACTTCGAAAAGCGCCTCGGGCGATATGATCAATATCACAATCGCAGCAGCCAGCAAT
Organism: uncultured Muribaculaceae bacterium; assembly: GCA_964517875.1. Taxonomy (GTDB): domain Bacteria; phylum Bacteroidota; class Bacteroidia; order Bacteroidales; family Muribaculaceae; genus JAJPXC01. Next base: position 5,565 of record CAZFEU010000036.1, on the reverse strand, counting down.
GAATTGACCGACGAGCTACGCCGCCCGATCAATTCACCTATGGCAACCATCGTAACCATCACCGATGCACGTATCACCGATGGAGCAAGTCCTGTGAACACCACATAAGCCCAAAGCAATAATATCGCTACCCCCTTCACCAACCGCTCATTGCCGGCAAGCTTAAGAGGCCATAACACAATGGTAATAATCAGCCAAACAAGCGCCGCATGCAATCCACTCAGAGCCAACACATGAGCCGCACCGGCATCGCGGAATGCCGTTATCTCTCCATCGTCCATCACGCCCCTCTCTCCAAGAAATGTGGCGACCAGCAGGCGTGCTGCCCCCTGCTCCATATCCGAGTGCATGATCGTGCGCACCCAGACTTGCCGTTGTCTCACAAGCCACTGCTTGAAAGTGAGTTCTTCTCCATTTACAATCCTGAGACCTTCAGGCAGCACGAAACCCATAGCCCCGATACGACGCTCATAATAGAAATCATTAAGATTATAGAACGCATCCTGGTCGGATTCGACAGGACGCAGAGCGCACACAAAGGCAATATCATCGCCAGGTAGGAGCTCAGGGTTGAATGCGGGGGTTGTGATATATACATTGTAAGGCAATCCCTCAACATTCACTACCATAGAGCGTGATGATTCTCGCTCGATCACCTCCTCAACCCGGCCACGATATTCACAATCTTCACCACTGACCTGCTCAAGCTCATTGTAATGGAATGCCCCTATCAACACTTCGCCGCATATCATTGCAGCCAGCATAGCTGCCGCCCCCCATTTTCTGAACCATGCCGACACAACACTACCCAACGCTAAGGCAATAACGATATAGACGGCATAATCAGAGAGATACCGACCAATCACGATGCCCGCCATCAACCCAGCAGCCAGTGGCAAGAGGGGCACCTGTGATAGTGGAGCCTTCATGTTAACTCAGATGCGGTGAGTCTCTATTTCTCGTTCCAGATTCTCCAAGATTCGAATGCCTGCAACAAGAGCATCTCAAGCCCATTTTTCACCTCCGCTCCATGTTCGGCCGCACATCTCATAAACAACGTTTCGTCGGGATTATAGAGCAGGTCGTAGCACAGATGCCGTGGTGTAAGCAGATCGTAAGGTATATCGGGGCAAGTATCAATTTGTGGATACATCCCCAGAGGGGTGGTATTTACAATAACAAGGTGATCGGCCATCACATCGGGAGTAAGCTGCTGATAGGTAAGCACCCCTTCACGGGGTGTGCGCGACACATACGTTGGCTCTATACCGAGATTGATCAACCCTTGACGCACGGCCTTGGCAGCTCCTCCGGTGCCAAGTATCAAAGCCTTCTTTTGGTATGGCTTAAGCATCGGTGCTATGGAGTTGGTAAACCCTATCACATCAGAGTTGTAACCCTTGAAGCGCAATTCATCTCCATCACCCCGAATGAATTTAATCACATTCACAGCCCCTATTTTCGCGGCATCCTCATCCATTTCATCCATGTAGGGAAGCACTCGCTCCTTGTAGGGTATGGTGACATTGAGCCCACACAGATTGGGATATTCCGCCACGACCTCCATAAGATCGCCGATGTCGACTATCTCAAAATTCATATACCGCGCATCGATATGTTCTGACTCAAACTTCTGGTTAAAATAATTCTCCGAAAATGAATGAATCAGCGGGTAACCAATTAAGCCGTAAAGACGTGCGTACTGATGGGGTGACATATTGCTCACTTTTAAATTATTGAACTTGTGGTTCACTCTTAATACCGCGAATGTAGTCAAAATCCGCTTAGAGCTGAGCATTTTCAACCCTTTTTTCAGTATATTTGCACGGATTTTATGAGTCAACGCCATTCAATACATTCAAGCATAGCCCGCATCGTAGCCTCAAGGGTCAGCGGAGGCGCCGACGGCCTGTGGCGGTCGCCATCGGCATGGATTGCCGTGAGCGGCCTTTCATTATCGCTGATGGTGATGATTTTGGCGGTAGCTATTGTGGTAGGATTCAAGCACGATATCACAGCCAAAATCACCGCAATGGACCCCTCGATCACGCTCACCAACCACCACGACTCCACTCTGGGATATGCGTCAGAGGCCGACCCTGAAGCCACTAAGGCCAGTGGTGTTGACTCGTCGCTGGTGACGGTGGTGCGCTCGATGGTGCCTCCCGACGCGTCGGTTATCATGGCCACACACCGCGAGGGGGTATTGCGCACTGACTCAAACTTTGCTGGAGTGCGTTTTTCAGGTTACTCACCCCAAATGGACTACCGTTTTCTCGACGGCAACATTATAAGCGGTACGCTACCTGACTGGAGCGATACTGACTCGCGTGATAAAATCTTAATCTCGCAGTATATAGCTCAATCGCTCGGAGTTGACCCCGGCGACCGCATCGACGCTTACTTCTTCACCCACGGCAATCTGCGGCAACGAAAGCTCACCGTTGCGGGGGTGTTCAACACCAACTTCCCCGACCGCGACAAGCTGCAATGTTACGGCTCCATATCGCTTCTCAACCGCATAGCACAGTACCCCGAGGGGCATTCACAATCAATTGAAGTACGCTCAATCACCCTCGATAGCGTGCCCATCGTGCGCTCCAACATGGTTTCGTCGCTACAGCAATATCAGTTGCGTGCACAGATGGAAGGGCTCGACGCCGGACCGTGGCTCATATCCGATATCTTCGACTCAGCGGGGATGTGGCTCAACTGGCTCGAACTACTCAACACCAACGTCGTAGTAATACTAATCCTGATGGGTGCTGTGGGTGCATTCACCCTTCTTTCAAGCCTTTTCATACTAATACTTGAACGCATACGCATGATTGGCATTCTCAAATCGCTGGGAGCCACCAACGCCCAGATTACACGGATATTCACACTTATCGCTTGCCGTATCGTGGCACTCGGGCTTCTCATCGGCAACACCCTGTCACTGAGTATAGTATGGGCTCAACAGCATTACCATCTTATGCCTCTGAATCCCGAAGCCTATTATCTCGACTCAGTGCCCGTAAGAATTGTGTGGTGGCAGATTGCCGCGGTCAACGCCGGTGTCATCATCATCACCGCGGCCATCATGCTCATCCCCTCGCGCATGATAGCACGCCTGTCGCCATCTTCGTCAATGCGTTTCGACTGATTTTTGCAGCATATTTTTTCGAAATAAGTCCCTAAGTCTGAGTTTTTTTTAGTAAATTTGCACTCGTGTTTTGCGCAATCATACGCCCAAAACCATCATTATTACTACAATATACTGAATCACAGATGATTAATATTACGTTCCCTAACAACGACGTTAAGCAATACGAAAGCGGCGTCACCCCTCTGGAGATCGCCCAAAGCATCAGCCCTCGTCTGGCTCAGGACGTGTTGGCGGCCAACGTCAACTCCGAGGCATGGGACCTGACCCGACCCATCACTACCGATGCCACCATCCAGCTATTCAAATGGGACGACCCCGAGGGTAAACACGCATTCTGGCACTCATCGGCACACCTTCTCGCCGAAGCCCTCCAAGAGCTCTACCCCGGTGTGAAATTCGGCATCGGACCGGCCATCGAAAACGGCTTCTACTACGACATCGACCCCAACGGTCATAACATCACATCGGCCGACTTCCCGAAAATTGAGGCTAAAATGCTCGAGATTGCTCAACGCAAGGAGCAGATAGTTCGTAAGGACATCTCTAAGGCCGACGCTCTCAAGATGTTTGGCGACCGTGGCGAAAAATATAAATGCGAGCTTATAAGCGAGCTTGAGGACGGTCACATCACCACATATACACAAGGCAACTTCACTGACTTGTGCCGTGGCCCGCACATCCCCACCACAGCTCCCATAAAGGCCGCTAAAATCACATCGCTCGCCGGTGCTTACTGGCGCGGCGATGAGAAGCGCGAGCAGCTGGTGCGCGTTTACGGCATCACGTTCCCTAAGAAAAAGATGCTCGACGAATACCTGACCCTGCTCGAGGAGGCCAAGAAGCGCGACCACCGCAAACTCGGCCGCGAAATGGAGCTGTTTGCCTTCAGCGCCAACGTGGGTCAAGGCTTGCCCCTGTGGCTTCCCAAAGGCGCCGCACTCCGCGACCGACTGGAGCAATTCCTCCGCAAAATCCAGAAACAATACGGATACCTACAGGTAATCACTCCCCATATCGGCAACAAGCAGCTCTACGTCACCTCTGGGCATTACGCCAAGTATGGCAAGGACTCATTCCAGCCCATCCACACTCCCGAGGAGGGTGAGGAGTACATGCTCAAACCGATGAACTGCCCCCACCACTGCGAAATCTTCAAAGCATCACCGCGCAGCTACCGCGACCTGCCACTTCGCCTTGCCGAATTTGGCACGGTATACCGCTATGAGCAGTCGGGCGAGCTCCATGGACTCACACGCGTACGCGGATTTACGCAGGATGACGCCCACCTTTTCTGCGCCCCCGAGCAGATCAAAGATGAGTTCCTAAAGGTGATGGACATCATACTATACATCTTCAAGACTCTGAACTTCGAAAATTACGAGGCACAGATATCGCTCCGCGACCCCAACAACAAGGAGAAATACATCGGTTCGGACGAGAACTGGCACCTCGCTGAGAATGCCATCATCGAAGCTTGCCAGGAGAAAGGAATCAAAGCCCGCACCGAGCTTGGCGAGGCAGCATTCTACGGCCCCAAACTCGACTTCATGGTGAAGGATGCCCTCGGACGTCGTTGGCAGTTAGGCACTATACAGGTGGATTACAATCTGCCCGAGCGCTTCCAGCTGGAATACACCGGCTCAGACAACCAGAAGCACCGCCCGGTGATGATACACCGCGCACCCTTCGGATCGCTTGAGCGCTTTGTGGCCGTGCTCCTTGAGCACACAGCAGGTAAATTCCCCCTGTGGCTCACTCCCGACCAGGCCGTTGTGCTCCCCATCAGCGAAAAGTTCAACGACTACGCCCATCAGGTGGCCCGCGAGCTCAACATCGCCGATGTGCGCACCATAGTCGATGACCGAAATGAGAAAATCGGACGCAAAATACGCGACAACGAGCTCAAACGCATACCCTATCTGCTCATCGTAGGCGAAAAAGAAGCCGAAAATGGTGAAGTTTCTGTAAGAAAACAAGGAGAAGGAGACCAAGGTACGATGAAAATTGCTACCTTTGCCCAGAAATTGACTGACGAGGTCAACCAAATGATAAATCAATAATCTACTGAATGCAGAAAAAACCGATGCATTTCGGGCCCAAGCCTCCGATGAAGAGCGCCGGAGCCCCAAAACCACAACAGCAGCAACGCCGTCCCGGCCAACGCGACAACTCCAAAGACCCGTATGTAATCAATGAACGCATACGCGCACGTGAGGTACGCCTCGTAGGTGACAACGTCACCCCTGGTATTTACCCCATCGACGAAGCACTTCGCATAGCCGAGGAGCAGGAGCTCGACCTGATCGAAATCTCCCCCACGGCCGAGCCGCCGGTGTGCAAGATTCTTGACTATCAGAAGTTCCTCTATCAGCAGAAGAAACGCCAGAAAGAGCAGAAAGCAAAAGCACAGAAGGTAG
>CAZFEU010000035.1:14351-23415 GCA_964517875.1 uncultured Muribaculaceae bacterium | reverse complement strand
TATTATAAAGCTGAATTTTGCCATCATTATAATTTTTGAAGTTTATAACAGCAAAGTTACAGACAACAAAAATAAAAACTCTCAACATATGTTGAGAAATGACGTTCCCCTCACTTTTTTTCACAACCGATGCAGAGGGTATCGACCACGAAGTATCTTCGACGGAATGGGAGAAAAAGCGTCCGAGCCGTCGGTACACGGCTTGGCAACGCACCCCTGCGCTCAAATTCGTGGACTACCCACCAACGGAAGTCCTTGTTGTTGACGGCTTAGTTGGAAGTGAGCGCGGTAGAGTCGAAGTAGAACACGACGAGCTTGTTGCGTGTCCTGAATAATAGCGGCAAAAATCGTCAATGAGCGCAGGTGTCTTGCGGTCGTACTTGATGGGTACTTTTTCGCTATTCAAAGGCACAAACCTGCGCTCGATTTTTCTTAATTTTTGTAGTTAAATATTAAATAATGTTGATTTTAAGAAATTGGTCGTAATGTTATAGAGATTAATTAAATCCTTTATATTAAATTTGCAAGCAATAACACACCCCAACATAGGCCGAAACTACCCAGCGGCTCATAAACATACCTAACAAAGACTTATGTCGTTAAAACACATTGCGCTCTTAGTGTCACTGGCATCATCACTTGCCGTATCGGCCAACAACGTAGGTGGCTACCGCGTGGTAGGCCCTACCGAAACTGACCGCTTTATCACCGAGGTTGACGGCATCAAGGCGCCACAAGGCCTCGACGGCAAGAACATAGCATTGTGGCAGAGTCATGGGTGGTACTTCGAACCAAAGCTCAACCGCTGGGAATGGCAGCGCGCACGCCTGTTTGGCACCGTAGAGGATCTCTACACCCAGACTTACGTAATGCCCTACCTGATGCCGATGCTTCAAAACGCCGGAGCCTATGTGATGTCGCCACGCGAGCGCGACACCAAACTCACTGAAATAATAATCGACAACGACGCCGCCCGCGCCGTCGACGGCTACGCCGAGGCTACAGCTGCTAAGCGCTGGAGCAAATCGAAGCTCCCGGGGTTTGCCTACACCACCGAGACCCTCACCGACCTGCAAAACCCATTCACCGAGGGCACAGCACGTCAGGTTGCCACCGTGACCGATGCTTCCAAGGCATCACGGGCCTCATGGACGGCCAACATCCCAGCCGACGGCCAATATGCGGTGTACGTATCCTATCAGTCGCTTCCAAACAGCGCAAAGGACGCAGAATACATAATTCACACCACCGCCGGCGACCGCCGCTTCCACGTCAATCAGCAGATGGGCGGGGGCACATGGATCTACCTCGGACATTTCCCGCTGCCCAAGGGGAAGCATACTGTGGTTGAACTCACCAACACATCGGCCGACAACAACGCCGTGGTAACCGCCGATGCCGTAAAGATCGGAGGTGGCATGGGGCATGTGGCACGCAAAGTGAAAGAACCGCTTGACGACATCAACTATCAATATGTGACCAGCGGCTATCCCCGATTCACCGAAGGAGCGCGCTACTGGCTGCAATGGGCCGGAGCTCCCGATTCGGTCTATACCCTGTCGAACAACGTTAACGACTACACCGACGACTATAAGAGCCGCGGAGAGTGGGTGAACTGGCTTGCCGGAGGATCATCGATACTTCCCGGACGCGAGGGACTGAACATACCGATTGACCTGTCGTTTGCATTCCACTCCGACGCAGGCACCACTAAAAACGACGATATCATAGGCACCCTGGGCATATATTTCACCAATAAAGGTGGCAAATACGCCAACGGCACTGACCGCCGTGCTTCAGGCACATTTACCGACTACGTGATGACTGCCATAGTCGACGACATCCGCGCCCAATACGAGCCCAACTGGACACGCCGCGACATGCGCGACGCCTCATACTTCGAAGCCCGCGTGCCCGAAGTGCCGGCAATGCTCCTCGAGCTCCTGTCGCACCAGAACTTCGCCGACATGAAGTACGGTCTCGACCCCACATTTCGCTTCACCGTGAGCCGTGCCATTTACAAGGGGATGCTCAAATTTCTGAGCGAGCGCGACGGCAAGGAATATGTAGTGCAGCCCCTGGCCGTCAACTCAATGAATATCACCGCCGAGGGCAACAATCACTACGTGCTGTCGTGGCAACCCACAATCGACCCACTCGAGGCTACAGCCACCCCCACAGAGTACATTATCGAAGAACGCATCAACGATGGAGCATTCAGAAAGGTGGCCACTGTCAACACACTGGCATGGACTACAGTCGTAACCGATAGAGACATACATTCTTACCGCGTGACAGCCGCCAACGCCGGAGGCATCTCATTCCCTGGAGAGGTACTGGCTCTATGCAACATGGGATCCGACCCCGTGCTGGTGGTCAACGGCTTCACAAGAATGTCCGGCCCCGACTGGTTTGACTCAGGCGATATCGCCGGGTTCTACCATGCGAAAGATCATGGAGTGCCTTACATCAGCGAGATTGGATTTATTGGCGACCAGTTTGAATTCCGCCGCGACATCCCCTGGATGGACGATGATGCCAGCGGCTTCGGAGCATCGCGCGCCAACTATGAAGGCAAAGTCATTGCCGGCAACACATTTGATTACGTTTATACCCACGGCAAAGCCATAAAGAGCGCAGGCCGCGGATTCATCTCATCCTCAGCCCAAGCCTATATCGACGGCAAGACCACTAACGCCACCACAATCGACCTGATATTAGGAAAGCAGAAAGAGATTGCCGTAGGGCGTGGCGTGTATGGCACTAAATACAAGACATTTACCAACACAATGCAGCAGCGCCTTGCCGATCACTGCAAGCGCGGCGGCACCCTGCTGGTAACCGGCGCATATATAGCCTCCGACCTGTGGGATAACCCACACTCATCCGACGCCCAGAAATCTGTTGACCAGAAATTTGCCGCCGACATCCTGGGTTATAAATGGAGAGTTGACCAGGCATCGGTTACAGGTGAAGCCTACCAGGTGCCATGCCGCTACCCACAGCTCGACAAAGGGGGCGATTACACCTTCTACAACGAGCTCAACTCCGAAGGCTACGCCGTGGAGTCGCCCGACTCATTCTATCCCGCCGACGACAACACATCGGCCACGTTCATGCGCTACAAGGAGAACAACCTCATCGCCGCCACAGCCATGGACAACGGATCCTGGAAAACCGTTGCCATCGGATTCCCATTCGAGTCAATCAAGTCCGACACGATGCGCAACCATCTGATGAAAGAGGCACTCGACTTCTTCGCAGCCCCTCATAAGGTGATCGCCGCACCTGCCCAATCCAAGACCGCCACAAAGGGTAAGGCTTCAAAGAAAGGGAAGTCAAAATCCAAAGCTAAATCAAAAAAGAAAAAATAATTAACTTTATAACCAATCAATTATCATGAAACCTACTATCAGCTGTTTCGTACCTTACTTCGACGCTGCCCAGGCCGCAGCCACCGTCGACGGATTCCGTAAAGAACCCCAAGTATGCCAGATCGTGCTTCTCGCCTCAGGTGACGCCGCCCCCATCGACGGCTGCGAGATGATTCACATCGACTCAATCCACTCATCGGCCACAATGAAAGCAATCGCTGAGGCTGCAAAGGGCGACTACACATTAATCTATACAAAACACGACACATTAATCTTAGGATATAAAGCACTCGACCGCTTCGTGCAGCTCGCTGAGGACTCTGACGCAGTGATGCTTTATGCCGACCACTATGAAGTCAACGCCGAGGGTAAGCGCTCAAACGCTCCTGTAATCGACTACCAGTTCGGCTCGCTCCGCGACGACTTCGACTTCGGCTCGCTCCTTTTCATCCGCACATCAGCGCTTAAGAAAGCTGCTGCCGGCATCGACGCCGACTACAAAGCAGCCGGTCTCTACGACCTGCGTCTGCGCCTGTCGCGCGAAGGTGAGATATGCCACATCAACGAGTATCTCTACGACGACATCGAAACCGACAACCGCAAGTCGGGCGAGAAAATCTTCGACTACGTTGACCCCAAGAACCGCGCCGCACAAATCGAGAAGGAGCAGGCTTGCACCGAACACCTCAAAGCCATCGGCGGCTACTTAGCACCTGAGTTCGACACCATCGAGTTCAACAAAGGCACATTCGATGTAGAGGCATCGGTAATCATCCCCGTGCGCAACCGCATCCGCACCATCCGCGACGCCATCAACTCTGTATTGATGCAGAAAACCGACTTCCCCTTCAACATCATCGTGGTTGACAACCTCTCGACCGACGGCACATCTGAGGCTATCGAGGAATACAAGGACGATCCCCGCGTAATCCACGTAATACCCGAGCGCAACGACCTCGGTATCGGCGGCTGCTGGAACCTTGGCGCCAATCACCCCAAGTGCGGCAAGTTTGCCGTGCAGCTCGACTCTGACGACGTTTATGCCGACGAAAACACCCTGACCAAGGTAGTTAAAGCATTCTACGAGCAGAACTGCGGCATGGTCGTTGGTACATACATGCTCACCGACATCAACAAGCAGATGATCCCCCCCGGCGTCATCGACCACAAAGAATGGACTCCCGAGAATGGCCGCAACAATGCGCTCCGCATCAACGGTCTGGGCGCACCCCGCGCATTCTACACTCCGCTGCTCCGCGAGCTTCCGCTCCCCAACACCTGCTATGGCGAGGACTACGCTGAGGGTCTGGCCGTGAGCCGCAACTATCAGATAGGACGTATCTGGGACGTAATCTACCTGTGCCGCCGCTGGGAGGACAACTCTGATGCCGCCCTCGACCGCAATAAGATGAACGCCAACAACCTCTACAAAGACCGCATCCGCACCTGGGAGCTCCAGGCACGCATCGCCAAAAACCGCAAAAATGGGAAATAAAATCATCACACAAGACGTAGAACAACTTCTCGCCTCACAGCTTACCGAGTGGCCCACCGCCGCCGGTAACTTTGAGGCGCTGAAGGGCGTCAAAACCAAGGAGATTGACGTTGACGGCATGAAGGTGAAAGTGCAGTTCAACCCCGCACGCATCGTATCGTCGGGTGCCAAGGTTGATGCCAAGACCATCAAGGAGCGTAAATGTTTCCTGTGCGCCGCCAACCGTCCCGACGTGCAGCGAGGCATTGAGTGGGGCGACCACTACGTGATCCTCATCAACCCCTTCCCCATCTTCCCCCGCCACTTCACCATCCCTGATGTCAGCCACACCGACCAGCTCATCAATGGCCGCATTGCCGACATGATGCGCCTGGCCGAAGCCATGGAGGGTTACACCGTATTCTACAACGGCCCGTTCTGCGGAGCCTCGGCCCCCGACCATATGCACTTCCAGGCCGGCAACACCGACTTCCTCACCGTGGCCAAGGCCGTGCACGACCTGCCGGGGCGCGAGCCCATCGAGGTGGATATGCGTGGCTCACTCTCGTTGGTGAAAGGCCTGCCCTATCCCATCTTTATGATCACCGCCACCGATATGGACTACGGCCAGCAACTCTTCGACAAGCTCTACGCCACTCTTCCGGTTCAGGAGGGACACCGCGAGCCCATGCTCAATCTGCTGTGCTATGCCCATGATGGATCAGTGACCCTGCTGGTGATTCCCCGCAAGCGCCATCGTCCTTCATTTTATGGCACCGAGGGAGAGGGCACGATGCTCATATCACCCGCATCGGTCGACCTCGGAGGCGTATTCATCACCCCGCTTGAAAAAGATTTCAACGCCTTTGATGCCGACACCGCACGCCGTCTGTACGACGAGCTGTGCCTGAGTCACGAAGAGGCACAAGCAATAGCCGATAAACTCAAATAATCACGATAACCGCACCTCATGCAGCAACCACTTATCAAAGTAGGCATAATGTCGGCCCCGCAGATCAGCTTCAAGCTGATAGGCCCCTACCGATGCGACGGCGCCATTGTAGAGGGTGAATTTAAGGCCCAGATTGTCGATGGAGTGATCAGCGTAGGAAGCCTCGCTGACAAAGCATTGGAGTTTACCGCTGACTCCGACAGCTCACTTATTGAGCTATGCGACGTTACGATCGGCGTAAACTTCCACTGGGAACGCAAGGAGAATCAGCGTTTCTCAGGCGACCTGAGGCTGATAATCGAAGGTGACAAAATTACAGCGATCAACATCCTACCGGTTGAGGATTACCTCTGCTCGGTGATATCGTCGGAGATGAGCGCCACAGCCTCGAAAGAACTTCTTCAGGCGCATGCCGTAATATCGCGCAGCTGGCTCCTGGCTCAAATCGACAAGGATGCCACGGCCGCTGGCAAGGTGCGCTATCCCAATCCCGAGGTTGACAACGAGGAGGAGCTGATCAGATGGTACGACCGCGACGATCATGTGAACTTCGACGTGTGTGCCGACGATCACTGCCAGCGCTACCAAGGCGTCACGCGCCAAACCACCCCGATAGTTGAAGAGGCTGTGCGCTCCACAGCCGGACAAGTGCTCATGGCCGAAGGCGTGCTCTGCGATGCTCGCTTTTCAAAGTGCTGCGGCGGAGTGTTCGAGCGCTTCGACAACTGCTGGGAGCCTGTCAACCACAGCTACCTACAGGCGCAACGCGACTCTGTGGGAGAGCACGATTTCCCCAACCTCACCATCGAGAGCAACGCCCGCGAATGGATATTGGGCAGGCCGGCAGCATTCTGCAACACCGCCGACAAGCACATACTGTCGCAAGTGCTCAACAATTACGACCAGGAGACCACCGACTTCTACCGCTGGGAGGTGACATACACCGCCGAAGAGCTGTCGCAACTCGTTAAACAGCGCTCAGGCATCGACTACGGTCGCATCACCGCACTGGAGCCGGTAGCCCGCGGCACCTCCGGCAGACTGTGGAAGCTGCGTATCACGGGCACAAAACGCACCCGCGTAATTGGCAAAGAGCTTGAGATACGCCGCACCCTCTCACCAAGCCACCTCTACAGCTCGGCATTTGTAGTCCAAGCCCATGAGCCCGATGAAAGCGGGCACCCCGCAGGCTTCACGCTGCGAGGCGGCGGTTGGGGTCACGGCGTAGGACTTTGCCAGATAGGAGCCGCCGTAATGGGCTCGCTCGGATACGACTACCAGACTATACTCAAGCACTACTTCATCGGTGCGCAAATCAAGCAATTATACTAAATAAGCCAATCAATCCCCCACGACCATTCACACATTAAAGCAATGAATAAAGCAACAAAACGCAACCCCTGGGCATGGATTCCGACCCTATACTTCGCCCAAGGCATACCATATTTCGCTGTCAATATGATCTCGGTGATGATGTTCAAGCGACTTGGCATGTCAAACACCGATATCGCCCTATACACCGGATGGCTCTACCTCCCCTGGGTGATAAAACCTTTCTGGAGCCCCATCGTCGATGTGCTCAAGACCAAGCGCTGGTGGACTGTAGTGATGCAAATCATCGTTGCGCTTGCACTCGCCGGCGTAGCCTTCACCATTCCTACCAACGGTGTAAATATCTTGCCCGACTCAATGAATGTGACAAATGCCCCGGTAAGCCTATTTTCAGTATGTCTTGCCATCTTCTGGATCATGGCATTTGCGTCGGCTACTCACGATATAGCATCCGATGGTTTCTACATGCTGGCTCTTAACACTCACGAACAAAGCCTATTTGTTGGTATCCGCTCCACTTTTTACCGCTGCGCGTCAATCCTTGGACAGGGCGGACTTGTTGCATTGGCAGGATATCTTGAGACATCATCGCAGAACATACCCGAGGCGTGGATTACAACCTTTGCCTGCATGGCTATATTCTTTGGTATTGTGGCCTTCTACCACCTGATTATTCTCCCCTATCCCGTTTCCGACAAGCCTCACGTGGAGGATGGAGACAAGGCTGGAGTTGGTGCTATACTCAAATCATTTGTTGACTCGTTCGCCACATTCTTTAAAAAGAAGCATGTGGTTATTGCCATTCTATTCATGCTTTTCTACCGTCTGCCAGAAGCCCAGCTCATAAAGCTGATACAGCCCTTCCTGGTTGACCCAGTGTCGGCCGGAGGTTTAGGGCTCTCCACAGCGCAGGTAGGTATCGCTTATGGCACAATCGGCGTGATAGGACTTACCGTAGGTGGTATCATCGGCGGTATATGCGCATCGGCCGGAGGCTTGCGCAAATGGATTTGGCCGATGGCTCTGTGCATCTCGCTCAACTCTATAGTTTACATCTATCTTAGCGCAGTTGCGCCCAGTGTCGACACTCTTATCGGTCAGATTACTATCTACTCCTGTGTATTCCTTGACCAATTCGGCTACGGCTTCGGTTTCACAGCCTTTATGCTCTTTATGATGTACTTCGCCGATGGTCCCTACAAGACTTCTCACTACGCTATATGCACCGCCTTCATGGCTCTGGGTATGATGCTCCCCGGCATGATTGCCGGCGCAGTGGAGGAGGCTCTTGGTTACAACAGCTTCTTCTGGTATGTGCTTTGCTGCACATTTGCCACATGGGGTGTCACCGCACTTGTTTACCCCCATATCGACCCCAAATACGGTCGCAAGGACACTCATTAACTGATATCACACGATAGTTGAACCAACCGCAATGAAAAAGATAATCTGCTCAATAATAGCCGCTGCCGCAGTGATGGGGCTGTCGGCTCAAGTGAAACCCGGCATCGAGGTGCTTCGCGACAATGGCTTCGCACAGCTTCAAGGCAAGCGTGTGGGACTCATCACCAATCCCACCGGCGTTGACAACAATCTGAAATCGACCATCGACATCCTCCATGAGGCTCCAGGCGTTACGCTCACTGCGCTCTATTCGCCCGAACATGGCGTGCGCGGCGATGTACACGCCGGCGATGCAGTGGAAACCTATGTCGATCCCGCAACCGGCGTTACAGTCTACTCAATCTTCGGCAAAACCACCAAGCCCACCCCCGAGATGCTTAAGGACATCGACGTGCTTGTCTACGACATACAGGATATAGGCTGCCGCAGCTACACATTCATCTCCACAATGGGTGAAGCTATGGAGGCCTGCGCCGAAAACGGCAAGGACTTCATGGTGCTCGACCGCCCCAACCCTGTGGGTGGCAA
>CAZFEU010000035.1:0-14251 GCA_964517875.1 uncultured Muribaculaceae bacterium | reverse complement strand
GTGGGCTACACCCTACCCTTCAAGATGGTGGCCGCACCCTGGATCGACGGCCAGGAATTGAGCCGTCGCATGAATGCCCTCAAGATTCCCGGAGTGGAATTCCGCCCCATCTCGGCCAAGCCTTTCTATTCTACATTTAAGGGTGAAAACGTATCAGGTATCGAGATCTATGTCACCGACAAAGAGCAAGCGCCTCTTGCGCTCACCCAATTCTACATCATGCAGGAGCTTGCCGACATGTATCCCGACAAAAAGGCTTTCGATATCGGCGACAAGACCCGCTACAAGATGTTTGACAAAGTAACCGGTTCTCCCGAAATCCGCGCACGCTTCACCAAGAATTACCGTGTGGACGACATTATCGACTACTGGACCAAGGATGAGCCTACATTCAAAATCAGAAAAGCAAAATACCACTTGTATTAAGTAGATAACAGTTGTAATTTACATCTTACACCTTATCTGTAAACAATGCCCGATTACAAGCAATTTCTTTCCGAGCTACGCAAATTTGTAGCACACGACCGCATATACACCGACGACCTGCGCCTACTGGCATGGGGCACTGATGCCGGCTTCTACCGGCTGCTGCCCAAGATAGTAGTACGCTCCAATGGTGAAGACGAAGTAGCACAGATACTGCGTTTGGCTCACTCGATGAATGTACCGGTAACATTCCGCGCAGCCGGCACAAGCCTGTCCGGACAAGCTATTACCGATTCAGTGCTCGTTGTGGCCGGGAAGAACTGGGAGAAATACAGCATCGGCCAAGGGGCCGAGACAATCACCCTTCAGCCAGGCATCATTGGCGCACGCGTCAACGAAATCCTCGCTCCATTCGGTAAGGAATTTGCTCCCGACCCCGCCTCTAAGAATTCGGCAATGGTGGGTGGCATTGTCATAAACAATGCCTCGGGTATGAGCTGCGGCACACATGCCAACTCCGACAAGATTCTGCGCTCAATGCGTATCGTACTTGCCGACGGCACTGTGCTCGACACCGGCGACCCCGAATCGCGCAAGCAGTTTGCCAACACTCATCCCGGTATAATCGAGGGCATAAAGCAGCTACACGATGACATACTCGCTGATGCCCAACTCACCGAGCGCATACGCCATAAATATGCCATCAAAAACGTGACAGGACTAAACCTGCTGCCGTTCGTAGAGTACGAGGATCCGTTCGACATCATTGCGCACTGCATGGTAGGCTCCGAAGGCACGCTCGGATTTATGTCGGAGGTTACTGTAAACACTCACGACGTTAAGCCACACAAGGCAAGCGCAATGCTATATTTCAGCGATTTGCGCACCGCTTGTGAAGCTATCGTAGCTTTGAAATCACTTCAGGTCGACGCAGCCGAGCTGCTCGACTCCAAATCGCTTGCATCGGTCAACGACACTACCGGAGAAGGTCTCACCGCTGTATTGATACAAGTAAACGGCGATACCCGCGAGGAGCTCGACAGTCGCATCATGGATGTTTCCGAGACGCTGAGCAAGTTCAACCTCTTCAAACCCGCCTTATTCACCTCCGACCCGGCAGTGTACGGCGAATACTGGAAGATACGCGCCGGCATATTCCCGTCGGTGGGAGGCACCCGCCCACTGGGCACTACAGTGCTCATCGAGGATGTAGCATTCCACATCAAGGATCTGCCCCAGGCCACCGTCGAGTTGCAACAACTGCTCGTCGACTGCGGCTACGACGATGCCTGCATATACGGTCACGCTCTGGAAGGAAACTACCACTTCATCATAGCGCAAAGCTTTGACACCCCTGCTGAGGTAGAACGCTATAAGAAGCTGATGCTCGCCGTGGCATCGCTGGTGGTTGACCGCTACGACGGCTCACTCAAGGCCGAGCACGGCACTGGCCGCAACATGGCTCCATTCGTCAAAAAAGAATGGGGAGAGAAAGCCCACGCCATGATGCTTAGGCTTAAAAAGCTGCTCGATCCCAAAGGCATTCTCAATCCGGGCGTAATTTTCAACGACGATCCCAATTGCTTCATATCCCACATGAAGCCGATGCCGCTCACCCCTTACGACAAGGTGAACCGATGCATCGAATGCGGATTCTGCGAAGTAAATTGTGTGTCGTGCGGCTTTACGCTCTCGGCTCGACAACGCATTGTGGCCGAGCGAGAGATGACACGATTGAGCAACTCGATCAATGCATCAGATGCCATTATGCTCAAGCGCCTTGAACGTCAATTCCGCCTATTGGGCGACGAGACTTGCGCTGGCGACGGCCTGTGCAGCACATCGTGCCCCATGAAGATTAACGTGGGCGATATGATACACCAGGTGCGCGAGCAAGGTCACTCGAAAGCAGCCATGTCGATAGGACGCTGGACCGGCAAGCACCTCAAGACTGTGAAAGCTTCGCTCCGGCCCGTGCTAAGCACCGCTGCAGGCATTGGGCAAGTTATCGGTCCCAAGGCCGTTACAACCATCGGACGTGGACTGCACCACATTGGCATCCCCCTGTGGACTCCCGCACTACCTGGTGCAGCCAAGATTGAGCCACTTTTCCAGAACACAATGGAGCGAAAAGTGGTGTATTTCCCAAGCTGCATCAATCAGACCATGGGAGCCACCCGCGAGAAGGATGGCCAACCTTCCCAGCTCACCAACGTGATGATTGAGCTGTGTCATAAAGCTGGATATGAGGTTATATACCCCGACGGCATGAATAATCTGTGCTGCGGTATGATATGGGAAAGCAAAGGAATGCCCGACACCGCCGAGGCTAAGATACGCGAGCTCGAAGCAGCCCTCGACAAGGCTTCGGAGCATGGGCGTTACCCTGTGTTGTGCGACCAAAGCCCCTGCCTGCACCGCATGCGCGATAATATCAAGACAATGAAGCTCTACGAACCCGTGGAGTTCATCCTTGACTATCTGGCACCACACCTCGACTTTACCCCCACCGACGAGCATATCGCTATCCACGTAACCTGTTCAAGCCGTCTTATGGGACTTGCAGGGAAGATGGAGGAGCTTGCCCGCCGATGCTCAAACCATGTGCTTGTCCCCTTAGAGGTGGGTTGCTGCGGCTTTGCCGGCGACAAGGGCTTCACCCATCCCAAGCTCAACAGCTATGCGCTGCGCAAGCTTGCTCCTCAGATAAAGCGCGAAGGCATAACCCACGGCTATTCCAACTCCCGCACCTGTGAGATAGGACTGACCACCAATTCGGGTATGCCTTACAAGTCGATAGCATACCTGGTCAACAGCTGCACTAAACCTAAAAAACCGAACGCATAAGAATGACAACCACCGCCACAACCCAACATCCGGCCAAGAAGCGCCTGCTCGCTCTCGACATATTGCGAGGTATCACCATCGCCGGCATGATTCTGGTAAACAACCCGGGATCATGGGGACATATATATGCGCCACTTGAGCATGCCGAGTGGTGTGGACTCACTCCTACTGACCTGGTATTCCCATTCTTCATGTTCATCATGGGTATCTCCACCTATATATCGCTGCGCAAGTATGACTTTTCCTTCACATGGCCCACACTATGGAAGATTTTGCGCCGCACGGTGGTGATATTTCTCATCGGTATGTTCATTGCATGGTTTGGACTCTTCCTCAAGGGGATATTCAGCGAAGCCACCCTTTTTGAATCGATATTCTCGTTCGACCATATCCGCATTCTTGGCGTGATGCCTCGCCTGGCTATCTGCTACGGCGCATCGTCGATAATTGCCATCACACTTAAGCATCGCTATCTGCCGTGGCTTATCGGAGCGATGCTTGTGACATACACGGTGATACTTCTCACCGGCTGCGGCTACGAGTTTTCAGAGAACAATGTGCTTTATATCGTCGACAATGCCGTGCTTGGCCCCAGCCACCTGTACTCCGACACTGTGGGTGGCGTGACGCTGCACCTCGACCCCGAAGGACTCCTCTCCACCCTACCGTCAATAGCCCACTGCCTCATAGGATTCTGGTGTGGCATGATGATAATGGGCACTACCGACAACCGCGAGCGCATCACAGGCCTCTTTATTGTGGGCACAATCCTCACCTTCTCAGGATTCCTGCTCGACTATGGTCTGCCGATAAGCAAGAAAATCTGGTCGCCCACCTTCGTTCTCACCACCTGCGGCTTGGCCTCGTCGCTCCTGGCCCTGCTGATATGGATTATTGACATCAAGGGTAAGAAAAAATGGTGCCGCTTCTTCGAGGCATTTGGCATCAACCCATTGTTTATGTACGTCTTAGGTGCCCTATTGAGCCAAATCATTGGCCTGATTAAGTTTACAGGCTCCGACGGCAATATCACCACCATCAAGAGCATCATTTATCGCGACTGGCTCGTGCCCATGTGTGGCGACGACACATTGGCATCACTCGTGTTCGCACTGCTCTTCGTAGGTTTCAACTGGATAATAGGATATATACTCTATAAGAAAAAAATATATATTAAGATATGATACTAATTGCTGACAGCGGCAGCACCAAGATTGACTGGTGTGTCGTAGACCATGGAAAATTGGTCAAACAAGTATTTACATGCGGCATGAACGCATTGTTGTTGACTGAGGAGGAGATGCAACTTCGCATCGCCACCGAGCTGGCCTCGGAAGTCTCTGACTACCCCATCGACAAAGTTTATTACTACGGAGCAGGATGCGTAAGCGAAGAAGTGTGCGCCAACGTGCGTAATGCTATCGCGGCATCAATCAAGGCCGACCACATCGAGGTGTACACCGACCTGCTGGCCGCAGCACACGCCGTGTGCGACCGTGAGCCCGGTATTGCCTGCATCCTCGGCACCGGCTCTAACTCGTGTGTTTACGATGGCAAAAACATCACCGACAACGTGTCGCCTCTGGGCTACATCCTGGGTGATGAAGGCTCGGGAGCAGTGCTTGGCAAAATCCTCGTTGGCGACGTGCTTAAGAACCAGCTTCCAAAGCATCTGTGCGACAAATTCCTTGAGCAGTACCAACTCGACCGTCTCACAATCATACGCCGCGTATACAAGGAGCCACAAGCCAACCGATTCCTTGCCTCGGTGACCCGATTCCTCATCGAGAATATTAACGAGCCCTCAATCCACCAGTTGGTCTACAACTCATTCAAGTCGTTCTTCGTGCGCAATATCGCCAACTATAAAGGTTACAAAGAGTATAAGATCAACTTCGTAGGTTCAATAGCATTCTTCTACCAGGATGTGCTACGCGAGGTAGCAGCAGAAATGGGATGCACCATTGGCAACATCATACAAAGCCCCATGGACGGCCTTATCAACTATCACCGCATCGACTAATACACCATCAACCAATCATAAAACACAATGGCTTTTGTAAAAATCAGCGAGCAACCCTCGCTTTATAACGACCTCGAAAAGAAATCAGTAGGCGAAATACTACAAGACATTAACAACGAGGACAAGAAAGTGGCTCTCGCAGTGGAGAAAGCACTCCCTCAGATTGAGAAACTCGTGTCACAAATCGTGCCCCGCATGAAGCGCGGAGGACGCATATTCTATATGGGCGCCGGCACATCAGGACGTCTGGGCGTGCTCGACGCTTCGGAGATACCCCCCACATTCGGCATGGATCCCTCATGGGTTATAGGCCTCATTGCCGGTGGCGACACCGCACTGCGCAACCCTGTTGAGAATGCTGAAGACGACACCGAGCAAGGATGGAAAGACCTCGAGGAGTTTGGCATCAACGATAAGGACACCGTAATCGGTATCGCCGCCTCAGGCACCACCCCCTACGTGATTGGCGCACTCAAAGCATGCCGCGAGCACGACATACTCACCGCCGCCATCACATCCAACCCCGATGCTCCCATATCCGAAGCCGCCGACGTGGCCATCGAGATGATTGTAGGTCCGGAATACGTCACCGGCTCATCGCGCATGAAATCGGGTACAGGGCAAAAGATGATATGCAACATGATCACTACCTCGGTGATGATACAGATGGGACGCGTCAAAGGCAACAAGATGGTGAATATGCAGCTCTCCAACGCCAAGCTCGTTGACCGTGGCACACGCATGGTAGTGGAGGAACTCGGCCTACCCTACGACGAGGCAAAACGCCTGCTGCTGATGCACGGCTCGGTGAAGAAAGCCGTAGACGCTTACCGTTCAGAAAACTGATGGCACCATGTTACGCTACCTCTTACCCATTGCCACTCTGCTGCTCTCATTAGGTTGCAGCGCACAGACACCATCGACCACCCCTCATAATGAGCTCTACTACCAGCGCGCCTCACTGTTTGCCGAGCTCCCTGTAGACACCTGCGACATTGTGTTTCTGGGCGACTCGCAGACTCATGGCTGTGAGTGGCACGAGCTGTTCGGAATGCCCAATATCAAAAACCGCGGCATCAACGGCGACGTAATACCCGGATTTCTCGAGCGTGTCGATCCTATACTCGACGGTCATCCCAAGAAGCTGTTCATACTCGGAGGAGCAAATGATGTGAGCCATAACCTCACAGCCGATTCTGTAGCACAAGAGATGGCACAGCTCATCGATTATGTGATAATGCGCTCACCCCAAACCAAAATCTATGTGCAGACAATGCTCCCCATCAACAACTCATTTGGCCGCTACAAGACCATGACGGGGAAAGAATCGATAATACGTGAATATAACGCCCTGCTCCCCGCTATGGCTGCTGAAAAGGGGTTCACACTCATCGACGCATACTCGCACTTTGCCGACGAGGATGGCAATCTACCCACCCGCTACACCAACGACGGACTGCATGTGATGGGCCCCGGCTACATCCATTGGCGCGAATTGCTCCTCCCCTACGTGATGGAGTGACACACGCCACATTTGTGCCGTTAACTCATAATAGCGCCCCCGGAATGAACATTTTCACTCCGGGGGTGTTTCTATAGTACAAACGGCATTTTACTAGCTTCATTAAAAAAGCTCCACCATTAATCAAAGAAATGGATTCGTAAAGCCCGTTGAATTGCCCGCGCCACACCCCTTAGGCGCGGGCATTTTTTGCCCCCACCATAGCATCGATGCTACCCTTATAGAAATCTATACATTCGTCTCGTCAGCGAAGCTGAATCTCTGTTTGTTTGAAGTCCAAACGAATTCTTGTAATAGAAATTTATTGTTCTTCCGTTATTTAGGGCATCTACAGTAATAAACTGACAACCAGACTGGCGATACTTCGCATAAGTATCAGCAACTAAATCGATTATCATGGAACCAATCCCCATGTCTTGGTATTTCTCCAATGTTGCAATGTGACCAATATTTATTGCCGGATAAGATGACTGTCGATTCAAAAATGATGCAGTGTCCTCATTGGCTTCCAACTTCACATCCTCAATAAAATCACTCTTTTCGGCCGGACTTCCAATCATTAAGGAATCATTCATAAGCGTAAACGCAGCCACAATTTCGTCAGGCTCGATAAATACACAATACGCTCAAAGGTAGCGCCGCTTCACACAATCCTTTACCTCAAAATGAAAGAAATCATCCAGTGCTTTTACCCCACATGAAAACGCAGACATGTTTTCATAGTCTGCGTCAGTCATTAATCTTATTTGAATTTTGGAATTAATATCCAAGAAGCGGGTTTTTGCCTCCACAGTTAGCAATTATTCGTTTTGCATTTGCCTCTGTATGAGCTTTACGCTCCGCATTGCGATGTCGTTCTTCTGCACTAAAATCACCCCGGAGATGCTTCTCCATATTACAACGGAAACGAGCAACATCATCTCGATCCATAGGTGGATTAGGTATTGAACGTATCATAGCTTAAACTTATATTTTACGCAAAGTTAAAACTTTTTCTTCATAGCCACAAACTTTTACGGAACATACACCAACGGGGAAAACTCACATCATGAGAATTGGAGTAATTGGAATTATTATAGGAAGGAGCTGATTGTTATCCCATTCAATTATATGACTCGCACACAAACATTGAAATCAAATAAAATTATATCAGATCCCCACCTATGTCTATAAGGTTCATAACACATTTGCATAACCCTGATTTCAAATACCCCCCTTTTCAGTGTCTTGAGTTTAAAAATAGCCCTATCTCCCATTTCTTCTATGTTCCTTACACTCGGTCCACTAAATACAGTTATATCAAACTCCAGCTCCCACCAGAAATCACTATCGCACCCACCATATCCCAAATCAATTACAACATCTTCACCTAATTTAACTACAAAATATTCACCTAAATTACCCTCTTGAATGGGCTCCAAATTGAGCTCCAAATTGTCCACATTTTCCATATCGCTGCATAATGGTGGTATCATTATTAAATCTTCCAGGTTTGCATCATCTGTTGTCCATAATTCACCCGAATCTTCTTCCGGCTCCACATCTTGACGCAGACATGGTCTGCCCGAGCATAATTCCCGCCATAATTCACCCGAATCTTCTTCCGGCTCTTCATCTTGACTCGGCCATGGTTCGACCGTCCATAATTCTTCAGGCCAAAATTCATCCGTATTTTCTTCCGACTCTTCCACTCGTTGTTCTATTTCTGAATCACAGTTGTCTTTAAGATATGATTTTAAGACTTCCTTGATGTCTTCTACTGGCCTGAATGGCATAAGTATTTCGAAATTGCGATTCATTATACAATAAGCCCTTTCCTCTTTATTGTCTTGCATGCCATATCCATCAGAATCAGCAAACCACATTCCATCCGGATATATTGTCCATCTAAAAGCGCATAGCCCATTTTTAAAGTCGCTGTATCTGCTTAATCCATAACGGATGGATTTATCTTTGCCCTTCCCCTCACCAAAAGTTTTCGATATAGCATCATAGTCTATTTCGGAGTCACTTACAAGCAGAATGCCTTCATGAGATGATAGCACTCGCTCTTTCCCGGTTTCTGTATTGATTAGATTGAGGTAGCTGCCGTCACCACACATCAAAATACCCTCTCCAATTTCAATCTTATGTTTCATCTGTGATCATCAATGTGCTAAATAATAATATATTGGTTATCTCAATTGCTAATTACAAATTACTCATTACTGATTGCTAAAGGGCGAGGCGCAAGCCGATGCTGGGGTAGTGTTGTGTTCGGTTCTCTTTACTACGATTCGAAGTGCGACAATCATCGGATGACACACTGCCCCAACTACCACCACGGAACACAAAATGCCATGATTTATGGGGGTAATCAGAATCACTCGATGTCCATTCTCCCACGTTGCCCGACATATCGTAGAGTCCGAGTTCGTTCGGCGACTTAGTCCCTACTCTGTGAGTCTTTCCGCGTATGTCACCATACCACGCCACGTTGTCTATAGTATTACTTCCGGAATATTTGTAGCCGTTGCTGTAGCGACCACCTCGAGCGGCATATTCCCACTCCTCCTCGGTGGGGAGGCGGAAATTCTTCCTGGTAATATTATTGAGCTTCTTAATGAACTCCTGGCAGTCATCCCATGAAACATTCTCCACTGGTAGGTCATCTCCCTTGAACTCTGACGGATTGCTTCCCATCACTGCCTTCCACTCCTTTTGGGTTACTTCATACTTACCGATATGGAATGATCCCACGCTCTCCTGATGCACGGGCTTCTCATCAGAATATGCATCCGAATCATCTGATCCCATCGAAAAAGTGCCACCCTCAACATACACCATATTCGACAGCAGATTCTGGATTACAGAGTCATTTTCTCTCTTTGTTGACATAAGTTTAAGACAGATTAATGCTACCACTATGACCGCTACCACCACTGCGGGCATGATATATGCCTTCCTTTTAACGTGTTTGGGCGTCTGGGCTGGAGGTGTCGGGGTGGGTTTGTTTTCTTCCTCCTTTTTTGCTTCTTTTTTTTTTGGCCCGTCAATCACGGTATCTTCGCTCGTGCTATCTTGGCCCTGAATGTCACGGATAAACTCGGTGACTTCACCGTGCCTCCCTTTGCGCCCGAGCGACATTGCACGTGAAATTGGGGCGATCAATCTCTGAGGAATTGTGTTAGGAAATGTCAGCTCCTCGTCGCCGCGCATGGTGGCTCGCAAAGGCGCGGTGCCCGACAGCAGGTAATACAGCGTGGCGGCAAGTGAATAGATGTCGGTCTGAGGGGCAAATTCTCTCACCCCGCCCTCATTGTACTGCTCCAAGGGTGCAAATCCGTGCGAGAAGCCCGGCGCCATCGTCGAGGTCTGCTTGCCGTCGGAGTCGTATTGCTTCGACAGGCCGAAGTCTATCAAAATGGGGGTGTCGTCGCTGTGGCGAAGCATGATGTTGGCCGGCTTGACATCAAGATGATTCAGCTTCCGCTGATGGATATAATCCAAGGCGCTCCCCACTTTGGCGATATACCCAACAGCACTCTTCTCGGGTATGGGGCCGTTATTACCCACCATCGTGGAGAGGGATTCACCCTCGATATACTCCATCACGTAGTAGGCGGTGTTGTTCTCCTCAAAGGCTGCGAAGATGCGGATGATATTCGGATGGTCAAATTTCGCTATATTGCGGGCCTCCTTAAGGAATTTCGCCTTAAGGCGGTTGACAAATTCAGCGGTGTTTTTTGTGCCGAGGTGGACCTGGCTTGTGGTCTCGTCACGTTCGCAATAATCTTTGGGGAAGAACTCCTTGATGGCCACCAACCGTTGCAGATTGAGGTCGGTGGCGAGGTAGGTGATGCCGAACCCTCCCTGGCCCAGCACCTGCTCTATGCGGTATGTGCCTTGGTGCAACAGCGTACCCGATGCCAGTGTCTGCATGATAACTCTGAGTAGCGTTGAATAATTAATTGGAGCAAAGATAACTCTTTTTCGCAAAATCCGCGACAGTCATCGCAATATTTCGTGAATACGTTGCATCCATCGGGTAGGGCTGCACCCTGGTGCAGCCACAAAAATCAATATAGCATGTTGATATGCACCCGGTGATGGGCTAATTAGCAGGGGTGATGTAAGAGTCCTTGAAGCCGATGAAGTAGAGTATGCCGTCGAGGCCGATGGTGGAAATCGATTGCTCGGCAGTCTGCTTCACTTTGGGCTTGGCATGGAACGCGATGCCAAGGCCAGCGGTGGCGAGCATCGGCAGGTCGTTGGCGCCATCACCCACGGCTATGGTCTGCGCTATGTTCACATTCTCAACCTGTGCTATGAGCTTGAGCAGTTCGGCCTTGCGCTTACCATCGACCACATCGCCCACATAGCGGCCTGTGAGCTTACCATCGACTATTTCCAACTCATTGGCATATACATAGTCAAAACCGTATTTCTGCTTCAGATAGTTGCCAAAATAGGTAAATCCACCCGAAAGTATGGCCGTCTTAAATCCGGCACGCTTAAGCACCTGCATCATGCGGTCAACGCCCTCGGTGACGGGGAGATTGCGTGCTATATCCTCCATCACCGACTCGTCAAGCCCTTTGAGCAGGGCAACGCGCTCGGTAAATGACTCTACGAAGTCGATCTCGCCACGCATGGCCCGCTCGGTAATTGCCTTCACCTTGTCGCCAACGCCGGCACGCGATGCGAGCTCGTCGATCACTTCGGTCTCGATTAGGGTTGAGTCCATATCGAAGCACACAAGGCGGCGAGAGCGGCGATAGATATTATCCTGCTGAAGCGATATATCAAACTCTTCTTGCGACGATAGCTCCATGAATCGCTGCTGCATCTCCTGATAGTCGTTGGGGTTGCCGCGCACAGAGAACTCCACGCACGACTTCGACTGCTCCTGATCCTCTACGGTGAGCGACGGACGACCTGTAAGTCGCTGAATTGAATCGATATTGAGATTTTGCTCAGATATCTCCTGCGTCACGGCAGCGATCTGACGCGCCGTGAGTCGGCGGCCCAATATTGTTATAATCCAGCGGTTCTTGCCTTGGCGGGCCACCCATGCTTCATAATCGGCTATCGAGACGGGTGAAAAACGTATCTGCACGTTGAGCTCCGAGGCCTTGAAGAGCAAGTCCTTCATTATATCGCCTGATACGTCGCTCGAGGTCTTGATGAGCAAGCCCAGCGACAGCGTGTGATGTATGTCGGCCTGGCCTATGTCGAGTATCGACGCACTGTATTTTGCCAGGATCGCCGTCAGGGCCGAGGTAACACCCGGGCGGTCATGCCCTGAAATATTAATCAGAATCAGCTCAGTATTCATCTATCGGTAGATAATAAAAAAATGCGTCGACAATATACGGATTTTTGTTGAATATTGCCGACGCAGAATTATGGAAAGTTAGAAATTATCAGAATACCTGAAGTATGTTGTAGTCCTGTGCAAGTGTGAGCAAATCGCTGTAGAAGCAGCTGACGATACCCAGGAAGATGATGCCACCCACTGTTACCCACAGACCAAGACGCTCGGTCCATGCGCTACAGAATGGGGCAATCTTGCACTCCTCGGGGCTGATAAACATTGCTTTTACCACGAGCAGGTAGTAGTAGAGCGACACGATAGTGTTGATCAACGCTATGAGCACCAATACGTAGATGGCGGTAGTACCCTGGCCAATGGCTCCGGTGAAAATGAAGAACTTGGAGAAAAATCCGGCAAACGGAGGTATACCTGCGAGCGAGAACATGGCAAGCATCATCGCGAACGACAGGCGCGGGTTGGTCTTGTACAATCCCTTGTAATCGTCCATCGACACCATGCCGCAATTGTTTTCGATAGCCTGGATCACACCGAAAGCGGCGAGGTTGGAGAAGATGTATACCAGCACGTAGTACATCAGCGAAGCCACGCCGGTGGTATTCATCGCAATCACGCCGAGCATGATGTAACCGGCCTGTGATATTGATGAGAAGGCGAGGAAGCGCTTCATGTTGCGCTGACGCATGGCAAAGAGGTTACCCACAGTGATGGTGAGGATGATGATGGCATAGAGCATCCACTCCCACACCTGAGAGTAGACCGAGCCAAACACCTGAGCCATGATCACCAGGAAGGCAAACGCTGCCGACCCCTTGGAGATTACCGACAGGTAGGAAGTAACCGATGTGGGCGCTCCTTGGTATACGTCGGCGGTCCAGAGATGGAATGGTACAAGCGAGAGCTTGAAGCCCATGCCGGCAATTACAAATGCCACAGCGATGATAAGCATCACCGACACTGCCTGCTGCGATATGAGCATCTTAAAAGCTATGTCCTCAAAGTAGAGTGACCCGGTCAGAGCGTACACAAACGACAAGCCCATCATAAATACTGCTGACGAGAACACAGCGGTGAGCATATACTTCACGGCTGCTTCGTGGCTCTCATAGTGTGCCTTGTCGAAGGCCACCATAGCTGCCAGCGGAAGCGACGCGGCCTCCAGACCGATGATGAACAGAAGGAAGTGACGCGCCGACACCATCAGATACATACCGAACAGTGTAACCAGCAGCAGCTCGTAGAACTCACCACGGCGTATCACCACAAAGTCACTGTTGACCCAGCGTGTGGCCTGGATGAGCACGATGAGCACTCCCACATTGAGTATGTTTTTGAGTGTGGCAATCACGGGAGTGGTTTGGTACATACCCGCAAATGCATTGACGTCGGGCGAAATCACACATGCCGCAAAGCCTGCCAGGGTGAACAAGCCGAACACCACACAGGTGAAGGCCGAAGTAGCGCCCAGAGCCTTCTTAGGCATGAATGTATCATAGAGGAAGACTAATAGGAATACGATGAGCAATCCTATCTCTTGCTTCATTGCTAAAAATTGAGAATAGTCCATGTTTCTATTAATCTTTATTTAGGCAGCAGGGCTGCGAAGTTGGCGGGATCAAATGTGAAGCGGATAAGTCCGGCAAAGAAGTTGGGGAAGCAACCGATGGCAGCTACGCACACTATCAAAGTGATAGTCGAAACACGCTCCCACCATGTGGCATCGGTGAGTTGCAAGTGATGTTCGTCGTACACCGGGCCAAGTAGCAGCTTACCTACAACGCGGAGGATATAGACGGCGGTGATGACGATTGAGCAGCAAGCTATGATGGTGAATACCAGTCGGAGCGAACCTGCATGTGCCCAGTAGTCGGCCATACCTTGCTCAAACGATCCGACAAAGATTGTCATCTCAGCCACAAATCCGCTGAGTCCGGGAAGACCGAGTGATGCGAAACCAGCTATCACGTAGCATACCGCAAGGAAAGGCATTATCTTCATCATACCACCCATCTCACGGATGTCGCGGGTGTGGGTACGACCGTAAATCATACCGATCAAGGCGAAGAACAAGGCCGTCATCAAGCCGTGCGACAACATTTGCATGATAGCACCTGTGAGG
>CAZFEU010000034.1:0-23588 GCA_964517875.1 uncultured Muribaculaceae bacterium | reverse complement strand
ATTACCCTCGCGGGTACGCTCTCCGACTCCGGTGAACACCGAGAATCCGTTGTGTCCTTTGGCAATGTTATTGATAAGCTCCATGATGAGCACGGTCTTGCCCACGCCGGCACCACCAAACAGACCGATTTTACCACCCTTGCTGTAGGGCTCGAGCAGGTCGATCACCTTGATACCGGTGTACAGAATCTCGGTGCCGATGGTGAGTTGATCGAACTCGGGTGCAGGTTGATGGATGGGACGCAGGTTGTCGCGCTTCAGCTCAGGAAGGTGGTCGATTGCCTCACCCACCACGTTGAGCAAGCGACCCTTCACCTGATTGCCGGTAGGCACGGCTATTGGGCGCTCAAGGTTGTCGACGCGCAGGCCGCGGCGTAGGCCATCGGTGCTCTCCATAGCCACGCAACGCACGGTGTCCTCACCGATATGTTGCTCCACTTCGAGTATCAACTCTTGTCCGTCGCCACGGTCGGCCTTGAGGGCGGTGTAGATCGGGGGGAGCATGTTGTCGTCACCCTCGAATATCACATCGACTACCGGGCCGATGACTTGGGCTATTTTTCCGTATTTCTCGCTCATTGGGAGTATATTGTATTTTTTCAGTTGTCAGTATATCGGAGCTTTTCCCTTAGATTAGAAGTGGAGACCGTAGATTATCACTATCACCATCAGCACAAGGTTGAACAGGTTGATGGGGAGAAGATATTTCCACTCGAGCGACAACAACTGGTCGATACGCAAGCGAGGGAATGTCCACTTAAACCATATAATTACAAATGTCAGCGCGATGGCTTTACCAAGGAACCAAAGGATACCGGGTATATAATCCATCACATTGTTGAATGCTTCCCATCCGGGGATATGCAGGGGCATCCAACCGCCGAAGAACAGCAAGCTCGCTACGCCACCTACAATGAACAGGTTGAGGTACTCGGCCAGGTAGAAGAAACCGAAGTGGATACCCGAATACTCAGTGTGGTATCCGGCAGTAAGCTCACTCTCGGCCTCGGGAAGGTCAAAGGGTCCGCGGTTGGTCTCAGCTGTACCGGCTATCATATAAATAATGAATGCGATGATTGCCGGGATATGTCCCGAGAAGATAAACCACAGATTGTCCTGAGCTTCAACGATGCCGGTGATACTCATTGTGCCTGCAAGGCACACCATGGTAAGAACCGACAGACCGATTGAAAGCTCATAGCTCACCATCTGCGCTCCCGAACGAAGCGCACCAATCAAGGTATATTTGTTATTAGACGACCAACCTGCGAGCAGGATGCCGAGCACGCCAATCGACGATACAGCCACGAGGAAGAAGATGCCGATGTTGAAATCGAGAATCTGCATTCCCTTGCCCCAAGGCAGACACGCAAATGCGAGCATCGAAGCTATAATCACGAGGTAGGGAGCAAGGGCAAAAAGAAATCTGTCGATATTCTTCAGCACAATAAGCTCCTTGATGAGAATCTTGAACATATCGGCGAAGCTCTGCAGCAATCCCAACGGACCCACACGGTTCGGGCCAAGACGGCACTGGAAAGCTGCGCACACCTTGCGCTCAAAATAGATGTAGAATAATGCCAACAGAGCGTAAGCCAGCAGCAGCACTACGCCCACAAGCACACACTCGGTGGTGATGGCAAGCCAGTCGGGCATAAACGACACCAACGCCTGATGAATCCAGTCGCCTACCGATGTAAAATCGAAAACTTTATTGGTTATCATTATTATATGTGATGATTCGTGATTGGTTAACGGTCCATGTCAGGCACAATGTAGTCGAGCGAGCCACCGATTGTGATGAGATCGGCAATCTTGCCCCCGCGTGTTATATGATCAACCACTGCGGCCAGCGGCAGACATGGGGGAGCTATCTTCAAGCGGTAGGGCGAAGCAGTGCCGTCGCTCTCGATGTAGATGCCAAAAGCTCCGCGGCATCCCTCTACCAACTGGAACCAATGTCCCTGAGGTAGCTTGAGCACCTTGGGCACCTTGGCGCAGATGTCGCCCTCGGGGATATTGTCGATGAGCTGCTCGATGATGCGAGCCGACTGTTCCATCTCGTCCATGCGCACCTTGAAGCGGGCCATTGAGTCACCCTCGGTACGCACCACTTCCTCAAAGTCAAGCTGTGAGTAAATGCTGTAGGGGTGGGTTTTACGCACGTCGCATGCCCAGCCTGAGCCGCGCCCTGAGGGGCCTGTCACTGCCCATGAAATTGCGTCCTCGCGTGTGAGCACGCCCACATTCTCAAGACGGTTCTTGGCAATGACGTTGCCGGTGAATATCTTGTTGTATTCCTTGATGTTCTTTGGAAGCACCGCCAGCAATTCCTTCACGTCGTTCACGAAGTTGGGGTCAAGATCCTGCATCACACCACCGATACAGTCGTAGTTGAATGTCATGCGGGCACCGCAGGTCTTCTCCATGATGTCGAGTATCTGCTCGCGCACACGCAGTGTGTAGAAGAGCATTGTGGTAGCCCCGAGGTCCATGCAATAAGTACCTATGAAAAGGCAGTGCGATGCTATACGGCTCAACTCGTCCATCAGCACGCGTATCACCTGAGCGCGGGGAGTTGCCTCGATGCCGGCAGCCTTTTCGATGCAAAGGCACAGACCGTGGTGATAGTTGTGAGCTGAGAAGTAGTCCAGACGATCCATGAAGTGGAGTGTCTGGGGGTATGTGAGCTTCTCACAGAGTTTCTCCACACCGCGGTGGATATAACCCATGTAAACGTCAATTTTCTTGATTGTTTCGCCATCAACTGCAGTGCGGAATCGGAGCACGCCGTGTGTGGCGGGATGCTGCGGACCGATATTGATCACGAAGTCATCCTCCTTGAACATCGGCACAGTCTTCTTCTGCACACTTCCGTTAGCGCCCTCAACCCATGTGTAGGTATTGTCGTCCTGTCGCTCGTTCTCTATGCTTACAGGGTTAAGGTTGGGGTCAGCGTCATCGTAGTCCTTACGCAGAGGATATCCTTTCCAGTCGACCGACAGGAAAAGGCGACGCATATCAGGGTTGTTAATGAATATGATGCCGAAGAAGTCGTAGACCTCGCGCTCATATA
Organism: uncultured Muribaculaceae bacterium; assembly: GCA_964517875.1. Taxonomy (GTDB): domain Bacteria; phylum Bacteroidota; class Bacteroidia; order Bacteroidales; family Muribaculaceae; genus JAJPXC01. Next base: position 20,512 of record CAZFEU010000034.1, on the reverse strand, counting down.
TCCCGGCTATGCTCCACAGGTCGGCGATGGAGTGAAGCATCGGCTTCTCGCGGTTGCCTGTGGCTACTTTCACCGACACCATGTGGTTGTGCTTTGTGGAAATGAGGTAGTAGACGCATCCCAGCTTGTCCTTCCAGTCCATGCCCACGATTGTCACGAGATAGTCGAACGACAGCTCTGGGTCATCGCGGAGAGTCTGCGCTAACTGATGCCATTGGGCATCGGGGATATTTACAAGCAAGGTTTCCCCCTCCTCGAATGTGGCTTGGGGAAACACCTGTGCTATCTTATCCTGTATATTGGCCATTGGTGATAATGGTTATATGGTTTATATATTCTTGTTATACCTGGGTTTATTAATCCTGCGGTTTGGCATCGTCAACACCTGGTACAGGATGCGATGCGAGAAATTCTTGCTGTTTCTCCTGACGGTTGACTCCTCCGAAGAAGCGTTCAACCTTAATCTTACGGGAAAGCTGCATGATGCCGTAGATCATGGCCTCGGGACGAGGCGGACAACCAGGCACAAACACATCTACCGGCACTATATCCTCGATGCCCTTTGCCACGTGATAGCTATTGCGGAAGGGGCCACCAGAGATGGCGCATGAGCCGCATGCTATGACATACTTGGGCTCGGCAAGCTGGTCGTATAAGCGGCGGAACACGGGCACCATACGGTTTACAATCGTACCGGCCACCATCATGAAGTCGGCCTGGCGTGGCGACGAACGGGCTACTTCCCATCCGAAGCGAGCCATGTCGAAGCGCGCGGCGCCAAGCGAAACGAATTCGATGCCGCAGCAGCTGGTGGCGAATGTCAAAGGCCACAGAGAGTTGCTGCGACCCCAGTTGATGAGCTTGTCGAGCGAACCAACTATAATGTTGGCACCGTGGTCGTTTAGCTCCTTTACCAGGCCCTCGATATATTCATTGTCCTTCCATGCCTCATATGGCATGCTCTTGGTGGTCACTTCCATTCCAAAGCTCCTTTCCGCCAGGCATAGATCAAGCCCAGCACTAATACACCGAAGAATACAGCGATACTAATCAAGCCCTGCGCTCCAAGCTCGCGCATCCTCACAGCCCATGGGTAGAGGAAAACGGTCTCCACGTCGAACATCAGGAAGAGAATGGCAAATAAATAATAACCCACATGGAAGCGCGTCATAGATGCGCCGCGTGTGGGTATACCGCATTCGTAAGCTTCACCTTTCTGAGGGTTGAACGACCGGGGAGAAATCAAGCCGGCAAGCCATAAGGCCAGCGCCACAAGGCCGGCGCCCGTCAGGGCTGCCACTACGGCGAGCAAGGCGCTGTTGTCGATGCCGAAAATGTGTAATGTTATCATAAACTTATAGTTCAATCAAAATAATTACCATATATGTCGCAAAAAATAGCCATCAGCCGCCTATTGCTTGCTACCAACAAGCTAAAGGCCAGCCTTTTGTCATCTTCACGCCACCCTTACGGGCATGCGCACATGCGATTTTGCGGTGCAAAGATAGCAAATATTTATTAAAACGCACCGCAATTATCTTAATAAGTTATAAACATTTCGCTATTAGAGTAAACGGCGACATGGTAATTATAGCGGAGTGAGCTCACCGGTGGTAGAATCCATGATGTAGCCCCGCACCACTACATCGGCGGGCACAAGCGGATGGTTGCTCACCAAGTCAACGGTGTCGCGCACGGCCTGCTCAGTGTCGTCAAATCCATGCAACCACTTCTTCAGGTCGATGCCGCAGTGCATCATCAGATTGATATGTTCCTCGGAAATGCCGCGCTCACGCATCAGATGCAGCATCTCAACGGCATCCATACCCTGAACGCCACACCCCGTATGCCCGATTATCATCACCTCGTTCACTCCAAGCTCATATATAGCTACAAGGAGCGAGCGCACGGTGGAGTCAAATGGATTGGTGATGGTACCTCCGGCATTCTTGATGATCTTCACATCGCCGTTCTTGATACCAAGCGCCGCAGGCAACAACGCCACCAGGCGCGTGTCCATACATGTGACAATCGCAATCTTCTTGTCAGGATATTTCGAGGTGATGAACTCTTCATAACCGTTGCGCTCAACAAATTCTCGGTTATACTTTAAAATCTGGTCAATCATAAGTTTCAGTTTAATTTTTATTATTGACCCCAAATTTAGCAAGAATTACCGAAAACTCATAATACAAATACGGGAAGTGAATAATTGAGGCATCTTAATTGCCGAGTGATGCGTGAAAATGCTCTATGGCGCGACGCTCGTCGGCCTTTACCGAGTACTTTGGAGCCGTGGGGAAATAAGCTACGTCAATACCCTCGGCTCGGTCAATACGGCGGTCGCGGATACCGGGGAGAACGATGACGATGGTACCCGGAGTGACCATCGAGGCTAATTCAGTGATATGCTCATTGGTGAGTCGTATGCAGCCGTGGCTGGCGCGGTGCCCCATTGACCATGGCGCACATGTGCCGTGTATTCCTATACTTGAAGTCTGTGGTGTGTTTAGCCTCATGAACCTCGGTCCATATTGGCCTCGCTTCGGTGACGTCACACCATTTTCGTCGGTGTAGAGCCAGTCGGTGCTATTATATATACCCGAGATGGTAAACAGCCCCTCGGGGGTGCGACAATCATTAGCGCGGTGCTTGTTGCCATAATTCTTAGCGCATGCCATATCGTAGGCTCTGAGCTGGTTGCCATCATGGTCGTATAGCAGCACCCGCATGCTGGCCTTGTCAGCCACAATAAAGCTCGGATGATCGTCGGACAAGATGCGCTCAGCATATTCGGGCGCTTCCTGTGCCATAACCGGGAGTATACCGTCGGCATATTTCGGAGCGCTGAAATAGCTTACGAGCGAATCATTGTCAGGGAAGTGGAAATCCGTGTCGCCGGGCTGAGGGCCAGCGGTGACTTGCGGTTGGATACGTGCCGGCTGGCTGTGCACAGGGGCAGCAGCCATAGCGCTTTCTGATGGAAGACGGGGCGTGGATGTGCAACCCCACGACAACGTTATAATTGCGCAAATCGCTGCGCTCAAAGTGAATTCAATGTGTGTTTTCATATATATTCCCTGGGGGCGGAAGTTTGATCCCCTCTGAAATTAATAACAACATTTATGTAATTATCGTTTAGTCGCTAAACTTTTTCGGCCATAAATCATTTATATAAGTGTATTAAAAACTACATCAAAATTACATTATGAAAAGTCCCAAATTAAAGGCTATTGCCTACATCGCTATTGCTTGTGCCATGCCGATGACAGTATTATCATGCAAATCAGACAGCAACGGCCAATCGGCCTCAAGTGCCACTGACTCTACGGCCACCAGCTCAAGCGCAGTCAACGAGCCGAAAGCTGATCAAGATCAGGCCTCAAACTTCGCCCAGCTCGAATACAAAGACACCTTAACCGGCAAAACACTCAAATACAACCTGTTTACGCCAGCCAACATCGACAAGGACAAGAGCTATCCGCTGGTACTTTTCATCGCCGACGCCTCAACAGCAGGCAAGGATGTAAAACTTCCCGCCACTAAAGAAGGAGCTCAGGTGTGGACCACCGCACAATGGCAATCGGAGCATCCTTGCTATGTTCTGGTGCCTCAATTCTCAGAAGTGGCCGTAAATGACGCATACCAGACAACCGACGAGGCCGACATCGTAATACGCTTGCTCAACTCGCTCAACTCCGACCTCAACATCGACACTGATCGCATTTACACTACCGGACAGTCGATGGGCGGAATGCTTTCGATGTACTACGATGTAGCATATCCCCGGATGTTCGCCGCTGCAATATTTGTAGACTCACATTGGGATAAGGCAACTTTTGACTCGCTGGTTAAACACAACTTCATTTACTTCATATCAGGCAACGAGGGGAAAGCCTACCCCTGCATTGAAGCTATTGAGGACGCTGCACGCAATCAGGGCGTAAGCTACACCTTCGCCCCATGGAGCGCCAAGCTACCGCAGAGCCAGCAGGACGACATGGCAAAGACGATGCTCGGCAAGGGCGCTCCAGTCAACATCTTCCAATTTGAGCCGGGAACGGTTGTTCCCGAAGGCGTAGAAGTGACACCTGCCACCGAACATATGTACTCTTTCGATTACGCCTACCGCAACTCAGCAGCCCGAGAGTGGCTATTCAATCAACATAAATAACAACATACCTACACAGTAAATAAGCGAGCCCGGCACCTGTTCATCAGGTAGCCGGGCTCAATAGTTTCTGTATTCTAAATCAAAGGCGCCCGTCGATCATCGAGCGGTCAAGGATGCCTTTCACATCATAAACCACACCCTGCTCGGGGTCGGCCAACAGGCTGCGTATTTCTACACCGGAAAACTCATGGTGTCCCACTGCGAGGATCACGGCATCGTATAGGCCACGGAGTTCACTTAAAGGGACATTGAGGACATCAATGCCATATTCATGTTTCACTGCTTCGGGATTGGCCCACGGGTCTACCACATCGATATTGGGGGTATATTCTCTGAGTGTTGAGTAAATGTCGACCACCTTAGTGTTACGGATGTCGGGACAGTTCTCCTTGAAAGTTATTCCCAATATCAGTATCCGCGCATCCTTTACACGCACTCCCTTGAGGTTCATACATTTGATCGTCTGATTGGCAACATACGAACCCATTCCGTCGTTGAGGCGACGAGCCGACGACATGATGCGGGGCAACACTCCGTACACCTGTGCTTTCTGGATAAGATAGTATGGGTCAACAGATATGCAATGTCCGCCAACAAGCCCTGGTGATAGCTTAATGAAATTCCACTTCGACGAAGCCGCCTCTATGACATCGTGTGTATCGATTCCCATAGCGTTAAATATCTTTGCCAGCTCGTTCATGAAGGCAATATTGACATCGCGCTGTGAGTTTTCAATTATTTTTGACGCCTCGGCCACCTTGATAGAAGGTGCTTTGTGGGTTCCGTTAACCAGCACTGAATTGTACACCCCATCAACAACATCGGCTATCTCGGGGGTAGAGCCAGAAGTAACTTTCTTGATTTTCTCTACAGTATGCAGCTTATCGCCGGGATTGATGCGTTCAGGTGAATAACCTGCGTAGAAATCCTTGTTGAATTTCAGTCCTGATACACGCTCAACCACCGGTAAGCACTCCTCCTCAGTAACACCAGGATACACAGTTGACTCGTATACTACTATATCTCCCTTAGATATTACTTTACCTACTGTTTCAGATGCTCCCCATAGCGGCTTTAAGTCGGGACGATTATTGTGATCAACCGGTGTCGGCACTGCCACGACATAGAAATTGCACTCCTTAATATCATCAAGATTTGTGGTGCACTTGAATCCATGGTTGTTAATAGCGTCTTGGAGCAGCTCGTCACTCACCTCAAGGGTAGAGTCGTGGCCACCATTAAGGGCATCAACACGCTTCTGGTTCATGTCGAAGCCGATGGTGGGATATTTGGTTGAAAACAGTCTTGCAAGCGGTAAACCCACATAGCCAAGGCCAATCACACAAATTCTAATGTCTTTATCCATATATGTGGCTTGTTTCCTTTCAGTTATCATATCTGTCACATCGTTATCGCACGATAGTCATGGTCTCTTACGATGTCAACCGATTTTCACCTGCGAAATTACAAATATTTTTATTAAATGCCGCATTTTCCCCTTTAATCTCATCATAATGGGTTTAACGTGGCCAAGTATTGATGCCCCGTAGCTGCGTGTGTAACGCTCCGGGAAGGGTCATACTACTTATCTGGTTGAATTGGTGGTGTCGGTGTAAGTCAGAGCCATATGCGTCATACATCCCATGCCTAAGAAGCTCGATTGATTTCTTTCGAGGACCTGGGCCATATGCTCCGTCAAGCGACAGGATGTTGAGCTGAAATCGCACCCCAAGGTCTTTGAGGCGCTGATACTCATTCATCGAATCGATGTAATGATAACGCTCCGGGTGAGCAAAAAGTGGATTATACCCCCTTCTCTTAATCTCCTCGAAGATATCTTCAAGATGTAGAGGCGGAGTGTAATAGGACGTTTCGACAAGCAAAGTCTTGCTGTCAACACCTATGGGCAAAACGTCGTCAGCGCTCAGCCGCTCCTCAAACAGGTTGTCAATCATATTCTCCGCCGCCAAGTGAAGGGTGACGGCGCCGGTGTATGCCGCTCTGAGCTCGGCAAACCGATCTTTGAGCTGATCAGTGGTGTTGGGTATATCTTCCATTATGTGAGGCGTAAGCCACACACTTGTCACACCGGCTTTCTCATAATCGTCAAGTATAGCCAGTGAGGTTTCAATATCCGACACACCATCGTCAACATCAGGCAGAATATGCGAGTGCCAATCCGTTACACCAGCCAGGTCAAGAGGCGTACGTTTTGAAAATATGCCGGATAATAGCCCCATATCGTCACTCAACTCGGCTGATTACGTTGCTAAAGATCACTCCGACTTATTGCCGTAGTTGTATCCGTATCCATAACCATAGCCATAGCCGTACTTATAAGAGTGCGAGTAGCCATATCGGCCTTGGTCATTGCGTGTGCCATTGAGTATCATAGCTATGTGCTTATACTTTTTCTCTGCATAGAGACGGTCAAGCTCGCTAAGCATCGAGCGTTCAAGCAGACCGGCACGTACCACAAAGATAGTACGATCGACAAACTGGTCGATGATTTGTGCATCAGCCACAACCTCGATAGGCGGACAGTCAATGAGAATGTAATCAAACTGCTGACGCAGCTTCTCTATCATTTCGCCAAAGCGGGGAGATTCAAGAAGTTCGGTAGGATTGGGAGGTACTGTACCTACAGGCAATACATGCATGGTAGGAACATTGTCAGGGGTAATCAGCAATGACCCTATGTCGTCCGTTTCACCACTGAGGTAGTCGGCCAAACCTACTTTAGAGTTTGTAACATAATTCGATGCAGATCCGTGGCGCATGTCACCGTCAATCACCAACACCTTATTACCCTTAATGGCAATGGCTGTGGCAAGGTTGATAGTAATAAACGATTTACCGCTACCGGGATTGAATGATGTGATGGCAATGATGTTGCTGCTATCCTTGTTGACACGTGTAAACTCGGTATTTGTACGCAGCACGCGGAAAGCCTCATTAATGATATTGCGGCTTTTGGGCTTTACAAGTATTTCTCGCTTAGCGTTAGCATTCTTTCCCTTTCTACCCGGAGTTCGGTACTGAGGTATCTCTCCCAAAAGCGGTGGCGTGAGGCTCTCCAAATCTTTACGGCCGCGCACCTTAGTGTTGCTGGTTTCCTTAATATACACCACGCCAAAGGGTATTACCAAACCGATTAAGAAGGCTATCAAAATGATTTTCCTCTCATTTGGTGAGATAGGGGCTGTGCTGCCACCAGGCTCATTGATAATTCGGGAGTTATAGGCAGTGAATGCCTGATTAAGCTCATTGTCCTCACGTTTCTGAAGCAAGAAGAGGTAAAGAGCCTCCTTTACTTTCTGCTGACGCTCGACACTTAGGATGTACTTAGCCTGATTAGGATTGGAGGCCAGGCGCGATGTTGCCGTGCCTTGAGCTCCCTGCAGGCTCTTGATCTGTGTCTGTAGATTGACAATCGAGTTGTCGACCGACGCGATGATTGCGGTGCGCATCTCTCCAAGCTCTGTGTCCATGCTCTGCACAAGGGGGTTTTCGCTTGAAGATATCGAGCGGAGCTTGTTTCTTTCGAGGAGTTTGGAGTTATACTGTGCAATCTGCGACTCCAGCTCAAGATTTTTCACGCCTGTATTTGCGGGAAGTACATTTTCGTTGCTTGGATCGGCATTCAGATAGTTGCGGATATAGCGGGTCATCTGCAACTGGTTGTTGACCTCGAGCAAATCTTGACTCAAAGCCTGGTTCTCGGCCATGTAACTTGCAGCTGCGGCATCAACGTTAGGTACCAGATGCTCACTCTTATACGATGATATGTCGGAATCCACATTGCCAAGCTCATCTTCTATCACATTAAGACGCTCATTAATGAAATTGGATGTCGAAACCGCTATCTGGTTCTTATCGCGTATCCAGCTCTCGTTATAAACACCTATTACTGTTGAGAGCACGTCATCAGCTCGCTGTATATTCTGGTCTACAAACGTCAAGTCAATCACCGTAGTGTTTTCATTGCTCATCCCAACGGTAAGGCGTGACATATACGACGCTACTGTGGAATCAAACGGCGACTTGTTGACCTTGAGTCCAACCGCCTCTCCCTCCTTATAGTAAGCCGACGGTATTACTACAATTTTACCGGCGGGCGTATTGAGTGTGTCATTAAAAGCACCCTCAATGGCTTTATCATCATACTCCTTCCCTCCGAATTTAATGCGTGAAATCTTGACTTGTCCGTCCTTGTTGACATCAAGCTGGAACGAAGCCGATGCATTGTCGGCCATCTCGGGCATTACTACCGCTACCGGAAGGGTTGTGCCGTAAGCCACAACGTCATGGAATGTACTCGGCAGATAATAGTTCATGTCAAGGTTCATGCGCTTTACCACCTCTCTCATCAGACCTCTGGAGCTGAACGTAGACATTTCGTTCTCTATGTTGGTCTTGTTGGAGAACAATCCAAAATCGCCGAAGTCATTGACAGTCCTGGTTGATTTACCCTTACTGTTCTCCTTGATGAGTATTGAGGCCGTCTGGCTATACAGCTTGGGGGTCTTAAGTAGGTAGTACACACTTATACCCACGCATACTACAACCGAGAGTAATACCCACGGCCAATAGTGAAGGGTGCGATATAAGATATCAGTTATGGGGACAGTGGTACTTGTCTTAGTCGTTTTTTTTTCTGTCTTTATCTCAGACATAGCTGTATGATTGGTATGTTAGTAGTCGGTAGGAGGTTTATTTACTTAGTAAGTGTGATGACGAGTGTGGTGACAGTCACAGCAAATGAGCCCATCGACACCCAGAATGAGGGAGTGTACGGGGTGTTGCCGTTGGGGGTTGTCTCACGTTTTTTCTTGTCATCGGGCTCAACATATATCACGTCGTCCTGCTGTAGGTAATACACTGGAGATGAAGCCAGATCAGCCGCATGTGTCAGGTCAACACGATATGCTTTTTGCATTCCCTCTGAGGTTTTACGCATCACAAGCACGTTGTCGCGCATACCATTGATGGTAAGGTCGCCAGCCATAGCCAGAGCCTCAAGGATGGTGATGTGATCCTCGTTAAAATTGTATTTCCCCGGAGTCTTAACTTCGCCCAGCACAACAACGCACTGATTGGAAAACTCCACAGTCACTATAGGATTTTTCACTAAATTGCGCTTAACCAGCTCATCAACGATCTTTTCTGCGACCTCTTCTCTGGTGAGTCCGGCTATGTGAACCTTACCAATTACCGGGAAGTTGATGTCGCCGGCGGAATCGACTGTGTAGTAAGATACTTGACCATTGGTCGAAGTGGCTTTTGAGGTGCTGTTTATGTTGTTCTGTACTGTTACGAGGTTGAATAGGGCGGAAAGCGCCGGATCCTGGGTGCTGACTACTATCGACAGCTTGTCCTCAGGCTTCACTTTAACTTCCATTACCTGCGCAGCCTGCACAACCGAACCTGTGCTCAATTCCTGAAAATATGCAACATTCTTGGGTGTCGAGCATGATGTGATAGCCATCAACCCCATTGCTGCGAATAAGCTGAATACAATTTTTTTCATTTTGTTCTTGATTTTACCAAAGCGCTCTTTGTGTACTTTTTATTTCCATTAGATAGCAATCTTTAGCCACCTCTATTGAGCACATTAACCTACAGATGACATGTGCGGCTGCAAAATTACATATTTTTTTTGGAAATATGTACATCAAAAAACAAAAAGCCAAAATCTATAGCAAAATGTTTGCCATCAACAACAATATGCGAGGTGCGCAGGGAGAAAGTAATGATGTCCGAAATATATCCTTGCGAAAGAATAATGGTCGACTTTCGCCTCCTATTTCAGAATAGCTGAATTTATGCCACCTCCGGCTTGTGATTCATTCTGTGTAGATACTTTTTTGCCATAGTTGAATGTGTAAGTCAGCGACAGCGTAATCTTGCTTGAAAGATCGTCATTCCAACTGCGGGTTACCTCTGAGAATCGAGGGGAATAGAAATACCCGTCGATATAGCCGTTGCGGGTAAACCAATTGCGCCAATTCAGGCTTGCCTTAAGATTGCCTATGGCATAATTTGCCATCAGCCCATAGGTGTTTTTCAACTTGAGTTCCACTCCGTTGCTCCAGGCGCTTAATTGCTTTTGCGGAGTCTGATAGAATAGCATCACCGACCAGTTGTCCTTTGAGTATTGGGCATTAATCGTTCCTGCCAATAGATTCATCGACTGGGCATCACATCCGGTGAGCACTACCCGCTGCGCCTGGCCGTTCAGTCGTAAGCTTAAGGCATTATTGAGCATCTTCAGGTTGGCGGAAAGCCACGCTGTATACGAGTGGGCATCTCCGCTGTTGATTGACTGGCGTATCAATCCGTCATACCCGTCGAGTGTATAGTACCTATAGGCCTGTTTATGGGGGTTACCCTCATACTCAACCGTGGCTGTAAGCGAAAGTTGGTTGGTGGGGATATAGGTATACGATGCTGCCGCCGACGCAAACAGTGTGTTTCTAAGATTCGGATTACCCTGAAGCCATAGCAGCTCATTCGACTGTACGAGTGCTTCATTGGCAGTCGACGGTTGCGGATGAGAGTTACCCCACCATCCCTCTATGCTTGCCGAATGCTGTTCACTTATGTCATACTCCAGTTGCAGCCCCAGGCGCGGGTTCCACTCTTCGAGGGTGTTGACACCGTTGACACGGCCTATCACGTATGACTCACCGATGCGTGAATATAAGCTCAGTTTATCCCAATTTTGTGTATAGATGATAAACAGCATGTTTTCAGACGAAAGCAACTTCTGCCTGCTATTGTCTGAACCGAAATAGCGTGTGTCAAAAATCGAATTATATGTCATCAGGCTCACACGCAGCGCATTGCTATGGCCAAGACCCTTGGCATATTGCAGCGATGCCGTCGGTGAGTATACTTTCTCCTTATTATTATTGATTATTGGGTTTAGGTCAGACAGTTGATAAAAAGAGTTATTAGTTGTAGAGCCGTAAGTGAAATTCCATGACGCCACCAGTGTGTTATCGCTCGGCAGGGCGAAATAATAATATCCTTTGACCGATGGGTATACCGACCGCAATGAGCTCGTCTCCTTTGTCCTGGCATCTTCGAAATCGGGCGCGGTCAGACTCACGGTTGAAGGACGGCGAGTATCGGGATTGTCGTAACGGCCCAGGCTCAACTGGTGCTGAATGAAGGCTTTGTCATTACGATAGTGGGCCGTGAGGGATGCGTATTGCGAATTGGTGTGCGAAAGATAGTCGTCAAGTTTCCATGAGCGTGTGATTTCATCGTAGCGCGAGCCGTTGAAGTCTACATCACGATATGTTGCTACAGAGGAGGATGGCATGTGGTCAGAATGGGTCCAGTTGGAGCCTGCATAAGCATCAAATGTCCATTTCTTATATACAAACCTCGAGAAAACACTCCCCTCGATTATGTCGGACGACAAAGTCTGACCCTCAGCCCCAAGTTTGGTATATCCACCCCATTCGTAACGCTGCATAATGAAGTTGACCACATGCTGCGCATCATTAAATCGAGGATCCTCGGGATAGTTGAGCACCTCAACCCTAAGCACGTCCTCGGGACGTAACCCCTTCAGATCTTCTTGTGTCGCGGGCACAAAGTCAATAAATACCGATACGGCCTTTCCGGTATTTGTTTTTATTTCAGATTTTCCGGGCGTAATGTCGAGCTGGGGTATCTGCATATTGACCAACAGATTTGTTGCATCCAATGACGTTTTCTTCGTTCGCTTGGCCGGCGTATACTCCACACCATTCTTGATTACCCTCTGCGCACGCGACTCCAGCACCACTTCGCCCAGCATTACCCACTCCGATTCAAGGGTGATTACCCCCAAGTCGCCATTAGCCGGTATTTCACACATCTTGTTGGCATACCCTACCGATGATAGTTTGACGTACTTGGCGTTGCCGTTGGAATTCTTAAACACAAACACTCCATTGTCGTCAGTCACCGTTCCTGCGATATAAGTTGAATCCCCTTTGAGCAGCGTTATACTTACCGCCTCGATGGGCGAGCTGTTTTCATCGACCACTTTGCCGGTTATCACTTGTGCCCCGGAGGTCATCGCACACAGCATCCAAAGAATAAATGTCAGACTTGCTTTCATAATGATACACATTTACTATGTGGTCATTGCTTTTTAGGCCCTCCCCCAAGCACCAACCCGAGCGTGAGGCTAAAATTGTTGTATCCTTTACGGCATATGTTAAACTGCCCCATAAGGCGTAAATGGTATAAGAGTTCCACGCCTATACGCGGAGCAAAAAGCATCGAGGTGCCCTCGGTGGGGAAATATTTGTCGCCTACCACATCATTAAGCGCAACGCCCAACGCAGCCCCGGCAAATGGGTTAAATTTTGATCCCTGACGCAGATTGTAGTCACCGACTGCGGCAAAAGCCAATGTGCGATTGCTCTGCCATCGGTCATAGCCGTCATTGTACAGATGTTCGTAACCCCTGCGGGCGGTGGACAAATCAAGCATCAAGCCACAATCCCATGGAGTGCCCTTAAAGTTATATCGCCCCTCTATGCCTAAAGCGGCACTTATCTGAGCTTTACCTGTGTGATAACCTCCGAGCGGAGTGGTCAGGCCGGCCCTGGCTTCCCCTTCCAACCTTTGCACTATAGGAGTTTGGGCGTGAGACTTAAAGGAACATAAGGTGACAAGCACCAGCAATACTTTAATCGACTTGAACATATTTACGGGCGTATGAAAATTTGTATCTACTGATTATTCGACCGCGAAAATACAACAAATAAACCGCCCGACTCTCAACATATGTTGAAATCGCATCCAATAAACACGCTGATTTTTATGTCAGTGTCGGAGACGGTATCGGCTGTGGCGTGATAAGTGCCGAAGATGTCCGGTATTGCTTTGTTTACGGGCGCTGCCGTTAATTGCCAGTATCTTCATCAGTACCAGTCATGTTTTTCATTTCGATTAAGAGCTTCAATACGGGTCATCTCCTCATCGGAAAGATTGAAATCAAAGATTGAGATATTCTCTTCCATGTGGGCAGGATTGCTTGAACCCGGGATGATCACGACACCACGTTGCAAGTCCCAGCGCAGTATTACCTGAGCCACTGACTTGCCGTGTTTTTGAGCAATCTCAGTCAGCACCGGATCGCTGAGCAGTTCTTTCTGATGGCCACGGCCTCCGAGCGGATACCATGCCTCTACCGCAATGCCGAGCGATTGGATATGCGGCACTACATCCCAATCCTGATAATAAGGATGCTCTTCATTTTGAACATGCACCGGCTTAATGTCAACCTGCTTGATGAAATCGTCAATTTCCTTAATATAGTAGCATGATACACCCAAGGAACGTATCTTTCCTTCCTTGACAAATTTTTCCATAGCTTTGTATGCCTTGACATCGTTTGTTCCGGGATGGTGAAGAAGCATCAGGTCAACATAGCCGATGTTGAGCTTGTTGATGCATTCCTCGATTGCCTTTTCCGGGTCGGAATATTGGTTGGGATATATCTTTGTAGCCACGAAAATTTCCTCGCGGGGAACACCGGATTCCCTGACACCTCGACCGACTTCAACTTCGTTTCCATACATGTGGGCGGTGTCAATCTTACGGAAGCCCAGAGCAATCGCTGACTTTACCGAATTGACGCATACGTCTCCCGTGAGGCTGTAAGTGCCAAGACCCACAATCGGCATATCATATCCGCTGCTGAGTTGGATAGTCGGAGCCTGCCCGTTCTTGCCTTCTGAGAGAGGAAATTTTGCATAATCCGTGTCCATATTATCTTTATTATCCTTATTATTTTGATTTTCAAAATCTATACCTAATCCGTTAATCCATTTTTCTATCTCAGAAGCGGATACACCTCCTCCAAAGCGTTTGCCCGATTTCCATACAGCAGTTTTTGCCGCAGAGTGAAGTTCTGTGTCGCTGCTGCCTATTCCACTTGAATGGGATGTGCAGAATGGAATTATAGTCTTTCCTTTGAAATCCCCACTTTCCAAGAATGTAAATAAAACTCGCGGAGCCTTTCCCCACCAGATAGGATAGCCGAGAAAAACCACATCGTATTTATCAAGATTTTCTGGCATTCCTTTTATTGCCGGACGGGAAGAAGCGTTACTCTGTTCGCGGTTTGCCCGACAATCGCTATTGTAGTCAAGATCAGCAGAAGTGTATGCTTCCTGGGGCTCGATACGAAATAGAGTACCGTAGGTTAAATCGGCAATATCTTCAGCGACCTTTTTTGTTGTGTTGGTGCATGAAAAATAGGCTACGAGGACTTCCCCTTGCCCTGTTGAGGGATCAGGTTCCGGCTCAGGAGCCGGTGTGGGCTCTTCCTTTATTTCAGGCTCTTCATTCTCATGAGAGCATGCGCACATAGTGATTGAAAATGCCATAAGCAAAGTCAATGGTATTATCCAGAATTTCATTTGTCAAAGTTTTTGTTGAAGAACTCCACAATTTGAGCGAATGGGATGATGTCCTTTTGGTCATATAAGTCGGTATGACTTGCACCGGGCAATACCACCAACTCCTTGTTATCGCCTGTCAGCTTAGCGAATGCATCCTTACCGAAATAAAAAGAGTGAGCCTTGTCGCCATGAACGATCATCACCGCATTTTCCAATTCGTCGGCATACTCGAAGAATTTGAAGTTGAGGAACGGAAGATTGGAAGTGACATTCCAACCGCTGTTTGAATTAAGCGAACGCTTATGGTAGCCGCGGGGAGTCTTATAGTAGTCGTAATAGTCTTTAACAAACTGAGGCGCATCTTCAGGCAGTGGGTCAACTACCCCGCCACCAAGTTTATAGCACCCATTCTGATAGTCTTCGGTGCGTTGAGCTGCCATTGCGGCACGCTTGGCATTGCGTTGCCCGGCACTATTCTCGCTATCGAAGTAGCCGTTTGCGCTAACGCGTGTCATATCATACATAGTGGAGGCTACCGTGGCCTTGATGCGAGGATCATTGATAGCAGCCTCGATAGCAATTCCTCCCCAACCGCAGATGCCCAATATGCCTACTTTGGCCGTGTCTACATCATCCCGCGACAGCAGATAGTCAACAGCAGCGCTGAAGTCCTCGGTATTTATGTCGGGTGATGCTACATACCGCGGGTGACCACCACTTTCACCCGTGTATGATGGGTCAAAAGCAATTGTAAGAAATCCGTTCTCGGCCAGCTCCTGAGCATACAATCCCGAGCTTTGTTCCTTTACCGCCCCGAAGGGACCACTCACAGCGATAGCCGGCAGCTTCCCGGATACTCCTTTAGGCTTATACAGGTCTGCGGCGAGTGTTATGCCATAACGATTTACAAATGTGACCTTGGAATGGTCAACTTTTTCACTTTTCGGGAAAGTCTTGTCCCATTCCTGGGTGAGAATAAGGTTTTCTGTTTTCATCATATTTAAGGTGTTTTGATTTTGTGCATTAATGCTATGTACGGCAGCCAATGCCACGGCCACTCCGATGAGCAACTTTTTCATGTGTCAAATATGTTTGATAAGTCTTGCAGGCACTCCCCCCACAATCGTATTAGATTCCACGTTTTTATTCACCACTGCACCGGCCGCTATTATGGCGCCATCACCAATAGTAACTCCGGGAAGGATTGTTACATTCGCTCCCACCCACACCTTGTTGCCTATACATACAGGAGCACAAGTCATATCGCCCCTCCGCTCGGGGTACTTGGAATGATTTACGGTGCAGATCGTGCAGTTATGCCCTATCAGACAGTCATCCCCGATGGTGATACCGCCCCAATCCTGGAAAGAACAGCCCATATTTATAAAGGTGCGTTGACCGATGGTAATATTCTGTCCGCAGTCGGTGTAAAACGGAGGGAATAGACCAAATCCCCCGTCAAGCGGCTTGTCAATCAAAGCCGACATCAACGCCCTAAGTTCGTCAGGAGTGTGATAGGCGTTGTTGATTTCGGCGGTTAGTCGCAACGCCCTCTGACTCATTGCGTGCATCGATTTATGAATCTCGCTCCCGGCATTTATCAGGTTTCCGGCCGCTGCATATTGAAGAAATTCTTTTTCGGTCATAAACTGTAACTTTTGATAATACAAAATTACTTCATTACCGCTTTGGCATTTATACCCATGTTACGGACAAAACAACCCATGTTACGGAATATGAGTTATTGCTTTGGATGATTGAATTTTGATTGCTAAATTTGCAATATAAAACAGATGGATATGGAGATCTTTCAGGCAGATAGCATAGAGAAATACAACCGATATTTTGGTTTTGAAACGCGCCATCCGCTGGTGGCAATAGTGCATTTTGATGAATCCGTGCATCAGCCCACCCACTGCATGCACTTTGGGTTCTACGCCCTATTCCTAAAAAAAACCATGGGGTGCAAGATTAATTATGGAAAGACAAATTACGACTTCGACGATGAGACTGTGGTAAGCTTCGCCCCGGGACAGACAGTTGGCATTCACCGATTGGAGGATGGACCAGCCCCCGAGGCTATCGGCCTACTGTTTCACCAAGATTTTCTCAACCGCACATCATTGGCGCAGAAAATGAGTCAATACTCATTCTTCTCTTATGCGTCCAACGAGGCCCTGCACCTTTCGGCAGAGGAACGCATCATACTGCAAGATTACATGGATAAGATTCAGCGTGAGTTGCAGCATCCGATTGACCGTTTCTCCAAATCTCTGATAATATCCAATATCGAGGTTATGCTCAACTACTGCATGAGATTCTATGAGCGACAGTTCGTAACACGTGAGGAATTAAACAATGACGTACTCGCTCGCTTTGAAACTTTACTCGACAATTATCTTAGCTCGGGGATAGGGGCTACAGCAGGCACACCGACTGTAAGATACTTCGCTGATAAGATATGTCTTTCGCCCAACTATTTCGGAGATTTGGTGAAATCAGAGACCGGCAATACCGCACAGGAGTTTATCCAGCTGAAAATGATAAACCACGCTAAAAGCGCGCTCCTCGACCCGAACACCTCGACTAAACAAGTAGCCGAACAGTTAGGATTCCAATATCCACAGCACTTCATCCGTTTCTTCAAGAAACAGACCGGACAGACCCCAAAAGAATATCGATTTGCAATGTCCTGACTAAAGCCCAACCCCCCGCATACTACCGACATCCCATAAAGATTGGATAGTGAACACTTATCCAATAAATCCACTGTACTGGATAAAATAGCGCATTTTTTATCCAATAGTAGACGCAAATTGGATATGATACCAAAAAAAATACCACATCTCCTTGTGGAAATATGGCTTTAAATAGTGATCCGCATGGAGCCGGATAATATCGTTGTAACTAAGTAATTTTCAGAATATTGTAATGACACGCTTCCGTTGTTCACGAATTGTACACGGCACAATTTCAATGTTCTTCCCGATTATGCCATCAGGATTTTTACAAAGGTTCTAATTATTTTTCAATGTTTGAAATAGATTTGAATATGTTTTCGATTAGTTTCAATATTTGAGACCTAATAATCTCGATTTGTTATCCTCTCGTTCTGCATCTCTTTCGTAACGGGTTATTAGATTTGTAAATATTTTCACCATCCTTGGCGAATATGGAAGAGCTCGCATTCTATAACTCTCAAATATTTTAATAAGGTCTCGTTCGCGTGCGCCACCTGAAAATGGAGATACGCTGTATAATCCTCTTTTATTAAACAGCTCACACCCGATTTCAGTATCAATTTTATCATCATTAAGTGATTCTACGAGATGACAAAGGTTTTCCGATGGATATTTGTCATCTTCAGGAATATTCCCAATAATTTTACCGATGGTATGCTCGCACAAAGCTATTGATTTACATGCTTCTCGAACATTCTGTAGGTATACAAGTAAATCATCATAATTTATAGTACCATTATCATCTGTACATGGAACAGATTCATAGTTATACAAGAATCGCAATGCAAATTCTGCCATTGCGACACGTTTACGTTTTTCATCTTCTGTGGCAAATTCCTCTTCATCTGTTACATTTGCAAGTTGTATTAGCTGAATCATTAGTGATGAATCTCTGTTCAATGCCGAGTAAATGTGCAATTTTCTTATGTCCATGAATCCGCTAAGTAAATCATGTAGAATGAATTCAATCTGAAGCAATTTAGCGAGTAGGTCATCATCATTTGGTTGGGCAATCGAGATTAATATATCTCCAATATAATGCCTAATGTTTGAATTATGTAATTGCTCAGGATATAATATGGCTTCGCTAAGAATATTGATTTTCGTAGCATCCGGCAGAATAGATATAATCTCTTTCTTATGAATTATGTATAAAATTGCAGAAAAACGACGAGCCTCTCGCAAATGTGAAATTGCAAAATCAACATCCTCAACCTTGCATGACCAAATAGAAACATTTTTCCAATAATCTTGTTTAATATGGTTAGCTAAATTATTCGCTTTAATGGCTAACTTATAATGATAATTCGGACTATACAATACTACTGATATTGATTTGTCTTCAACTAATTTAAGTTCTTCTACTAATTCCAAATAGCGTTCCTCTCCAATCGAATAATACAAACTGCGAAAGAAACTGTTCGCAAATTTTAAAGTGATTGAACTTTCTGCCAGTCGCTTGTAAATTTCTGTCGCAATATCTGCACCACGCAAAGAGACCAAAGATGTAGCCAACGGGTCAGGGTTTTCTACAATATGAGATAATTCATAAGCAGATTCGACACCTTTCGCATCTACTATGTTTTTCAATATAGATTCCCTTATATTATTAAGTCGTTCAATTTTCTGCGAATAATCGGTGTCATCAATAATATAATTTGGATCCTCTATGTCGAAATCATCAAAGAAATGTTTACTCTTTAAAAGCAAGTCTGTAGGTTCAATATCTTTGAGAATAGTTATATATTTGTCCAATTCTATTTCTGGCAAAGCCCATTTTGCTTCTTTATATGCACGCTGTTGGTATATCTCTTTTCTAAGCAATCCCACAACTTTCATATTCCCCACGTAGGTGTCTTTAAACTCATTCAGTTTAGATATTATTTCATTTCGTACGCAGTCTAAATAATCATAAAACGAAAGTTCGAGAAGTGAACAAAAATTATCAACCGAATCATCATAAAGGGACAACATTAATTGAACGGCATCCTTGATTTCTTGTGCTGGGATTGGGGAGACAAAATCTGGAGAATTTTGACATCCTCTCAGTCGCCATCTAAAAGTTGAGTTATAAGTAAAATATCCCTTGCGCAAATCTTTGATTAGACACAAAATCAGATGATAGACTTCATTAGGATAATTCTTACTTAACGAAGATAAAATATTAATTCGCTCCGCAAATTCAACCAATGTTTGTGGCAAAAGGAATCGATAAATCTGACGTAATGAATTTAGTGGACTATTAGCATATTTTTCATCATGAGGGAATTTAGTCGCATATAATAGGATATATGAAATCTCATATAAGTGATTAGCGCCCCAAGCAATTCGCTCAAGCGTATTTAATAATTCCGTATAATAGATCTCACATCCAGTTAAGCTGAATTGCTTTTCTCGTGGAACAAATAGTTGGTTTAAGATTTTGGCTCCCGATTCAATATCTTTTGTTATAAATTGAATTACCGAAATAGGAGATGCCTCAGCAAATAAGTGTAGATAATTACGGTTGCTGAGATATTTATTTATATCATATTTTGAAAGAATTTTTGAGATTAATTGGTCAACCCAATGATTTTGACTGCCTATTCGCTCATTTATTACAGAATACAATGCAATTCCAGAATATATTCCTTCTTTAATACTATCAGAATACACTTGCCCATTTTCCCAAAAACGGAATCTTTTTTCCTCCATTTTAGCGATTGCATCTGGATCATCATCTAAATTGAGAGTCTCAACAACCTCTTCAATCCTTTTTAGATTGACCGTGGTGACACGGGAGATAAGATGCATCATTAAATCATATGAAGATTTAACCCTCCAAATATTCCCAATTTTAACGATTGGGCTGTCATCTGCAAATTGTAAAGGCTCTATAATGGATAAAACACTTTCATAAGATGTTCCAGAAATATGAGAAACCAGGTCCCTATCCCCATCTACGTTATCATTCCATTCTCCAATGATACTACACGCAACAAGTATATTGACATTCTTCTCTATCAGCCAACTTGGGGCTGTGTAAGATACTACTATGCGTCTTCGTAGAATATTAACATCATATGCCACATCACGTGCTAATATGCGAGCTTCGGTTTTGTTCAATCCAGCTTCATGTAAAGACTCGATGAAATTTTCTCGATTGATCTCAGATAATGATATAAAAGGCGTGGTAAAATTTG
>CAZFEU010000033.1:0-23835 GCA_964517875.1 uncultured Muribaculaceae bacterium | reverse complement strand
AAGAGTATAAAATTTTGATGAAATTGGAGAAATATGCCAGTCATCTTTGTCATATTTCATACCTACTCTAAAAATTTTTTCCACAATCTTATCTTGTTTCATATTTTCTCTCCCTTATATAATCATTTTAGCATTTAATTAAATCAAAATCAATAGCTGGCTAAAAAGAGTGAGCAGTTTTTATAAAAATTGACCATTTATAATTCAATTATTTTTGCTTTTGGGTGTGCTTTTCTTATTTCTTCAAGGTTTTGATTTGGTGCTTCAAAGAAAGCTTTGCTTCTTTCGTTGTTTGCAATTTCTCTAAGTTTGGTTACACACTCTTCATAAGAAGTGCAAAGATTTGCCTTCCCAAAGGTTATGCCAGGAATTTCGCCATTATAAAACAAAGCAGACTTTTCGATGTAGGCATACAAGCCACTGCCAAATACTACGCTTGAGCTTGTGTTGTCGAAATCATCATTAAAGTTGGTTTGAGTGTTGTTTGTGTTTGTTCTCAACTGTTGAAGATCAAAGAGATTTCTGTATTCTGGATTGTTGTTTTCGCAACCACAATACTGGCAAACAAAAGTCTTTTGTGATTGTTTTGATTGTCCTTGCGCACCGCAGTTTGGGCATTTTACTGAAACATCTTTGTCGCTGAAAGCTTCGTTGAGAGAATCCCTTACTTTATTGAAAATATCATTTAACATATCGTTGGCAATGTAGCAAAATCGAAGCAAACCACGTCGCGCAAGAAGATGCTTGAAAAACTTAACGTTGAGGAAATCCAACCCTCATCGCGCCGTTACCCCGGAATCATCTTCACTCCCGAGCGCGAGCCTGGCAATAAGATTCTTGAAGTGAAAGGGCTTACCGCCTCGGTGGATGGCGATTTGCTATTCAAGGATGTGAATTTTCAGGTTGAAAAGGGCGACAAGATAGCATTTTTAAGCCGTGATCCCCGAGCTATGACCGCCTTGTTTGAGATAATCTCAGGAAATCGCAAGCCCGATGCCGGACAATATGACTGGGGGCAGACTATCACCACCGCCTACCTCCCGCTCGACAATTCAGCATTTTTCAACACCGATTTAAACCTCGTCGACTGGTTATGCCAGTTCAGCAACGACTCCAGCGAAATTTATCTCAAAGGATTCTTAGGCAAAATGCTTTTCTCCGGGGAAGAGGTACTTAAGAAAGCTTCGGTGCTGTCGGGTGGCGAGAAGATGCGTTGTATGATTGCACGCATGATGATGAAGAATGCCAACACCCTCATCCTCGACTCACCCACCAATCACCTTGATCTGGAATCGATTCAAGCGTTCAACAATACACTGCAATCTTTCAAAGGTAATCTGCTTTTCACCTCGCACGACCACGAGTTCATCCAGACGGTAGCCAACCGCATTATCGAGCTCACGCCCAACGGCATCATCGACAAAATGATGGACTACGATGATTACATCACCGACGAGCGTGTTGCCGCCGCCCGCGAGCGCTTATATCAATAATTCACCTCATAGTCAACGCATGCGCGCGACTCTTTGAGGGGGGCCACTATTGCAGCAGCTGCCACATGTGCTGGATGCTTGGCATATACTGCCACATCTTGCATAGAGGGCAGCACGGCGGTGAGCACTACATCCCAATCCTCATCTGGGTTTTCGTTGACACCTACCTCAATCGACTGCAGGCAGTCAATCACCTGCGGCAGCTCCTCAAGCGCCTGTTTGAATTTCCGACTTGCTGCAAGCCGCTCATCGGGAGTGCCTTTGAGTTTGAACGTCACTATATGCTTTACCATCTCAAGCGTTTTTGTTGTTGATTTCGGTGAGATTATCGGGCTTATCCTCCTCTTCAATTTCACGGTCGATAGCCTCGTACTTAGAGTTTTTGGAGTGGAATTCAGGCACGATGTGCTTCATCTCAGCCACCAGGCGATGTGTATCGCAGTTCTTGATGGCATCACTGAGCTCCTCGATGTGGTTCATCACATCAATATAGTCGTAAGTGCGCACCTTCGCAGCCATAATCTTCTGATGGTGAGTGGGTACAGTAAGTTCCTTGTCGTTGAGCAGCTCCTCATAAAGCTTCTCACCCGGACGTAGGCCGGTTTCCACTATATTAATATCCTGGCCAAGCTTCAATCCGGCAAGCGATATCATGCGACAAGCAAGATCGTAAATTTTCACCGGCTTGCCCATGTCGAAGATATATATCTCACCTCCACGGCCCATACACCCGGCCTCAAGCACCAGCGAACATGCTTCAGGTATGGTCATGAAATAGCGTATTATGTCGCGATGTGTCACTGTCACCGGCCCACCGGCCTCAATCTGACGACGGAACAACGGAATAACTGAACCGTTAGACCCCAGCACATTGCCAAAGCGCGTGGTGATAAATTGAGTGCTCTGCCCATCATAGTGCTTGCGGCGGTGGAAGAAAAGCGACTGCACATATATCTCGGCGATACGTTTGGATGCCCCCATGATATTCGTGGGATTCACGTCCTTGTCGGTCGAAATCATCACAAATTTCTCCACGCCATATTTCACTGAAAGATCGGCCATATTTTTCGTGCCAAACACATTGGTCAGAATGGCCTCTGATGGATTGCGCTCCATCATCGGCACATGCTTATATGCCGCGGCATGGAACACATAGCGGGGATGATATTTGACAAACGCACGCTCCATACGCGTCGGGTTTGTAACATCGCCTACAAATAGATGTATCCTAATGTTGGGAAATTTTGCCTCCATCTCGAGCTGCATTTCGTGCATCGGGCTCTCAGCCTGATCTACAAGCACTATATCACCCGCACGGAAACGCGCTACCTGGCGCACTATTTCCGATCCTATCGAACCGGCGGCACCGGTTATCATCACCACCTGATTTTCTATCAGGTCCTCGATATGAGCACTGCCAGTCTTTATGGGTTCACGGTTGAGCAAGTCCTCAATTTTGATTGACTGCACATGAGGCGACAGGCTCGGCGCCTTCTCATCCTTTGCAGCATCAATCTCCTCAACCTGGTTGAGTTTCAGAATTTTGATATTATTGTCGAGCAGCACATCGGCAAGCACTGTGCGCACAAATTCCTGCTGGCCTGATAAGAAGATGAGGGTGTGACATCTATACTTTTCAAACACCTCCATTATATTATCCTTATCGTAGCGCACCACAGGTATGTTCTCAATTTTGTAGTCTCCGATATGGTCATTCAGACTCAGCAGCGCCACGGGCTGGAATCTACCGTTATCCTCGTTGCGCAGGGCATTGGCTATGGCAAATGAATTAATCGAGGAGCCGAGTATAATCACAGGCTCGCGACGATGGCTGTCGGTTGTCACTACTGAGTACAAGAACTTCACCACCAGTCGCACCACCATCATCATCGTGAATGAAAGCATGCCGATCAGGAATATGTTCCACACACGAATATATAGGATGCCAGTCAACATATTGACAACCATAGAGATCACCAGCAGTGAAAACGAAGCGATTGCCACCATCAACGTAAGGCGATAGAGGTCGACTATCATCGAAATTCGCACTATATACTCATTGATGCGCATCACTTTGCAAGTGATGAAATACACAAGCACCACTACTGCCGTAATGCTCAACGGCGTAGTGAGCCAGTTGTGGCCGAAGTTCTGATTGGGGTTAACGCTAAAGGTAAATGTAAGCAGACAGCTTATAGCCACTATGCACATATCAAGAAGCAGAATCACCCAGCGAGGCGATGGTGTATGGATTACACTCTGAAGCAGTTGAGACTCTGCCAATCTATTCTTAATTGCTGAGAACATAATAATCTATAGATATTATTCCCTATGGGATTTTCGACAAAAATAGTACTTTATTTTATAATTTCAAAATGCTATATTCGATGAGCACTTATCTAATATATAAATTTGAAACTACTTTGCCAGACAACATCCAATAGTAAATTCCGACTATATCACTCCGACGAAGTTGAGATTTTTTTATTATCATGTTACTTTTGTAATTCTCAATCGTATCATTAGTAGATTACAATGAAAACGGACGTATTAACATCGGCATTTCTTGACATTCGGGGCAAAATGCACCGAATAGCGATGAGGCTTCTTCATGATGACGAGGACGCCAGGGATGCGATTCAGGATACTTTCGAGAAGTTGTGGTCAAAGGCTGAGATTAATTCTGACGGAGAGGCTCGCAATAAATTAGTCCATGTTCTTCGCAACACATGTATTGACCATCTACGCGGCAAGCACACACTGCAAATGGATGCATCCTATGTGGAAAGTGCCGGAAGCTACGAAATGCCGATAGAAAACTTAGCTGAATACGAGCGACTGATTTTAAAGGGCTTGACCGATAAGCAGAAGCGAATATACAACATGGTGACTTATGACTGTATGGAATATGAGGATATTTCACGCCAAATGGGTATATCAGTTGAAGCTGTAAGAATGAATGTAAGCCGCACCCGTAAACGAATTCGTGAAAACATTAAGAATTTAGACCGATGAAGACCGACGGATTATCACTGACGACAGAAGAATTAGACGTACTTTGTCGTATGTATATGGACTGTAAACTGTCAGTTCTTGAGGAAAAAGAATTGGAATACATTCTATCCACCACCACCCATACATCGGCATCTATCGCTGAAGTCAAGGCTCTTATGAATCTTCAATTGCTCCACAAGCCTGACAATGTAATTCGCACCAAAAGGATTTGGAGCTGGAGATATGTAGCCGGTATCGCCGCAAGTATCGCTGTATTATTGTCAGTAACGCTATATTTTACTGCACATCAGGCCTCAAGCCTGTCTGACGTCGACTCCGACAATTTGTATATCGCCGCATATAGCCATGGCACACGTCTGAGCGACAACGAAGCTATCGAGTCCACCAATCTTGCCATGGCCAAAGCCGATTCCCTTATTAATCAAGCCGCTTTAATTGAGCATGAATACATGCTCCGGGCCAACAATATAATCGATGAAACCATGAATAACTAATCACACCCGATTATGAAAAAATATATCCTATTTATAGTTCTGTCACTGGTGTCGCTATGCGCATTTGCCAAATCACCCAGTTTACATGTTGAGCAGATGTTCAATGGCTCATATAATACTAATAAGAGTGTTTCAATCAATATCTCAAAAAATCAGGAAAAATATTTTAGGGGGTGCACCGTAACCAATAATAAATCCCTACTGAAGAAGGTAGCCCAACTATTTGAGAAAGATTTACCACAGGCATCACGTTCTCAAGACCTGATCACCGACGGCACAAGGTATCGGTCGATGGTGATACTTAACAACGGGGAAGAAATATACATAGGTCTAAGTTACGACAACAATAATGGTTGCTACCTATTCATCAGCGGCCCATTGAAAGCATTTAACTAACTACACATCACACATATATGAACATCATCAATAAGCTGCTTTTAGGAGCGGCCACAATCCCTGCGTCCTTATTCGCACAGAGCACTACCGACTCAATATCCATATCGTGGGATAGGGAAATTGAACTCAACGAGGTTGTCTTTGTAGCCAAGCGCCCCGTGGTTAAACAACAAGAGGGTAAACTTGTATATCTTGTGAAGAATGACCCTTATACCAAAGGGCTTGACTGTGTCAACGTGCTTGACCGCATGCCCCGCGTGTCAGTCAACAACGGCACCGTAAGCGTTGCCGGCAAAGGAAATGTGCGTTATATAATTGATGGCGTGATGATGGATCTCGACGCATCCGCCATGTCGATGCGTCTGCAAAATCTCCGCGCCGAGGATATTGAGAAAATTGAATTGCTCACTACACCTCCGTCGCGCTATGCCGTGGAGCCTAATGCCGCATATATATCAATTACCACCCGGAATGAAACCCTGGGCACTCGCGGCAGTCTGTACGGCTCATTAAACCAAGGTGACAGGCTGCGTGAATATTTCAGCGGCAGCATAAGCCATACCACACGCAAGATTGACTTTTCATTTGATGCAAGCGCATCAGATTACCGCGGCACCAACTCCAATGATATGGTATATTCGTTTTATGACCATTCATCTCCACGCATCTCATCCACACATACGAAATCAAAATTATTTGATGCCGGGTTCAATACATTGTTCAGGTACAAATTAACGACGGATATGAACATAGGCCTGGTAGCCAACTTCAACTATGAAACCGCATCTAATATAAGCACCAACTTCTCCGACTATGGGAATTATACCTCTTCATCATTATCTTGCACCAAATCCAGGCCCAACAATGCTCTGACCCTTACAGGGTTTTACGACTGGACTTTGGGCAAAAATGGCCAAGCCTTACAATTGACATATAATTATTTCAACCGCCATAGTCCCGCTGTGTCAGAAATCTATACCACTTACTCCAATCACATTGACAGTTACAGCATAGATGAGGATGGCCAGACAGATTACCGATTCCATAGCGGTAAGGTCGATTTCAAGTTGCCCTTAAATACCATTCAGTTGGAAGCTGGCATAGCATATACTGATATCCTCAACTCATCGGACAATCGTCTGTCACATACTAACGGCACTAAGCCCTTACCATCATCCGAGACAAACATCTTTGACTACAGGGAGCGAATTGCAGCCGCCTACATTACCGCCTCTCGTTCACTCGGCGCAGGACTGTGGGGTAAAGTAGGGTTACGCCATGAATATACGTGGACCGAAGGCAACCAACTGTCTACTTCACAAACCGACAAGGACAACTATGGTCATCTGTTCCCTACCGTCAGTCTGTCATGGAATAAAAACGGCCTCGGCTCATTTAATGCGAGCTATTCAATGGGTATGGGACGCCCCAATCTGTGGGAGCTGAATCCATTTAAATATTATTCCACCATCGATGAATACGCAGCCGGCAATCCTGCATTGAAACCCACGATCTACAATAATGCAGAAATCAATTTCTATGGTCTTGGAGGTCTTTATGCCGTGCTCTACACCTCATTTGCCAACGATGGCATAGGTTATATCCGACGTTTTGATGAAAACAAAGTTATAAGCACATTGCCATATAACTGTCTGTCGACCAACAAAACTGGGTTGTATGCCAACTATAAGCGCAATCTATTTCAACGCTGGGAGATGAAAGTAGGTGGTGAAGTCTTCCGCACATATTCCCATAGCAACTTACCCGATTTCCGGCTAAATGAGATGGAGGACTGGTCGGGCAAACTTGAAGCAACAACCGATATAATGCTCAACCGGCAAAAAACACTCATATTTGGCGCACAGTTCACCCACTTTTTCCCCTGGCAACAAAATTTGATAAAATACGAGTCTTTCCAACTGTTCAATCTCTCATTGAGATACTCGCTGCTCAATAATCGTCTTAACCTGCAATTGAAAGCCAACGACATCTTCGGTTGGAACAAGACGCGCTCTAAGGAGCATTATAGTGATTATACAATCCGACAGACGTTCAATGCTCACTCAGCCTATGTATTGTTTGGAATCAGCTACCGTTTTGGCCGCGACAAAGTCAACGGTGTATATCGGGCCACTAAGGAAGATCAATCAAGGCGCACAAAATAAGAGCCTTTCCCAAAAGAATTTCCATAGCAATAGATTCATGCAAGTAATGGAAGTCCCCGACAGTGATGCCGGGGGCTTTTTTTTGCGATATCATCACTTGTCTTGGTACTGTTGGGTTATTACCTACGAGGATAAGCTTCGCTAAAATAGACCGGGAGCCGCTCCTTGGTGTAGAAGCAGCCCCCGGTGTTTTATAGGACAATTATGAAATACTTATTTCACGATGAGGCGTGTGGTCTTAACGCCATCGGTGGTATGGATTGCCATGATGTAGATACCCGATGCGAGCGAACCGATGTTGAGTGTGGCCTGACGATCGCTTACAGGATAGCGGCCCATCAAGGCTCCGCTGACGCTGTAAATAGCCACCTGGCTGATGTAGCTCGATGCGCTTACATTGACGTTGCCGTCGGTCACGGGATTGGGGTATACCATTGCATAGGCCTGTGCCTGAGGCATTGTCACTGCCTCAACACCTGTATTGGAGGCATACTCTCCCTCGAGTGCGGCCAACTTCAGGGTCTGGGCTTTACCGGTAAGGGTGTTATCCTTGGGGAACTTGAAGTTAAGCGAATTGAGGGTCAAGGGGTAGTTGATAAGGTCGGAAGGATCAGCAACTATCTCGGTGATGGGCACCTCGATACGGTACTCACTGTTAGCGTCGAAACTTGCTCCAGCATTGGTGAGAGTTACATTGTTGGCGCGTGTGTTGCCGGTTTCGCGGATGTCAGCCACGATTTCTTCAACGGGAACCGTGCTCTGGAATGACAGCCAGATCTTGTCGGGGATAGAGTAGAAAGGCACTGTCTTGGCGAGTTTCAGAGCCGAACCGCTGCGCGAGTTAACACCGAAGGTGTAGCTTACCGTGCCGTCCTCGGCCATCGATGAATTTGTCACGCCGGTATTGGTGAGTTTCCAACCTGTATTATCGGTGAGAGGGAGATACTTTTCGGGTGAAATCTCCACTGTTACGTTCATCTGGTCAATGTATGTACCGATCTTACCGGTAACCGTGGTGGTACCCTCGGCGAGTCCCTTGAGCACACCGGCTTCGTCAACACCCACGATTGACGGGTCTTCAACGGACCACTCGATAGCGGCCGGATTGTAAGCATAGGTGTTAGCGCCGATTGCGGCTGTGACTTCTATTGGGTACTCCTTGGCCGAGTCGATCAGCAGATTGTGGATACGGATAGCGATATCAGCATTTACGATAGTCATGTCCTTTGACACTGATACACCTTCGTAGGTAGCTGTAAGGGGAAGTGTGGTGGCTGTGCCGCCGGCTACGAAATACTCACCGTCGCAGGTGCCCAAAGCGGCATCGCAGCTCAGCTCAAAGCCGTGGAAGTCGTAAGAGATCACGTCGTCATACTGGTTGTAAGCGATAATGCGGGGCTGGAATGTAGAGTAAGGGGGAGCCTGCAGGGTGATGTCATCAAAAGCCAGGCGAGCCACCTTGTCGTCCTTGGGGGCGATGGAGTAGCAGAGCATACCGTTGGATACGGCGCGGGGAGTGCCCTCGGTAGTGCGGTTGACAATCTCGCCGTTGAGATACATCATTGCCGATCCACCTGCATCGAAGTTAACCATGTTGGAGCAACCGTAATGGCGGGCAAGCTCACACATCACGCGGGTGCCGCAACCGGCCGAGTTGCCGTATGTGGGATCGTTTGATTTATCGATCACAATGATATACAGTGTTTTACCGTCAGCCGATGCGCCATAACCTGTACGTGAATATACTTGCGAGTTGTAAGTTTCCGAGGTATTGTAGCCCGTGAGTTCGCCATCGATCATGACAGTTGCATTACCCGCCACAAAGTTGTCGAGCTTGATGCGGTGATTTGTTTTTTCACCGGCATCATCGGTTGTCTGATAATAGTAGTTGGTTTCTATGGTGATTTCGTCACCTTCTTTTAGTTTGGCGAGCTCGGTAGCATTTGAACCGCGGCCTACCAATGCGCAGGTGTAGTTGCCGAGAGTACCTTCGCCAGCGTTGGTACGGACTGCCTTGACAATCATGGTCACAGGCTCACCGATTTTCCATGACTGACCATCGGCGAAGTCGCAGAGCACTTCGGTTGACACGCCCGGCACTGCTACGAATTCCTGTTTTCCCTTGGAGTCAGCCTGCTGATTGACGGGGCGGAAGGCTTTCGATTTACCGTAGAAACTGTTGTACAGACCTATCTCCTCATCGCGAACTACCTTGTTGACCTGATTGATTTGCAACGACTTGGAGAGCGCGCTACCCTTCACGTAGCCTTTATAAAAATAATGGCCGGCGTAAAGCTGACGATCTGGTGAGATGCCCACGATGCCGGTGTGCTTCCAACCACCATTCCACTTATCGTTGGTATTGTTGGTTTCGGTGATAAGCTCACCATTTTTACCGTGACCGCCATAGCACACCCCGTTGAGCGATGGGCTATAAGGCTCCTGAGTGTTCACGCACCAGAAGTTGGCATTGGCGCCGGCAATCGGGCGCATCTGGCCGGTGGTCTGGCGCGCTGCCTGATTTACAAGAGCTTCAGTACCTTGTGATGATTCATTGGCGGTAGTGGTCTGCATCTTGTTGTAGGGATTAGTCACATCCATCATTATCAGATTGATATTGAGTGGATAGGTGTTGGAGCGGATGCGCTTGTAGGTAATACCGGGGCCTACTGTTCGGCTTATCAGCTCCTCGATCTCATGCTGCTTGCCGTTGAGCTCGATAGTCTCGGCGCCCATAGGGAGAGCAATTACGGCAGCCAGGAGGCTGAGTAATGATTTTTTCATATTGAACTGTGTTTTTATTGGTTTTCTATGGATAATTAAGGGTTATATATCACGTTGAAGATGAATATGCAAAGATAATATTTAAATTTAGTACACACTACTTAATTATTGTTAATATCATAATCCATAATGCTAATTAGAGTCTAAATTTATAAATTTGTGGTATGGAACGTGAATTTGAATCCACCCTGCTCGAAGGAGCCGTGACCGAGCTGTCGCGATTGCCCGGCATAGGGCGCAAAACAGCCCTGCGGCTGGCTCTGCACCTGCTGCGCCAGGATGAGTCGGTGGCTCTGAACCTGGGGCAGTCGCTAATCGACATGCGTCAGGGCATCAAGTACTGCCGTAAGTGTCACAACATATCGCAGGATGACATCTGCCCCATCTGTTCTGACCTGCGGCGCGACCACTCTACGGTGTGTGTGGTTGAAAACGTGAAGGATGTGATGATATTTGAAAAAACCCGCCAGTACGAAGGGCTCTACCATGTGCTCGGCGGTGTAATAGCCCCCATGGACGGCATAGGTCCTGACCAACTTGAGATTGATTCGCTGATCGAACGTGTACAATCAGGCGAGGTCAAGGAGGTGATTCTCGCCCTCGGCGCCACAATCGAGGGGGAGACCACAAGTTTCTATCTTTACCGTCGCCTGGGCGACACGGGCGTGCTGGTCACCCAACTCGCTCGTGGCGTAGCCGTGGGCAACGATATTGAGTACACCGACGAAATCACCCTTGGGCGGTCATTGCTCAACCGCACTCCTTTTTCAGCAACTTAACACATCAACCATCATACCGACATGCTCAGCAACGATTTTATCCGCCTCCGCGCCATCGAACCCACCGACCTCGACATCATCTACCGTTGGGAAAACGACTCACGCTTATGGGCCAGCGGTTCAGCTGTGGCTCCATTCTCACGCAAACAGGTGTGGGACTACGTGGCAAGCTACACTGCCGACCCTTATGCCACCGGTGAGTTGCGCATGATGATTGTCAACGCCCAATCGGGCGATGCTCTCGGGATGGTCGACATCACCAATTTCGATCCCGTCAATCGCCGCGGGCAGGTGGGCATAATGGTCGACGTCGCCCATCAGCGCTTAGGCGTGGCTCGAAACGCACTTGAACTGCTTGCCCGGTACTCGCGCGACCGGCTGGGCATGCACCAGCTGTGGGCTATAATTCCCGCCGACAACGCCGCAAGCCGCGCTCTGTTCGAGCAGCAGGGCTACGCCATCGAGGGGCATCTGCGCTCATGGATTCGCGTAGGCCGCGAATACCGCGATGCCTACCTCTACCACCGATTCCTCCAATAGCAGCAGGCAACTATCGGGTCTACACGCTATTTTCTGACCTTATGAGATGAAGTAGGGGTATGCACTATGTAGATGCCCCCGGGGAGATGCGAAGCATCAATCTCTGTGCGGATATCCTTTATGTCAACACTTATCAGGCAACGGCCATCAAGCGCATAAACCGATGC
This sequence comes from uncultured Muribaculaceae bacterium, assembly GCA_964517875.1. Lineage (GTDB taxonomy): Bacteria > Bacteroidota > Bacteroidia > Bacteroidales > Muribaculaceae > JAJPXC01. Next base: position 12,002 of record CAZFEU010000033.1, on the reverse strand, counting down.
GGTGCCTCCAACTACTGTTGAGGTTATAATAATCTTTTGCCCATCATAATTCACTTCGCACAAGGCCGTATCGTCAGCACCAACACCCCCCACACCGTTAAGCTCCATCACCCGGCGCATGGCAGCAAAGGCATTGAGTCGGCCGGCCCCCCAACGGGTATCTGACGCATCGGTCATGTCGCGGTCGGCGGTTGCTATGAGTATATCCCTGATTTCGTCCAATGTGAGCGTGGGATCTTCCTCAAGCATCAGCGCTATCACCCCAGCCACATAAGGTGCTGACATCGAAGTGCCCGCCTGCCCGATCCACCATGATTCCCTACCGTCAACCATGGTCCTCGCTGTCAAGAAATCCTTCTCCTCGGGGTGAGCGTCAACATATGCATCCGAGGCCGAAGAGACAAGGTAACACCCGGGAGCTCCTATGTGGGGAAGCGAGCGACCGTCATCAAGCACACCGTAGCTCGACCACGGCGCTATCTCACCCTCATTAAAATAAGTATAGTCAAGTGCGGGGCCACCAAGCGTGGGGACTGTATTTCGCGAGGTAAACGCGCCCACCACTATCACGTTATCTCCACATGCTATGTCGCTGATAGAGCGCTTGGATGTGGGCTGGGCAAAGCGGCTTGTACCACCGTGGTTGAATTCCAGTTGATAGGCATCGGCATAGGCATCAATCTCCACCCCCGGCTCACCCTGGAGTGTGACGGTAACGAAGTAACGCCCCATCTCTCCGATTAGGTCGTTACAACTGAGATCCATCGATGTATAGATATGAAATTTGCCGTTGTCGGGATCCACTCCGGCCGTAAGGCGGAAATAGCCGTTGTAATATCGGTCAAACTCGGCACTGTATTCAGCATTGCCGGTCGTGGCACGACCCGGTGAGGCAATTTCCCACTCGCGCGCATCAATGCCACCTTTGAATGGGAAAGAGGCTACCATTGTATAGTCGGACATATCGCGCACTTCGAGGGCAAGCTCAAATTCGCGGTCATCCTTGCTCCAGAAGTCAGCCGATCCGTAGTTGCGCTGGCAATTATACCATTTGTGATCAGTGAGACATACCGATTTGCGCGGCTCAGCGGAGGTGAATTTCTGATTGAAGTACATATTTGTCGTCCCCTCATTACCTGCCGACATCACTATTATGGCTTCCTCGCCAAGCATATCGAGATACTGGTTAAATAGTGTTGTACCATCGTGCGGCCCGGTATACGAGCCAACCGACATATTAACGACTGCGGGCCTACCTACCGAGCGGGCATAATCGATCACCTCCTCAACACCATCGAGAATACATGCGTCGGTGAGCATGCTGGCGGTAGCCACGATTTCGGCCTGTGAAGCTATGCCTCGGTAGGGGGTGTCCTCATAACCGCCCGCCATGATGCCGAGCACATGGGTACCATGCCACTCGTTGCTGTCGTCGGTCACTAAAGCCGATGGGTCGGCCGGAGTGGCGATATTGCGCACACCCAATGTGTCGCGATAGGTCACAAGTCTTTTTATTCTGGGCTCACCTTCCGTGGTGAGAAAGTTGGGATGCCATGGGTCGATGCCGATATCGGTCAATCCCACCACCACACCTTCTCCCGTCCATGAGCGGGGCATGCCCGGGGTAATACCAATGAGCTGATCGGCATGACACGCCGGCAGAGCACGGTCGAGAGCGGGACGATTGGGCTCGCTGATGCTCATGCGACTTATTCCGGAGAATGTGACCAGTTGATCAATACGGTCGGCAGGGACAAAGGCAAGCACCAAGTCGCGGCGCTGACGCATCACCTTCACCCCCATAGCTTCAAGATCATCCACGCTGGAGCCCGGTGCAAGACGCATCACCGTGGGTAAGTATGTATTATCAACACCTTCATCGGTTGCGGTCGATTTGCTGAGTTGACGTGAAGAGTAAGCTCTGTAACGGTCGGCTATGTGGCGGCTTCGCAAGTCGAGAACCTGTCCATTCACACCCAAGGCTATAGCCAAAACCGATATAATAGTTATTATTCTATTGTGTATTTGCATCTGCTACTGTTATTTGTATGCAAAAATACAAAATTTTGCGTACATTTGTACCTTAAAAAAACCTAATCTCCTTTTAATGATGCATCTTAGCGAAAACACCCTGCTTCAGGGGGGCAAATACCGAATAACGCGCTTTATAGCTCATGGTGGATTTGGCATCACATATGAGGGGGTGCACGTGCTCATGGGCCAACGCATAGCGATAAAGGAATTTTTCGTAGGCAATTTTTGTCAGCGCGACTATGACGGTAAGGTCACATGCACACAGACTTCAACCCCGCTCGTCGATAAACTTCGTCGCAAATTCATAGCCGAAGCACGCACATTGCATCAGCTCAACAATCCCGGCATCGTCAAAGTGCACGACGTGTTTGAGGAGAACGGCACCGCCTACTATGTGATGGACTTTATCGACGGGGAGTCGCTCGACTCGATGATAAAGCGTCACAACGGAAAGCTCCCCGAGGCATTGGTGCGCAAATACCTCAACGACGTGGCCGACGCATTGAGCTATCTTCACCAACAAAATCGCCTGCATCTCGACATCAAGCCGGCCAATATAATGATCGACAGCTCCACAGGTCGAGCCAAGCTCATCGACTTCGGCGTGTCGAAGCAGTATGACGAGGAGAACGGACAGAACACATCCACCCTTGTAGGGAAAACCCCGGGATACGCACCTATAGAGCAACTCAACTCTGAGGTGCAGAAATTCACTCCCGCCACCGATATATACGCCCTCGGCGCCACACTTTACAAGGCCCTGTCGGGCGTAGTGCCCCCTACTCCATCGGAAATTCTGGAAGAGGGACTTCCCGCACTCCCTTCTGATGTTTCAGCCGAGATGCAGCGCATCATCAACCGTGCCATGCAGGTCAGGCGCACCGACCGCTACCCCTCAATCGATGCCATGATGGCCGACCTCAACGCACAGCCCAATAGTGAGGCTACTATAGTCGACATCGACCAAAAACCTGTGCTGAAGCCTGAGCCGAAGCCTCTCACCCCCACAAAAAAGAAGAAATCATACAATCACATTTGGATTATACTGGCTGCAATTGTGATAATTGGCGGTGCAATTGTTTTTTTCAGCACTCACAAAAGCAGCAAGCCAAATCGCTCGATAAATGATGACATCGATGTTGTCGACTCTACAAAGGTTGCCGCAACGTTTGACACCGTATTCGACCCCAACAACATAACTCAACATGACCTCGATAAATTCGCCAACATAAAGTATGAGAAATTTGACGGGTTAGTAAACTATAGAGCCACACGGCTGTCCATATATGACGGTGATCCCGACTCAATTTATAACTTAAAGTTGTATTTGGCCAACAAGGGGTATAGCGATGCGTGTGTTACTTTTGGAAACTGGTACGACTACGGCACCGGCCCCGAAAAGCATAAGGCATTCGATCGCGACAAAGCCCTCGAATGGTACATAAAAGCTGCCGAGCTTGAGGACATGGGAGCCGCAAACCGTGCTGGTGAGATATACGAGGAGAGGGGCGATTATCCCAACGCATTACATTACTACAAACTTGCCCGTGACACATACTACAAGAATCGCATCGAAAGCGAAGACGAATGGATATACAGACCACCCAATGCATTATGCGCATGGTCAGAACCTATGATATCCAGGGTAGAAGAAGCGATAAAACGCATGGAGGATGCTGTAAACCAAAAATAATATGACATCCCTGCCAAATAGTATTATCAAGCGCGTGAGCGCCCTGGGCAGTGCGAAGCACCGCCGCACAGAGCAGCTGTTCACAGCCGAGGGCACTCGGTGTGTGACAGAGCTATTGCCGCTGTTGAATTGCCGGATGCTCATCGCCACCGAAAGCTGGCTCGACGAGCACCCGCAACAGGCACACATGGCCGACGACACCTACGTGGCCACTGAAGCGCAGATAAAGAAGATGTCGCAACAACAATCGCCGCAGCCCGTGATAGCGGTGTTTGACCTGCCGCATCACGAGCTCGATATTCACGCCGTCACATCATCCGAGCTCGTATTGGCCCTTGACAGCGTCCGCGACCCCGGTAACATGGGCACGATTGTGAGGCTGGCCGACTGGTATGGGATAAAGCACATACTATGCTCCACCGACACAGTGGATGTCTACAATCCCAAAGTAGTACAAGCCACAATGGGCGCAATAGGGCGAGTGAATATTCACTACCTCGACCTCGACGAAGCATTATCGCAGATCGATGCCCCTGTCTATGGCACGTTTCTCGACGGCGATAACATATACCAAACACATCTCACCCCAACAGGTGTGATAGTGATGGGCAACGAGGCCAACGGCATATCCACCCAAGTGGCCACGCGGGTCGACCATCGCATTTTTCTACCCCCCTACCCCGCTTGGGCCGACACGGTGGAGTCGCTAAACGTGGGCGTGGCCGCTGCAATCACCGTAGCCGAATTTCGCCGGCGCTATCAAAACCCCTAATCATTCCAGCACACTATGTCAGCAAAAGTAAAAACCGCCTGGTTCTGTTCAAATTGCGGCAACGAGTCTCCGAAATGGGAGGGTCGCTGCCCGGCTTGTGGATCATGGAACACCATGGTTGAGGAACGCACCGTCACCGGGGGTGGCCGATCAAGCGGCGCAGCGTCTAAACTTATCGGCGGCAAGTCGTCGCATATGTCAAAAGCCGTGCCTGTTTCACAGATTGAAGCCTCGCAAGAGCAGCGCATCCACATGCCGTCGGAGGAGCTTAACCGCGTGCTCGGTGGAGGACTTGTAGCCGGATCAATGGTGCTTATCGGCGGGGAGCCCGGAATTGGGAAATCAACACTGGTGCTTCAGAATGTGCTGTCAATAAAATCGCGGCGTATATTATATGTGTCGGGGGAGGAGAGTGCGGCACAGCTCAAGATGCGTGCTGACCGATTGGGACGCCTCAGCGACAACTGCTATATAGTCACCGAGACATCGCTGGAAAACATAATGACGCACATCGACAACCTTAAGCCCGAACTGCTTATCGTCGACTCAATTCAGACCATCGCTTCCGATGCGCTGGAATCATCGGCGGGTTCGGTGGGTCAAGTGCGCGAATGTGCCGCCCAACTGCTTCGGTATGCCAAGTCGTCGAATGTGCCTGTGATACTTATCGGTCACATCACCAAGGAGGGGAGCATCGCCGGGCCGAAAGTGTTGGAGCATATCGTGGATGCGGTGTTGCAATTCGAAGGTGACCGCCAATACATGTACCGACTGCTGCGATCTATCAAAAACCGATTCGGCAGCACCTCGGAGCTTGGCATATACGAGATGTGTCAGCGTGGGCTGCGCGAAGTCGACAACCCTTCACAACTCCTGCTCACACACGACGGAGAACAGCTGTCGGGCATAGCCATCGGCGTGACCATGGAGGGGATACGCCCGCTTCTTATCGAGGCTCAGGCACTTGTAAGCTCAGCAGCCTATGGCACCCCACAACGATCGGTGACAGGTTTCGACTCAAAGCGCATGAACATGCTCCTGGCCGTGCTCGAGAAAAGAGTGGGATTCAAACTGGCGCAGAAAGACGTATTCCTAAATATCGCCGGCGGCATTAAAGTCAACGACCCGGCGCTCGACCTGGCGGTGATCGGTGCCATATTCTCATCCAACATCGACACTGCTATCCCCCACGACTACTGCATGACCGGTGAGGTGGGTCTGTCGGGTGAGATCCGCCCGGTGACCCGTATAGAGCAACGCATCTCCGAGGCCGAGAAGCTGGGAATGACCCACATTATCATTCCCCGCGGCAATCTCAAAGGGGTTGACACTCGCCGCTACAAAATCAATATCATCGAGGCATCGCAAGTAGAAGATGCGCTTAAGACCCTGATGGGTAGAAGTTAAGCACCTCCCCCTCGCCATATTTAACATATTTTTGCCCTATTCACAATAGTTGTGAAATTTACTGCAAGTGTTAAAAATTTGGGTTAATTTCACTTAAATAGCGCACTCGTCATGAGGTGCAGCTTGGATTACTGTATCCTAATCCCTATCTTTGTAACACCTTAAAAAGGAAAAAGTACCATAATTCAAGCGAGGGATATTCCTCATCCACAATCATTATCACATGAAGTCATACCGTATACTGCTTTGCTTTATTACCATGTTGCTGGCATCCACAGTGCCCGCAATGGCGCAGCAGCACGCCCAATCGCATGGGAAGGCGGTGACTGTGGGTCAGGACGCTCTCGACGATGACCAATATGCCGCAGCAGTGACGACCAAGATGCGCACCGATCATATGCTCAAGCACCAAGGTAATGAGATTGTGGCCAATGCGATGCTCAACTATGCCAAAAACTATATAGGCCGCCCCTACCGTTTAGGCTCTACAGGCCCGAGCACATTCGACTGTTCCGGATTCACGAGCTACGTGTTCCACCAGTTTGGCTACGACCTGCTCCGCTCATCCAAAAGCCAATACACTCAGGGTGACAATGTGAGCCGCGATGACGCCCAGCCTGGCGACCTGATTTTTTTCAGCGGTCGTAAAGCCGGCAAAACAGTAGGGCATGTCGGCATCATAACCGACATAAACCCCATAACAGGCGCAGTAAGCTTCATCCATGCCTCGACAAGCCGTGGAGTACGTATCGACACTCTCAGTGATCCCTACTACAGCAACCGCTACATAGGCATCAAGCGCATACTCTCGCCCGAGGATATCGGCCTTCTCTAACCACATTTACTTTCAAGATTTCTCATCTTTTCCCCATAGGGCGTAAAGATGCGGGAAATGTCGTGTTTTTTTCGTACCTTTGCGTGCTTAACTATACCAATCGCATCACGCATGAAGAAAATTGCAGTGCTGGGATCGACCGGCTCAATCGGCACCCAGACGCTCGATATAATATCGCAATACCCCGAACGCTTCAACGCCGCCATGCTTATCGCTGGCAGCAATGTTGACGCGCTCATAGCCCAAGCCATAAAGTTCAGGCCCAAATGGGCCATAATAGCCGACACGTCGAAGTACGACGCTTTACGCGCCGCTCTTGATTCACTGGGCATCAAGACGGCAGCTGGCACCCAGGCGATAATAGATGCGATGGACTCCGACTGCTTTGACACGGTAGTTACAGCTACTGTGGGTTACAGCGGCTTGGCCCCCACATTGCGCGCCATCCGCGCCGGCAAGGATATAGCCCTTGCCAACAAGGAGACCCTCGTTGTGGCCGGAGAACTCGTCACCCGGGAGCTGGCTCATTCCGCATCACGTGTGATTCCCGTCGACTCAGAGCATTCTGCTATTTATCAGTGTCTCGTAGGTGAAGACCCCACAAAGGTGAGGCGGCTTATCATCACCGCCTCGGGTGGCCCATTCCGCAACACGCCTGCCTCGCGGCTTATCGATGTAACGGTAACTGACGCACTCCACCACCCCAACTGGAGCATGGGAGCCAAAATCACCATCGACTCGGCCACGATGCTTAACAAGGCTTTTGAAATCATCGAGGCTCGTTGGCTCTTTGATATCGCCCCCGAAAAGATTGTAGCCGTAGTGCATCCACAATCGGTGGTGCACTCAATGGTTGAGATGGTTGATGGCGCCATAAAGGCTCAGCTTGGAGTGCCCGACATGCGCCTACCCATACGTTACGCCCTGGGCGAGGCATCGCGCCTTGACACTGACGACCGGGCGTTAAGCATCACCGATATGGCCCACCTTACATTTGAGGAGCCCGATACTCAGCGATTCCCCTGTATCACATTAGGCCACTATGCGCTGGCCGAGGGGGGTAACACAGCTTGTGTCATCAATGCTGCCAATGAGATAGCCAACCTGGCTTTTCGCGAGGGCAAGATTGGTTTTGCCGACATATACACCACAATAATTGACTGCCTGGAACGCATTGACCACATCGAAGCCCCAACCTACGATGACTACGTGGCCACTAATTCAGCCACACGCTCCATGGCCGAAGAAATAATTAAAAATAAACATCTTTAATCCTCACACACTTGGAAACATTCTGGATCAAAGCCCTGCAACTTATACTGTCACTCTCGCTGCTGGTAGTAATTCACGAGTTTGGCCACTACTTTTTTGCACGCATCTTCGGCATTAAAGTTGAAAAATTCTACCTTTTCTTCAACCCTTGGTTCTCGCTTTTTAAGTGGAAGCCCAAAAAACAGGAGCACCCCAAGCTTAACGCCGACGGCACAGAGAAACCGTCGTGGCGCGACACTGAGTACGGCATAGGGTGGCTTCCGTTTGGTGGCTACTGCAAAATCGCCGGCATGATCGATGAGTCGATGGACAAAGAGCAAATGGCTAAACCTGCCCAGCCCTACGAATTTCGCTCCAAACCGGCATGGCAGCGCCTGCTGGTGATGATCGGGGGCGTGCTGTTCAACTTCATCCTTGCCATCATCATATATGCCGGCATTGCGTTCTACTGGGGAGAGAAGGTGATAGAATTTCGCGACAACAAGGTTGGTTACGATTTCTCTCCCACCGCTCAGGAGGTAGGTTTTAAAAACGGAGATATCCCTCTTATGGCCGATGGGGAGCCCCTTAAGGCCGTCGACGACAATGCTGTGCTCAAGATGGCCGAAGCCAAGAATGTGACGGTGCTTCGCGACAATTCCACGGTTGACATCCCCATCCCCGAAAACTTCGTGCTCAAGCTCGACAACGACAAATGGTTTCTCACGCCACGTTTCCCTGTCGTGGTAAGAAGCCTTCAAGGTGGAGCTGCCAAGGATGCCGGTCTTGAGCCCGGCGACTCAGTGATAGCCATAGGGGGTGTGCCCACTCCGGCCTATACCGAGTTTGTAGCCGAGCTGAACGACCATAAAGGTAAAGCCACCGACATCACAGTGGTGCGCAAGGGTGAAGAGCTCACACTTCCCATCACCCCTAATGACAACGGCAAACTGGGAATTGAACTTACCGCTCCAACCGACATCTATCCCGTCACCGTGGTAGACTACTCTCTGCTTGAATCGGTGCCCAAGGGCATTGACAAAGGTGTTAATCGTCTTACCACCTACGTTGGCTCGCTAAAATACCTTTTCACCAAGGACGGTGCTACGAGCATGGGTGGATTCGGAGCAATCGGGAGTATGTTTCCCGACCGATGGAACTGGCTCACATTCTGGGAGATGACAGCCTTCCTTTCGGTAATTTTAGCATTTATGAACATTATCCCGATTCCGGCGCTCGACGGTGGCCACGTGATGTTTACACTCTGGGAGATTGTTACTCGACGCAAGCCATCCGAGAAGTTTCTGGAATATGCGCAGATGGTGGGTATGCTATTCTTGCTGACACTGCTACTCTACGCCAACGGCCTTGACATACTGCGAGCCGTAGGCATCACATTCTGAATAAAATAGGATATGGAAAAGATTATATTAAAGCGCGGCAAGGAAGAATCGCTCGACCGCTTTCACCCATGGGTATTTTCAGGAGCAATATCCTCGTCCACAGATTCTATAGAGGAGGGGGATGTGGTGGAGGTATTCACCTCCGATGGTCGACTGATAGGTCGCGGACATTACCAGATAGGCTCGATAATGGTGCGAATGCTTACTTTCGACGATACTCCAGTCGACGACACATTTTTCGCCTCCCGGCTCCGACAAGCCTTAGGGTTACGCAAAGTGTTGGGACTGGCACGCCCCGACAACAATGCCTATCGCCTGGTGCATGGCGAGGGGGATTTTCTTCCCGGACTTATCGTCGACATCTATGGCGATACTGCCGTGATGCAGGCCCACAGCCCGGGTATGCACTTCTGCCGCGACATCATAGCCCGCCAGCTTGTCAATCTTCCAGGTCTTGATGTGCACAACGTGTACTACAAATCAGAGACAACGCTTCCGTATAAAGCTGAGCTCGACCCCCACAATGATTACATCATAGGCGCATTCAGCACCAATGTGGCAGTGGAAAACGGCTTGAAATTCCATATAGACTGGCTCAAGGGGCAAAAGACCGGATTTTTCGTTGATCAACGCGACAACCGCCAACTACTGCGCTCTTTGAGTCATGGCCGCAACGTACTCAATATGTTCTGCTACACTGGTGGGTTCTCAGTGTATGCCCTCGCAGGAGGGGCACGCGCCGTAACCTCGGTCGACTCATCGGCCAAGGCTATCCAGCTCACCCAAGCCAACATTGACATCAACTTCGACGACGCATCGCATCATCGCGCAGTAGCCGATGACGCTTTCAAATATCTTGATGCCATGGCTCCCGGAGCTCACGACCTGATAATCCTCGACCCTCCGGCGTTCGCCAAGCACCGCGGAGCCATACGCAACGCACTACGCGGATATCAGCGCCTGAACTATGCGGCGCTGACCAAGGTAGCCCGCGGTGGCATACTTTTCACATTCTCTTGCTCACAGGCAATCACACGCGAACAATTCCGCCTGGCGGTGTTCTCGGCCGCAGCTCAGTCGCGCCGCAAGGTGAGGATTCTCCACCAACTCACTCAGCCGGCCGATCACCCCGTCAATATCTACCATCCCGAGGGTGAATACCTCAAAGGGCTGGTGCTCTATGTAGAATAACTGATAATTACACGGTATAATGAAACACAACACCCTGTCGTGCGCCATAATCGCAGCGACATTAACATCATCACTCCACGTGCAAGCTAACGACGACAATTTCAACTACGTAGTCGACCGATTTGCCGACATCGAAGTACTCCGCTACAAGGTGCCTGGCTTCGAGGACCTATCGTTGCAACAAAAGCAGCTCATTTATCACCTCACTGAGGCCGCTCTCGCCGGACGCGACATACTGTGGGATCAAAATGGACGTTATAATCTCCAGATTCGCGACCTGCTCGAAACTACATTCCTAAACTACACCGGCTCAAAGAAAGACCCCAACTATCAGGGATTTGAAAAATACTTAAAGCAAGTGGAATTTGGCAACGGTATTCACCATCACTACTCCACCGACAAATTTATCCCGGAATTTTCCAAAGAATGGTTTGTGGCTCAGGTTGGCGACGATGCCCCATCCAACTTTGACGAACTGCTTGAGGTGATATTCAATCCCGAAGTTATGCCGAAGCGCGTCAACCAGGCCGCCGGGCAAGACCTCATAATCACATCGGCCAACAACCTCTATGGCGACGACGTTACTCAGCCCGAAGTCGAAGCCTACTTCGCCGCCCTCAAGGATTCAACCGACCTCACCCCCATCTCCTACGGCCTAAACTCACGCATTGTGAAGAAAGATGGCAAACTGGTAGAGGAAGTTTACAAAGTAGGAGGACTTTATTCACCAGCCATCGAACGAATCGTTGACAACCTCGAGAAAGCAGCCACTTTTGCCGAGAATGATCGCCAGCGCCAGGTAATCAACACATTGATAAAATATTACCGCACCGGCGACTTGAAAGATTTTGATGAATACTCGATACAATGGGTTGAGGATCTCGACTCACAGGTCGACTTCATCAACGGCTTCATCGAGAGCTACGGCGATCCCCTGGGCATGACCGGCTCATGGGAATCAATCGTCAATTTCAAAAACAACGAAGCGTCTCACCGCACCGAGCTTATCAGCGACAACGCACAGTGGTTTGAAGATCATTCGCCCGTTGACCCACGCTTCCGCCGCGACAAGGTAAAGGGCGTAACCGCCAAGGTGATCACTGCCGCTATACTCGCCGGTGACTCCTATCCCGCCACCCCTATCGGCATCAATCTCCCCAATGCCAACTGGATTCGCGCAGCCCACGGCTCGAAATCTGTCACGATCGAAAATATCACACAGGCCTACGACGAGGCAAGCCACGGCGACGGCTTCAATGAAGAATTTGTCATCGACCAGCCCACACGCGACCTTCTCAGCAAATATCTGTTCATCACCGACAATCTCCATACCGACCTCCACGAATGTCTTGGCCACGGATCGGGCAAGCTCCTTCCGGGCGTTGACCCCGACGCCCTGCGGGCTCATGGCTCCAC
>CAZFEU010000032.1:0-24845 GCA_964517875.1 uncultured Muribaculaceae bacterium | reverse complement strand
CGAATAATCTTCTTACCTTAAATCTAATACCATGAAAAACTGATGCAAAGGTAACGATATTTTTGCTATTGCCAAATAAAAATATGTTATATAGCATATATTTAATATTTATTAACACTACAGGCTTTGGTTATGGCTACTCAGTGAATAAATATCGCTAATGTTCGGTGAGATATATGGGCGTTCATTTCCACCTCAATATCGTGATATTGGGCGTAAAATTCATCATTTTTTTGCGTTCTTTGCTCCATGCAGATTGGTGTTGGCCATAACTTATTTCTTTTTCTTGGGGAGTATTTTCTTTTCATCCGATTTGAGACGACGCTCCACTTTCTTGACATCTTCTCCTGCCGGAAGTATCTCCGGGCGAATACCACGATCAAGGAGCATGCCACGCACGGCTGTATTGTTCTCAATATGCTCACGCTCAATGCCGACTTGACCGCGTAAGTCCTTTTGCTGCACATTAACCGATGTCATTTCGGCGGCTAGGTCTTTAGCTTTAATTGCGATAGTAGACAGGAAGTCGGCAAGAGGTCTCTTCTCCGGGGCGCCAACACGCCTTTTCATCATGGCGGTGTCGAGTCCGAACAATGCGCGGTCGCCTTTCGCACGGATAATTGCAAAACCTTTGGAGTCCACTCCCCGCTCGTAGAGAACGCCTGAAAGAGTATGCTCGGTCTCGGCGAGTTTGGCGCGCGCTTGCACGCGCTCATAGTCCAAGATTCGTTGATGCACAAGCTCAGCGCGGCGAGTCTGCACGGCAAAATAATTTTGAGCAAAAGCAATTTCCGGCTTGCGAGGGTCGCCATTTTGAGCGATAAGATAGCATGCGTAGCGCGTAAGCATTACGTTATCTATCTGGCGCTCAGCGCCCTTTGGCATCGGTATCGTTTTGCTGACGTCAGCAAAATGATTGGATACGTCTTCACCTGCATTGTGAGCCGATTCTTTGGCTTTTTCAATTATTGATTGAAAATTACGCCACTGTACATACCCCATTACCGGGGCTAACTCGCGTGCGCTCCAACACTCCACGCCTTCATATTCGATGGCGATTGACTCGAAGCTGTTGAAAAGTTCCTGTATCTCTTGGGCTTTCATGGTGAAAAAACATGACTCTCCCCGAGCGGCTTTGACAGACGGCCAAACCTTAGCTACTGCTCGGATTGTATTTCTTATATTGGCATGAGATGGTTTTCAGTATGTTGTGGTCTTAGGTGTCAAATATGCAATAATGTTGCAAAGGTGGTAAAATTTTAGCAATCTTTTGGCATAGAGAAGAAAATAAATATTTATTTCAAGATCTCCCAAGTTCACCAGGCTATGAGAATAAGAGACAATCGGCTTGAAGGGATTAGTCGAGCGGGCCGTAGATGAGGGTGGAGAGTGCGTCGGGACGGAGAATTGAGGTGGCTGCTTCTGTGATTTGGTCGGGAGTGATGGAGCGATAGGCGGGAATCACTGTGTTGATGTCGATGCCGCGGGAGTGGTAGTTGGCGATGTTCTGGGTGCGTGTGAGCAGGTCGACGTTGGAGAACGTAAACGTCGATGTGGAGCGGTTGATGGTTCGCTCGAGCTCGTGGGACGACACGCCGTCGGTGACGAGCTGCTGCAGGGTGTCGGCGATGCGCTGGCGTGCGCGGTCGATATTTTGCGGGGTGTTTTCGCGAAGCCGTGCGGATATCAGGAGCATGCCGGGTTCGTCGCTGCCGGTGATTGATGCGTCGATTGCGGTGAACAGGTCAGTGGCGTTGAGCAGCTGGCGTGTGAGGCGTGCCGATCGCCCGGCGCTGAGGATGTCGGTAATAGTGTCGGCGGCGATATATTGCTTGGACCCGAAGTGTCCCATGGGGTAGGCCAGCAGTAGCATGGTGTGAGGCACTGGAGCGTTGACTGTGACTTCGCGGGGTGAGGTCTGGGATGGCTCGGGGGCGTAAAGTCGCGGAGCTACATCACCAGGAGGTATGTCGCCAAACCATCGCTTTGCGAACTCAAGGGTGCGCTCGAAGGTGATGTTGCCGGCTACGATGAGTGATGCGTTGTTGGGCAGGTAGTGGCTGCGGTAGAATTGCTGGGCCTGCTCGAGGGTGAAATCGGCTATGTGCTGGGGAGTGAGGCCGATTACCGGCCAGCGGTAGGGGTGGGAGGTATATACCATGCGGCGCAGGTGGTGCGACATGTCGCCGTAGGGGCGGTTGAGGCACTGCTGCTTAAACTCTTCGATTACCACCTGGCGTTGCACCTCAAGGCTTTGGGGCGAGAGGTTGAGCCACGCCATGCGGTCGCTTTCGGCCCAGAATGCTGTTTCGGCGTTGTGGGCGGGTAGGATATCGTAGAATGAGGTGAAGTCGTTGCTGGTCCATGCGTTGTTGACGCCGCCGGCACGCTCGATGGCCTGGTCGTAGGAGCTGACGTGTTTTGAGCCGCCAAACATCAGGTGCTCAAACAAGTGGGCTATGCCTGTTGATTGTGGCGACTCGTCGCGCGCTCCCACATTATATAATATGTTTACCACCACCATGGCCGTTGATGGGTCGTGGTGGTGGAATATGCGTAGGCCGTTGTCGAGTGTGGCTGAGTTGACTTGCATCACTTGACGATTGTCATGCTTATGATCTTCACGTCGTCGACGGGGCGATCGGAGCGGTCGGTGGCCACCTTTTCGATCTTGTCTACAACGTCCATGCCCGATTCAACCTGGCCGAACACGGTGTACTGGCCGTCGAGGTGAGGTGCTCCTCCCACTGTCGAGTAGGCTTGTCGCATCTCAGGGGTGAGGACGGGAGCATTGGGGTCGACCTTTGATTCGGTGATGGTTATGAGCTCTTCCTGGAGCTTTTGCAGGCCCTGGGAGTCGCCTGCGGCTTGCATCTGGCGTATCTGGTCCATGCGCTCGGCGGCAAGCTGGTTGAATATGCCTTGCATCTGTGCCTGGCGTAGCTGCGACTCCATGCGGTCGAGCTGTGCTGAGGTGTAGGCTTGACCGGTGACAATGTAGAACTGTGAGCCTGACGAACGGCGCTCGGGGTTGACCTGGTCGCCTGTGCGGGCAGCAGCCAGTGCTCCGCGCTGATGGAAATGCTTGGGGTATTGGATTTCGGCTTCGAGAGTGTAGCCCGGGCCACCTGAGCCGAGTTGCTGCCCCTTCGCGGCGGTCTTGGAGTCGGGGTCGCCGGTCTGGATCATAAAGTCGGAGATTACGCGGTGGAAAAGCACGCCATTATAGTAACCTTCGTTGACAAGCTTCACGAAGTTGTCGCGATGCTTGGGTGTGTCGGCAAAAAGGCGGATGCGGATGTCGCCCATAGTAGTGTTGATGTCGACGAGCACGTCGTTGGTGTCGGTGGTGGGATTGGATTCGTTCATGGCTTGTGATTTTTGACAGCTGACGAGCGATATTAGCATTGCCAGCATTAGGGTGATGCGCATTGTGTTGGTTTTAAATGATTAGATGCCCCGGGAGTATAGGCGTTTGTAGATACGGCGGAAGTTGTCGTCGGTGATATTTAGCTCGGAGATGTGCGATTCGTAGTCGTTGCCCCATATTGCCTGGAGTAGGGTGCCGATGTATCGGCGCTCGCGGTCACGGTCGATGGTAGCGGCCACCAGCGTGTTGATTGGGGCCGCAAAGGATGAGGGGTCGATTGCGTAGAGATAGCGTGCGGCCGAGGCTGTGAACTGTCCGGTGGTGTCGGCCTTAATTAAGTTGTCGATCAGAGGCTGGATATTTTCCGAGGTGAGCGACTCGATGTTGTTGGCGATATATTCGTATGTTACAAGGCCGTCGGGGTCTCTGAGCACATGTTTGGGGATGTCGTTACTCATAATTTATTATAACGGTGAGTTTACAGTTGCACGGCAAAAATACATAAAAAAGCGTTAATCGAGCCAATGAGAGGTGAAAAATGCGTATCTTCGCGCCGATTAAAATCATGCGGAGTGCTTGTAACCTCCTAAAAAACAAGAACTATGGCTCAACTACAATCCAACCCCTCGCCGCAGGGTGCTACCAGCGGCTTCTCCCCGATTTTTGTGATGTTGGCGGCGCTGTTCAGCGTATGCCTTATTGTGTCCAATCTCCTTGAGATCAAGACAATCGATTTCGGCCCTATGACGCTCACCGCCGGTGTCGTGGTGTTTCCGATAAGCTACATACTCAGCGACTGCATCGTAGAGGTGTACGGATTTGGCCGTGCTCGGCTGGTGATATGGCTCGGATTCGCTATGTCGCTGCTTGTGGCGGTGTTGCTTCAGCTGGGCATCATGCTCCCGGGCGGAGCGCATTGGGAGGCTCAGGAGGCCATGGAGCGCATCTACGGGGCAGTGCCCCGCATCATGGTGGCAAGCTTCGGAGCCTTTCTGTGCGGTTCGATGGTCAACGCCTATGTGATGAGCCGCATGAAGGTGAGCCAGGGTGGGCGGCACTTCTCGGTGCGCGCCATCGTATCGACGCTTTGGGGTGAGGGGGTTGACTCGTGCGTTTTCTTCCCTGTGGCCTTTGGCGGAGTGCTGCCGTGGGGAGTGATAGTGTCGATGATACTTACACAGGCGCTGGTTAAGACCATCTACGAGGTGATAGCTCTGCCTGTGACACTCAGGGTGGTGCGTAGGCTGAAGCGATTGGAGCGGAGCGACGTCTACGACCGCGACACCGACTACTCATGGTGGCGTATCGGAGGTGAAAGACGCGGTTATGGGGCATAAATCGGAGTTATAACGCATCTAATATGGTCAAAACTTGCGATTTATTTAAAAAAAAGTGTGCAGCATAGCTTCCAATTGAAAAAAAAGTGCGATATTTGCGCTTGCAAATTCCGCCACTTCGCCTTCGAGGGATGGCTAAGGGTTTGTAAATAAGATATATCGTATCATTATCATAAAAAATTACTACAATGACAAAAGCTGACATCGTAAACGAAATCTCACGTTCGACAGGCATCGACAAGGCCAACGTGCTCGAGACTATTGAAAAATTCATGGAGGTGGTAAAGGACTCTCTCGCTCATGGTGAGAATGTATACCTCCGCGGCTTCGGTAGCTTCATCGTGAAGACCCGCTCAGAGAAGACCGCACGCAATATCTCTAAGAACACCACAATCATCATCCCCGAGCACAAGATTCCCGCATTCAAGCCCGCCAAGGTGTTCATGGAGGACGTAAAATAATGCAGGCTCGCACCTAAGAGATTACATATATTTTTAACCATACTTTAAACCACGCGTAAAATGCCAAGCGGAAAAAAACGTAAAGGCCACAAGATGGCTACCCACAAGCGCAAAAAACGTCTGAGAAAGAACCGTCATAAGAAGAAATAAATCTCGGCCCGCCACCTTGTAGGGGGCGGCATGAGCCACTTACTTCTTAGTGCGCTGCAATTCCACACGCTACACAAGAACAAACCTTGAGGGGATGCTGAGATCAGTAGGTTAAGCCCTGAAAGTGTTTGTTCTTAGCGTTTATGTAAACCCCAAACCTCAACAACACCACTCGCCGCCGGCGCATCTCGCGCAAGGCGGCCAATGCAACCAAACAGTAATGAAAAGCGAACTCGTAGTTGACGTAAAGCCTACCGAGGTATCGATAGCCCTGCTCGAGGATTCGCGGCTCGTATCACTCCAGAAAGAGTCGCGCGACGTATCCTATGCTGTGGGCGATATATACCTGGCCAAGGTCAAGAAGCTGATGCCCGGCTTGAACGCCGCGTTTGTCAACGTGGGCTACGAAAAGGACGCATTTCTGCATTATTTGGATCTTGGCTCACATTTTTCATCCTACGCCCAATTTATCAACCAGCTCCTCGACGACCCCAAGAGCGCATTGCCCCAGGTGTCGAAGATGAAGCTCCTCCCCGACATCGACAAGCACGGCTCAGTCACCGATGTGCTGCAGCCCGGCCAGCAGCTGCTGGTGCAGATCGTAAAGGAACCGATATCGTCAAAGGGGCCGCGCCTCACCACCGAGCTCTCACTCACAGGCCGATACATGGTGCTCATCCCCTTCAGCGACAAGATATCGATATCGCAGAAAATCAAGACTACCGAGGAGAAGCTGCGCCTGCGCCAACTCATAGAGAGCATCAAGCCCAAGAATTTCGGTGTCATCATACGCACCTCAGCCGAGGGTAAACGAGTGGCCGAGCTCAACAACGAGCTGAAGACACTCGTGAAAAGCTGGGAGGACACATTGGCCAAAGCCCGTCGGTCGAAGGCTCCGGCCCTCGTATTTGAGGAGGAGAGCCGCATCGTCAGTGTGCTTCGCGATGTGTTCAGCCCATCGTTTGAGAACATCTACGTCAATGACGAGGAAGTGATGTCGCAAATCAAGAAATACGTGTCGCTCATTGCTCCCGAGCGCAGCGACATAGTCAAGCTCTACACAGGCGACATACCCATATTCGACCACTTCAACATCACCAGGCAAATAAAATCGTCGTTTGGCAAGACTGTATCCTTTAAGTCAGGAGCCTATATCATCATCGAACACACCGAAGCTCTCCATGTGATTGACGTGAACTCGGGCAACCGATCCAAGGCATCATCCGACCAGGAGAGCAACGCCCTCGATGTCAACCTCCGAGCCGCCGACGAGATAGCCCGACAGCTGCGCCTACGCGACATGGGAGGCATCATCGTGATCGACTTCATCGACATGAACTCGGCCGAGCACCGTCAGAAGCTCTATGAGCACATGCGCGAGGTGATGGCCACCGACCGCGCTCGCCACAACATATTGCCCCTTAGCAAGTTTGGCCTGATGCAAATCACTCGTCAGCGCGTGCGCCCCGCACTCGACATCGAGACCGCCGAGACCTGCCCCTCGTGCTACGGCAAGGGGCACGTGCAGCCCTCGCTGCTATTTACCGACACCCTTCACGAGAAGCTCGAATATCTCGTTAATACCCTTAAGGCAAAGTGCTTCGTGATGTATGTTCACCCATATGTCGACGCATTCCTCAAAAAGGGCCTAATCTCCCCCTATCGCCGCTGGCGTATGGAGCTTGGGCGTAGCTTCAAGATAGTGCCCGACCAGTCGCTGGCCTACCTGCAATACCGCGTGATCGACAGGGAAGGCAACGAAGTAGACCTCAAGGAGGAAAAAGACATGGCATCGTCATCAACCAAAAACAAAACCAAAGCCAAGACCCGTAACCCGCAGGAATGACCTCCTTCACAGGAGCCCAATCCCACAACACAACGCGAGCCTGCCCCCCGTCATAGGAGCAGGCTCGCGACATATTATATAGGAAGGAGTGTCATTCTTCGTTTTGGCGTTGGCTTAGAGCCCACTCATAGCGCAAACGTTCAAGCTCTTCGAAGGTAATAGCCGAATTCAACATCTCGTCTATGTCAAAATCTTCGCAACGTTGATAAATTTCATATCCATATCGTGATGGCACGCTGGAAGAATAGAACGTTTGTATCCTCTCAAGATATACATCAGAGAGCATTCCTATCAAATTGTAATAATCTCCATGAATCCCGCATCGACCATTTTCCCATGTTATTGTATTCTCCTCATAAATCCACTTTGCGTCTGTGAGGAAGCTCGACTCAGGGCTTATACGCGCAAAACTGAGGCATTTATCTGTCGTATAATAATAGTATGATTCCCCTCCTCCAGTCCACCAATAGGGGTTATGCATATCCGTTTCCCATTTCAAATCTATCCCTAACATCCTGCGAGCTACCACTTTCCATGCATATTCACAAACTTTGGTGAGGTAAGTGCTTTCATCCATTGTTTTGCTGGTGCAGTAGAGTAGGCCATTGTCGTCATGAGCCCATGAGTAGTTCTTTCCCTCGCTGCGACCTTCCCAATCATCTATAGGGTAAACATCTTCATCAGAGCATGAAGTGATAAATACTACTAAAAACAGAAATGGCAAAAACGGAGTTAAGAATTTCTTCATGGTTGAATCATTTACCTATAAAAAAATGATATCTATTTGCAAATTAAATGGAAAAATTCAGATTTGACAAATTAAGCCAGCGTTTTAACAATTACAAACATTAAGGGCCTTTCGGCGTAAGGATTAGGCGTTTGGTATCCTTCCCCCCCCTCTGAACAGCTTGCCCAGGAGGTAGATTGATGGGGTGGGATGGAAGTCGGGAAAAAAGTTGTATATTCGCGGAGTGATACATCACGCTGAATTAACCAATCATTATGGCTGAGTACTTTATAGTTTATAACGGACAGCAGGTAGGCCCGATGTCGAAGGAGCAGCTCAAGCTCTATGGCCTTGAACCAAATTCGCAGATATGGTGCAAAGGTATGCCCAACTGGGCGCCGGCCTACACCGTGCCTGAGCTTATGGAGGTAATCAACGGAGTGAACCCACATCAGTCGACACCTCATCACCAGCAGTCGTATCAATACTCTTATCCACAGCCTGTTCTCGACCTTAATGTGCCCGAACATCGTATAGAGTCGCCCAAGAACAAGACTGTGTGCGGATTGCTGGCAATACTGCTTGGCGGCTTAGGTGTGCAGTACTTCTATCTTGCGCGCCCCGGAGCCGGGCTGATATGCCTGTTGCTGTCGTTTGTTACTTGTGGCCTGTGGCAGGTGATAATGTTTGTACAAGGTATCTATATGCTGATAATGAATGAAGCTGAGTTTCAGCGCAAATATGTGCTCTCTACATCCTCATTCCCAGTACTATAATGCAAAAATTTAAACACAAAAGGATGTGGAGTGAGTAAAACCACGGAGCCGGTGGCGTGCGAATAGAGCTGCGGCCCGCATCCTCTTGACAACAAAAGATGAAAAAATATAACCTAATCAACAATTCGCTGGGCTGGCTCTGTTTTCTCATAGCCGCCACCACCTATCTGCTCACGGTGGAGCCCACTGCCAGTTTCTGGGATTGCCCCGAGTTCATAAGCCAAGGGTATAAGCTTGATATCGGACACCCGCCGGGCAACCCTATCTTCATGCTCACGGCACGCTTCTTTATCACCCTGTTCGGCGGTGAGGCAACTAACGCCGCCCTGGCAGTCAACTCGATGTCGGCACTGCTTAGCGCGGCCACTATACTGCTGCTGTTCTGGACTATAACCCACCTGGTGCGCCGGCTTGTGGTGAAGGATGATGCCACCGATGTGACGCTGACCCAGATGCTTGTGATATTTGGCTCGGGCATATGTGGAGCGCTGGCATATACGTGGAGCGACACATTCTGGTTTTCGGCAGTCGAGGGTGAGGTATACGCATTCTCGTCGTTCTGCACGGCCCTGGTGTTCTGGCTTATCCTCAAGTGGGAGAATCGGGCTGATCAGCCCCACAGCGACCGATACCTCATACTGATAGCCTATGTGATAGGAATCTCTATAGCAGTGCACCTGCTCAACCTGCTCTGTATCCCTGCCATCGTGCTGGTGGTATACTACCGCAAGTTTAAGAACACCACAGCCAAGGGGTCGTTGATATCGCTGGCGGTAGCGGCAGCCATCGTGGCTCTGATACTCTATGGCCTGGTGCCCGGATTTGTGTTGGTGGCCCAGAAGTTCGAGCTGTTCACCGTCAACACCCTTAATATGGGTTATAACTCAGGTGTGCTGATCTACATAGTGCTACTGGTATGCCTGTTTGTGTGGAGCCTGCGAGAGCTGTGGCTCAACCGCAACCCGCGGCTTATCAAGGTGTCGTTCATACTGGCGATAACTTTTACCGGCATCCCGTTTATCGGACACAGCTGGGTAGTGCCGGTGTTTATCATAGCCGCCATGTGCGTGTACTTCTTTGGCTATTGCAAGGAGTTGCCGCGACGCATCCTGTCGGTGATAATGCTGTCGGTGGTGGTGATGTTTGTGGGATATTCGAGCTATGCGCTGCTGATAATCCGCGCCAACGCCAACCCGCCGCTGAGTCAGAATCAGATCGACAATGTATTTGCCCTGGGCTCATACCTCAACCGTGAGCAGTACGGCGAGCGCCCGTTGCTTTACGGCCGCACATTATATTCAGGATTAGTTTATGAGGTTGATAAAGATGGCGTGTCAACACCTGTCAAGGTCAACCCTGACCATACAGCCTATGATAAGGTTGTGAAAACCTCGCCCGACGAGCCCGACCGCTATGTGGTGCGAAGTGTCGATTCGTCGAGCGACTATATGTACACCCCCGAGCTCAATATGCTCTTCCCCCGCATGTATTCGGCCGACCCGCGCCACCAGATGTCATACCTCACCTGGACCCAGACCGACCAGTCAGACATGGATCTTGTGGAAGGTACAACTTACATCGACTCTAATGGCAATGCCGTGTCGCGAGAGATGATGCTAAAACCCACCTTCAGGCAGAATCTGCAATTCTTCCTTGGGTATCAGCTATCGTATATGTACTGGCGTTACTTTATGTGGAACTTTGCAGGTCGTCAAAACGACTACCAGGGCCAGGGAGAACCCAATCATGGCAACTGGATTTCTGGTATACCTCTGATTGACAACCATATGCTTGGCGATCAGTCGCTACTCCCTGATGAGCTCGGCAAGGACAACAAGGGTCACAACGTGTTCTATATGCTACCCTTGTTCATGGGCATCATCGGATTGTTGTGGCAGGCATTCTGCTCTAAGCGAGGCATTGAGCAATTCTGGGTGATATTCTTCCTGTTCTTTATGACGGGTATAGCCATCGTGCTCTATCTCAATCAGACCCCAGCGCAGCCCCGCGAGCGCGACTATGCGTTTGCCGGCTCCTTCTATGCCTTTGCGATATGGCTCGGCATGGGCGTGGCGGGCCTGTGGGGATTCGTGTGCGACCTTTATCGACGTTTCAACAAGAAGAAAAAAGCCAATAGCGGTGACGCTACTGGGCTTTCGCACCGCCTGAGTCTGGGCATTGCCGTGGTGGCGGTGCTGATAGGCATCTTCGTGCCCTGCCAGATGGTGTCGCAGACGTGGGACGACCATGACCGCTCGGGGCGCTACGTGGCCCGCGACTTCGGCATGAACTACCTGTCGAGCGTTGACGACGATGCCATAATATTTGTCAACGGCGACAACGATACCTTCCCGCTGTGGTATGCACAGGAGGTTGAGGGGTACCGCACCGATGTGCGCGTGGTCAACCTCGCTTACCTCACCACCCCCTGGTATGCCGAGCAGCAGCGGCTACCCAACTATGAGAGCGCCCCAATCGACTTCCAGGCAGCTCCCGGACAGCTCGCCTATGAGCGGCTTCAGCAAGTGGTGGTAATACCCGAGAAGGGGTATACCTTCACTTCCGATGCTTTGGCCGACGTCTATTCAGGCAAGGGTGAAGCAGTGCTTGGCGGACGCCTGCGCATGCCCTACACCCACCTGCTTATGCCTAACAACCTGAAAGACGCAGTGGCCCGCGGAATTCTACCCGCAAGTGATACAATAGGTGCCGATGCCGCCATAATGCTCGACCTCAGAGAGTCGGCAGGCATAAACCCCAGCAGAAGTTACGGCACGCTCGACCAGAGCAACCTGCTGACCCTCGACATGATTAACCGCTCGATAAGCAACGGCTGGAATCGTCCGGTTTACTTTGCCGTGACTGTTGGCGGCGGAGCGCACTTCGTGGGCACTGACCGATACCTGCGTCGCACCGGTCTGGCCTATCAGATGACACCGGTGGCCGAGGGGATGAACAACAACGGCGAGACTAAGTCGAACACCGAGAAGATGTACCGCAACGTCACGGAGCGTTTCCGCTGGGGTGGCCTTGATTCAGGCAAAGACCTGTATCTCGACGAGACAGTGCGCAACATGGTGACACACCACCGCTCGGCTCTGGCCAACCTCGCCGCCGACCTTATAGCCGAAGGTATACAGCTCCGCGCATACAATGAGGCCGAGGCACAGCAGAAGTTTAAAAAGGCCCTCAACGTGCTCAACATAATCGAGGAGAAACTTCCCACACGTCTGTCACCCTATCAACAGCTTACATCATTCTATCTCGTAGGCGATTATCTGGCACTGGCCAACTATCTCAACGATCCTTCGCTCAAGGAGAAGGCCATCAAGATATATCAGGATGAGGTGAAGCGCCATGCCCAGTATATGGCCTACTACAGCGCCATGCAGCGCTCGGGCCACGGTGGCACCCTGCAAAAGCAGGAAATTGACTCCAATGCGTGGATTCTCTACATGCTTCTGAGCTCCTATATTGAAAATGTCGAGGCCGACCTCACCACATTGCAGAAGGGCGTGGACGCAGCCAACGTTGACTTCAATCTTACATACTTCTACAATACTCAGTCACCCGCGATGAAAGATGATGAAGCTACTAACTGGCGTTTACTCCACCAGGCCGAGCTGATCGACTACGACAAAATTCAGGAGCTGATTGAGAAGGCTTATTTCGAAAAGCTCGATGCCGAGGCTACCGAAGAGCAAGGGGCTAAATCATAAATTGACCTGTAAAGGATGCTTATAGAGCAACCTCCACTATTATACCGACTTCTGTTTCCTGAGGCAATATGGCGCATCAGTAAACAGGAGTCGCGTGTTGTATACCTCACATTCGACGACGGCCCGATACCCGAGGTGACGCCGTGGGTGCTTGATGTGCTTGACCGCTACGGCATCAAGGCTACTTTCTTTCTCGTGGGCGACAATGTGCGCCGCCATCCCGAGTTGCTTGACGAAATCAAGCGCCGCGGCCACTCCTATGGCAATCATACGATGCACCATCTGCAGGGCATGAAGGTGCACTCGCGCCGCTATCTGCGCGACATCACACAGGCCAACGAGCTGATTGGGAGTCCGCTGTTCCGTCCCCCGCATGGGTTGATACGCTGGTCGCAGGCCAAGGCCATCAAGGAGCGTTACAACCTGGTGATGTACGACCTGGTGACCCGCGACTATTCGCGCAAACTTGGCCCCGAGCAAGTGCTGAACAACATTATCCGTTACACCCGCAATGGCTCCATCATCGTGTTTCACGACTCGCTCAAGGCCGAACGCAACCTTCGCCAGGTGCTCCCTGCAGCCATCGAATGGCTTAAACAGCAAGGATATACCTTCTTGCCACTACCAATGTAACTACTGTGGTGAAGCGCGATGAGGTAAAACGGTGGGCTGCCGAGGCTGGCGCTGTGGCGTGCGGAGTTGCTGCCGCCCGGTGCGTTGATGCCCCCGCAATTGCCACCTACCGCCGATGGATAGCCGAGGGTCGACATGGACAAATGGAATACCTTGCCCGCTACGACCAGCTTCGGGCCGACCCGACATTGCTGCTTGAAGGCGCACGCACGGTGGTTTCGTGCGCTTTTCCCTATCGGCTACAGCAAGATTGCGCAATAGCATCTTATGCCTTGGGCGACGACTACCATGAGGTGTTGCGCGGTAGGCTCAATGACATTGCTCGACGACTGACCGACAAATACGGTGCGGCGTGCCGTGTATGCGTCGACACAGCGCCGATGCTTGAGCGATACTGGGCCATGAAGTCGGGGGTAGGCTTCATAGGGCGCAACCATCAGATCATAGTGCCGGGTCACGGCTCGGCGGTGCTCCTTGGGGAGATATTGACCACGGCAGAGATAGAGCCCGACACCCCCTGCGCACCCGGTTGCGGCGACTGCATGGCGTGTGTGGCGCGTTGCCCTGGCGGAGCGCTGCTCTCCGATGGCACCTTCGACTCGCGCCGATGCCTGTCATATCTCACAATCGAATATCGCGGTGAGCTGTCTGACGACATAGAGCTGCATGGGCGTATCTATGGTTGCGATGAGTGTCAGCTGTGCTGCCCTCACAACCACTGCGCTCCATGTGCCGGGCTTTTACCACAATTAACGCCGCGCCCCGAGGTATTGCGACTTACCGCCTCCGATGTAGCGGCTATGGATCATGACGCTTATTGCTCCACGTTTCGCCACAGCGCCATCCGTAGGGCCAAGCTCCCGCAGCTCCACCGCAACGCCACCCTTGCGCGCAAGTCAGGTGACCAAAGGGAGTGACGGGTTGATTACTGTGGGGAATTGTTAAAATGAGTGTGGGGGTTGTGGCAAAGTGAAAAAATTGTTACTTTTGGGGGTTAATTTGACAAAAAAACAAAAAATCGAGTGGCTGACTGCCGTGAGAAACCGAAAAAGATAGTTAATAGCCAATTATTCAATACATTATAAATTTACCAACCAATCATGAGAATTAAACTGTTCTTATTGCTTATGCTGGCGGCTATAATGCCTGCATTGGCTCAGACTGCCTCTGTGACAGGCCGCGTGGTTGATGCCGACACCGGCAATCCCATAGCCGGGGCCACTGTCACCCTCAGCTCGGGGGCCACAGTCACCACCGGCCCTACCGGTGACTTCAGCATCTCCAACGTAAAGCCGGGAGAGACCATGCTCAGTGTCGAGGCGCAAGGCTATGCCATGGCCGGCCGCCAGGTGCTGCTGTTCGACAACCAGAGTGTGGCAGCGGGCACAATCAAAGTGTATTCGGAGCTCCAAGGTGGCGAATTCTACGAGGATCACGCCGATATGCTCTTTGATGAGGCTATCATGGAGGACGAGGAGGGCAACTCGCAGACCATTTCAGCCCTCACAGGCGCCGCCGATGATATCTACTACTCGCTGGCCAGCTACAACTTCGGCCCGATGTATTTCCGCTATCGCGGCTACGACAGCCAGTATCAGCAGGTTTACCTCAACGGTATCAGCTTCAACGATGTGATACGCGGCCGTTTCAACTTCTCCACCCTCATGGGTATGACCAGCCGCGCATTCCGCAATAAGACAACCACCCTTGGCATGTCGGCAGCCGACTTCGGCTTCGGCGGCATCGGTGGGTCGGTCAACTACAACACACAGGCCTCGAGCTACGCTCCGGGCTTCTACGGCACCGCGAGCTACACCAACTCCAACTATATGCTCCGCGCCATGGCCATCTATTCAACCGGCCTGATGAAAAACGGCTGGGC
The DNA here is from genome assembly GCA_964517875.1 of uncultured Muribaculaceae bacterium. Taxonomy (GTDB): domain Bacteria; phylum Bacteroidota; class Bacteroidia; order Bacteroidales; family Muribaculaceae; genus JAJPXC01. Next base: position 9,944 of record CAZFEU010000032.1, on the reverse strand, counting down.
AGTGACAGTGTCGGGTATTGGCCGCTGGGCCGATGAGGGCGTGATTGAAGGTACATTCTACAATTCATTCGGCCTCTTCGCTGCTGCCGAGAAGGTGTTCAACCCCAACCACTCGCTGGCGATCACCGCATTTGGCGGCCCCACACAGCGAGCCACCTCTACCGCTACCTATCAGGAGGCTTACGACCTGATGGGCTCAAACCTCTACAACCCCAACTGGGGATGGCAGGACGGCAAGAAGCGCTCGGCTCGCATCACCGACTCGTTTGACCCCACATTTATGCTCAACTGGCTATACAAGACCGATAAAACCCAGGTCAACACCGGTGCCGCAGTGCGTTGGGTCAACTACTCATCGGCCGCGCTCAACTGGCGCTTCGCCAACGACCCTAACCCCACTTATTACCGCAATCTCCCATCTTACTGGTACGATATACAGGACAATGCCTCGATGGGCGACTACTATCTGAATCAGTGGGAGACCAATCCTCAGATGAGCCAGCTCAACTGGGACGCAATGTACCAGACCAACTACCTCACCAACGAGCGCAACAAAAATCTGGCCTACGACGACCAGATGGGCGCTAACTACATCCAGGAGAAGCGCCACTCCAACCAGTTTAATTTCATCCTCAACTCATACTTCAATCATCGACTCAACGACCAGATGTCGATTCAGGGTGGTGTGAGCGGCAACTTCACCCGCGGACACTGGTACAAATCAATCCGCGATATGCTCGGCGGCGACTACTGGCTCGATGTCGACCCATTCTCCGACCGCGAGATCACACTCGACCCGCTGTTGCTCCAGAACGACCTGGACAACCCTAACCGCCGCGTGGGCACAGGCGACAAATTCGGTTACAACTACTACATCAACGCATATAAGCTCCAGGCCTGGGTGCAGAACGTAATCAACCTGCCCCACTGGGATCTTAACTACGGCATGCAGATAGGTTACACCCAATATCAGCGCGACGGTAAGATGCGCAATGGCCGCTCGCCACTCAACTCGCTCGGCAAGGGCCTGAAGCACAAATTCGACGAAGGTGGCATCAAGATTGGCGCAGTCTACAAGCTCGACGGACGCAACTTCTTCCAGGGCCACGCCGAGTACACCAATCTGGCTCCGCTGGTCGACAACATCTATATCTCGCCCCGCATCAAGGATGACGCCGTGGCCAACCCCAAGACGGAGCGCATCATCTCAGGTGATATCGGCTATGGATGGAACTATCGCCGTTTCCGCGGCGCCATCAACGCCTTCTACACTCAGATGGAGAACGTTACCGAGCGTTCATCGTTCTACGACGACCGCTATTCATCGTTCACCAACTACGTACTCACCGGCGTGAAGAAGGTGTATAAGGGCGTGGAGCTGGGTGCCGCCTACAAGATTACCCCCTCGGTAACCGCCGAAGTGGCCGGTACTTACTCACGCTTCCAGTATAAGAACAATCCTCAGGGTACACGCTCATTCGAGTCAGGTATGTATGCTGATACCACTCAGACAGTTTACCTCAAGAACTATTACGTGGGCTCCACTCCCCAATATGCCGCTAATGTGGGCATTGACTGGGCAGCTCCCAAAAACTGGTATTTCAACGTCAACTGCACCTGGCAGGGCGACTCTTACGTCAACCTCTCACCCGTATATCACGAGGTGCTCCCCGACCTTTATGGCATGTGGCCAGGCGCCGAGGTGGCTCCCGACCCCGAAAAATGGCTCGAGGACAAGACCCGCGAACTCGCCGCACAGGATAAGCTAAAGGACGCTTTCACCGTTAACCTGTCAATCGGCAAGACCATTTACATCAACCGTAAGATTACACTCAACCTCAATCTCAGCGTCAACAATCTCCTCAATAATAAGGATGTTGTCACCTGGGCCTATCAGCAGGGACGTGTCGACACCGACAATTACTCACGCTCACGCTGGCCCAACCGCTACTCTTATGCTCAGGGCACACGAGTATTCTTCAACGTAGGTGTGCGCTTCTAAACATCAACTCATCAACATCAACTACACTCTAATGAAACACAAATTATTATACATGTCAGCGATGCTCGGAGTGGTAGCCTTCTCCGCCTGTGATGACGATTGGGTGACTCCCCCTACCGGCTGGCCCGAGGTGCCCGCCGGTATCGAGGCCAACGAGAATCTCGCTGAATTCAAGGAGACATTCTGGACTGAGGCCAACTCGCCTTTTACCATCGGTAACAACGACGAGGGTGAGCATTACATCATCGAGGGCCGCGTGGTGAGCGACGACCGCTACTCCAACATTTACAAGAACCTCATCATCCAGGCCGAGGATGGCACCGGCCTTACTTTCTCGGTCAACAACACCTCATTGTATAAGAGATACCTTTATGGCCAGAAGGTGGTGATTGACCTCACCGGCCTTGACCTGGGCTACTACTCAGGACTGCTCCAGGTGGGTCAGATCAGCGGCACATCGATGACATTTGCCGCCGAGGACTTCTTCAATGAGCACGCATACGCCGACGGTCTACCCGAGCCCGATAAGATTGTAGCCACCAAGGCCACACTCGAGGAGCTACAGAACGCCCTGCGCGACGAAGAGCAGAAACGCTACTGGATGAGCCGCTATGTCACCATCGACGATGTGACATTCGTGGGCGCCGGCTTGCTCACCTTCGCCGACGCTCCATCGGTGAGCTCAGGCACAAGCCGCTATATACGCAACAAGAACGGACGCACACTGCAGATGCGCAATTCAAGCCGCTCCACATTCCAGGATGTCACACTCCCTGTGGGTTCAGGCTCAGTGTCGGGTATCCTCAGCTACTATAACTCCGACTGGCAGCTGCTGATCAACGATACCTCGGCTTGCCAGGGCTTCCGCTGGATTCAGGCAGGCGTAAGCGAGCCTACCATGGTGGCCAACACCACAATCAAGGAGTTCAAGCAGATGTACTGGAGCGAGGAGCGCAACAGCGCCGAACTCGTGGGCACCACTGACGATGGCGATGATATCATCGTGGCCGGTACAGTGATCAGCTCGGACCAGTCGGGCAATATCTATAAGAACCTTGTGATACGCGATGACTCGGGCGAGGCAATGACCCTGGCCATCAACGCTACCGCACTCTACACTACCTTCCCCATCGGACAGAAGATTGTGCTCAAGCTCACCGGACTCTACGCCGGTATGTACAACAACCTCTTCCAGGTAGGTGGTCTGGGTTCTTACAACGGCGCACCCTCAATGACCTTCATGGAGTCGAGCGACTTCATGTCCAATGTAGAGCTCGACGGCACCGCTGATGCCTCAAGTGTGGTGAGCGTTGACGCTACCATCGAGGAGATCATTGATGCCAACACCAGCGCAGGCAAGAAGCAATGGCAGTCGCAGCTCGTCACCTTCAAAGGTGTGAGATGGCAAGGTGGTGGCACCGACACCTACGTGACCGGCGGCGCTAACACCAACCGCTACATCCTCGACGCAGAGGGACGCTCACTGCTGGTGCGCAACTCAGCTTACGCCGACTTCGCCAACGAGACACTTCCTGCCGGCACCGGCAATGTCACCGGTATCCTCAGCTACTATGGCACCGACTGGCAGCTGCTCCTTATCAGCTCTAAATCGTCGGCCGACTTCCAATAATCTCATAAAACAGAAATAAGCGATGAAACCATTCATAAAATATATGGCAGCCATGCTGGTGGGCGCTGTAGGCTTGACAAGCTGTCAGGACGATGTCGATGCTCCCGCATTGACTGTGCCCGAGGCCACTCTTACCCCCAACGCCACCATAGCGCAGGTTAAGGAGCTCTACTATCAGAGTGCCATCAACTATATCGACACCATCGGCATGTTTGACGATGAGATGGTGGCCAAATACAACGAGAAGCTCAACGTCAACGGTGTTAATGCCGACGGTTCAATTGACTTGACCAAAATCAAGGAGCTTTTCCCCAACTATGAGCAGCTTAAGGGTCAGCACATTGTGGTGAAAGGCCGCGTGTGCTCATCCGATAAAGAGGGCAACGTGTTCCGCAAAGTGGTGATTCAGGATGGCACCGCCGCCCTACCCATATCAATCTACTCCTACAACAATTACCTCACCTACCGCATGGGTCAGGAGGTAGTGATTGACCTTACCGACATGTACATCGGTGCCTACGCAGGATCGATGCAGCTGGGATGGCCCTCGAAATACCTTGACGGTTGGCAGGCATCTTTCCTCCCCCCGGTATTCCTCCAGGAGCACACCCAACTCAACGGCCTACCCGATATCAATAAGGTTGACACTCTGCAGATACACTCGTTCAGCCAGCTTGGCACCAACCAGGCTGATATGATACGCCTTGTGGGGCGCCTTGTGAAATTCAATAATGTGAAGTTCACTACCCCCGGTGTGACACTTGCCACCTACCATGAAACCGTTAACCTCGACCTGGTCGACGCAGATGGGCAAACCGGCAATGTGGTGGTGCGCACCTCGGGCTACTGCTCATTCTGGAACCAGATAGCACCCGCCAAGGCATGCGACGTGGTGGGTATACTTGACTACTACACTTCGGGCTCTACCGGCACATGGCAGCTCATACTCATCGACGGCAACGGTATAATGAATGTGGGCGAGCCCACACTGCCTCCCGGCACACGCGATAATCCCTACATGGCAGGCGAAGTAGCTGAGCTCGTATCGATGGGCACCACCGCCAACGGCTGGGTAATGGGCTACATCGTGGGCGCTGTGGCTCCCGGTGTCGACAATGACGTGCCTGTGACCTCTAACGACGACATAGAGTGGGGCGCTGATGCCACCCTCAACAACTCGCTTGTCATAGCCTCTGACCCCAACGTGCGCGACTGGACAGCCTGTGTAGTAATTGAGTTGCCTCAAGGCTCTAAGCTGCGTCAATACGGCAACCTCCGCGATAATCCTGAAAACCTTGGTCGCCAGATATTCCTCAACGGAGCGTTCAATAAGGTTTGGGGCATGGCCGGTATCACCGGCAACCGCGGTACAACCGATGAGTTCGAAATCGTGGGCTACGTAATCCCCGAGGAGGTTTCGGCCGATCTTGACAGCTTCAACGGCGGTGAGCCCAAGGCCACCTATGGCGACTACACAAGCGCCTCGGGCTGGACTCTCACCAACGGATGTGTGCTCGGAGGCTCGGACAACGGTGCCGACGCTAACCCGCGCTTCACATTCATCGGCGGCGCATCTACCCTGGCTCCAACACTCAACGGTAAGACCTCGGCCCCCGGTAAGCTCACCTCACCCACTCTCACCGGCGGTATCGGCACTCTGCACTTCAACTACGGATTCGCATACAGCGACAGTATGTGTAAGTTCACCGTCAACGTATATCAGAACGGTGCTGTGGTTAAGTCGCGGACCTTCACCGTTGACCCCGTGATACAGAAGAGCGTCTACACCGCTTCAGTGGAATGCAATCTCAGTGGCGACTTCTCAATCGAGATAGTCAACGATTGCGCTTCGCAGTCTACCGCCAACCGCGACCGTGTGTCAATCTGGGCTATGAGCTGGACCAAGTAAGCACACTCACATTAATATAGCAGAAGCGCGACCCCTGCATGAGGTCGCGCTTCTGTGTGTTTAGAGGTTGATCAGTCTTCGTAGGCCGTGGGGTCGGGGATGCCCGCATATGCCATGGCTTCGCGCCGCTCCACGCACGTGCCGCAACGGCCGCAATGCTTCACCCCTCCCTTGTAGCAAGAGTAAGTGTGCGAATAGTCCACACCGAGGGTGCGCCCGCGGGCGGCAATCTCACCCTTGGATATATTGGTGTAGGGAGCCACGATGTCGACCCCCTCGTAGGTGCCGAATGCCATGGCGTGACTCATTGCCTCGATGAATTCCGGGCGGCAGTCAGGGTAGATGGTGTGGTCTCCTCCATGATTGGCTATCATCACGTGGCTGAGTCCGCGCGACGATGCCAAGCCGCAGCCAATTGAGAGCATTATGCCGTTGCGAAATGGCACTACCGTCGACTTCATATTATCGTCGGCATAGTGCCCTTCGGGTATGGCGTCGGCCCCGCTCAGCAGCGAACTCTCGAAATATTGGGCCATGAAGCCCAGAGGTATCACTATGTGCTCTATCCCCAGCAGTCGGCATTGCTCGGCCGCGCAGGCTGTCTCGCGGGCGTTGTGATTGGCACCGTAGTCGAATGTCACCGCCAGGGCTATCCTGTCTTTGTATTCATGCATCAGGGTCACGGAGTCCATCCCCCCCGATAGTATTATCACGCTATCCTTTTCCATGCCGCGAATTTACAGCTAATTGAGGTTTTTAGAGTTGTGAAAGTTGTGAAAGTTTTGAAAGTAATGTAGGGACGCTCGGCTCGAGCGTCCGCGGGTTCAATCACCGGCATGACGGCGTCCGACTCGTCCGACACCAGACCTGGCGGCTGCACCAGGGTGCAGCCCTACCGTTTGGGTTAATGATGGTTAAAGATGGGGTGATATATGTTAAACTAAGATAAAATTTGGTAGGCGAAGGGGGCGAGAGAGTTAAAAATTTGCACAAACATCCAAATTTCATTACTTTTGTGTCAACGAATCGTAGGAGGAGGCCACAGGCTTCCTCCTTATTATTAATGCAGCAATGATTGATAAGCAATTACTGACCAAGACGGTGGAAGATGCCATAGCCGGCACCGACATGTTTATAGTCGATATCCAGGTGAAGCCCGGTAACTCGATAGTGGTGGAGCTTGACTCGGAGACTTCAATCGACATCGACACATGCGCACGCATCACGCGCAAGATCGAGGAGGCGTTCGACCGCGATGTCGAGGACTACGAGCTGGAGGTGGGATCGGCAGGTCTTACCGCCGACTTCAAGGTGCGCCAGCAGTATCTGAAGAACGTGGGCAACGACGTGGAGATACTCACCCGCTCTGGGCGCAAGCTCACCGCCACCCTCAAGAGTGTAGGCGACAGCGACTTCACCGTAGTCTACCAGACTAAGGAGAAACCCGAGGGAGCCAAGCGCCCGGTGATGGTGGAGAAGGAGGAGACGCTGAAATACGACGACTGCAAATACGTGCGCTACGCAATATCATTTAAATAACCGCCCTGCGGTCGTCAAAACGGCTGCGGGCATGAATCTATCGAAATAAAACTAAAACTACCTACTATATATGGCAAAGAAAGAGGAAGCTCCCAACATGGTGGAGCGTTTCGCCGAGTTCAAAGAGCTGAAAAACATCGACAAGACCACAATGATAGCAGTGCTTGAGGAGTCGTTCCGCAAGGTGCTGAAATCAATGTTTGACAATGTCGAGAACTTTGACGTGATTATGAACCCCGACAAGGGTGATGTGCAGATATTCCAGAACCTTGAGGTGGTGCCCGATGGCGAGGTGACCAATAAAAACCTGCAAATATCGCTCACCGAGGCTCGCGCCGACAACGATCCCGATGCTGAGATAGGTGAGGAGCACACACGCGAGATAATATTTGCCAACTTCGGGCGTCGCGCCATCCTCAACCTGCGCCAAACCCTGCAATCGCGCATCCTTGAGCTCCAGAAGGAGGCTCTTTACAACAAGTTTAAGGACCTGGAAGGTGAGCTTATTACGGGCGAAGTATACCAGACATGGTCAAAAGAGACGCTGCTGCTCGACGATGAGAAGAACGAGCTGCTGCTGCCCCGCACCGAGGCCATACCCGGCGATTTCTTCCGCAAGGGTGAGACAGTGCGCGCCGTAGTGACCAGCGTCACCAACAAGAACAATAACCCCAAGATCATACTTTCGCGCACGGATGAGAATTTCCTGCGCCGCCTGTTTGAGCTTGAGGTGCCCGAGATACACGATGGCCTTATCAACATCCGCGCTGTGGCCCGCATCCCCGGCGAGCGCGCCAAGATAGCCGTGGAGAGCTATGACGACCGCATCGACCCCGTGGGCGCTTGTGTAGGCGTCAAAGGCTCGCGCATACATGGCATCGTGCGTGAGCTGCGCAACGAAAATATAGATGTAATCAACTACACCACCAATCCACAGCTGTTCATACAGCGCGCCCTGTCGCCCGCCAAAATCACCTCGATACGCCTTGACACCGAGGGTAAGAAGGCTGAGGTATTCCTCCGCCCCGAGGAGGTGTCGCTCGCTATCGGTAAGGGTGGCCTTAACATCAAGCTTGCGTCAAGGCTCACCGGATACCAGATTGACGTATACCGCGAGAGCGACCGTAAGGATCTGGAGGACGATGTGGCACTCAACGACTTCAAGGATGAAATCGACGAGTGGGTAATCGACGTGCTCAAGCAGGCACTGGGTGTAAAGACCGCCCGAGGCGTGCTCCGCTACCCCCGCGAAGAGATTCTCGAGCTCACCGACCTCGAGGAGGATACCGTCGACGATGTAATCGCAATCCTCAGCGCTGAGTTTGAAGATGAAGTCGACGAAGCCGATGATGATGCAGATGAGACGACTGCTACCGACGAAGAAAACGACGACAACGAGAAAGAATAACCCCCACCATTTATATGCCCAAAACTAAAATCAGTAAAGTCGCCAAGGATCTCAACGTGGCTCTCCCCACGGTGATTGAGTTCCTGCGCAAAAAAAATATCACGATCGACGATAATCCCAACACGCGCGTTGAAGATGATGTAGTGGCCCTGCTCGAAAAGGAATTTAAGAGCGACCAGGACATAAAAAACAAGAGTGCCCAGCTCGTTTCTGACCGTCAGAAGGAGAAAGCTAAAGCTGCTGCACAGGCTCCTGCCGTGCGTGCTGTAGAGGAAATCAAGTTGTCGAGCGAGACAAACAAACCTAAAATACTGGGTAAAATCCAGCTTGACGACAAGGGAAATCCTATCTCTCCCAAGCTCGAAACCAAGCCTGAGCCGAAGCCCGAGGTGAAGCAAGAACAGAAGGTTGAACCCAAGCCCGAACCAAAGCCTGAGCCTAAACCCGAGCCTAAGGTTGACGTGAAGCTGGAGCCTAAGGCTGAAGTTAAGCCCGAACCTGCCAAGGAGACGGCCAAGGCTGATGCTACCCCTGCTGTCGCAGCTAAGGAGGAGTCTCAGGCACCTAAGGCTGCTGAGGCGCCCAAAACGGTTGAGGTCGAAGCACCTAAGGTGGAGGAGGCCCCAAAAGCCAAGTCTGACGATGTGGCACCTGATGTGCAGGAGGCTCCTAAGAACACAGCCGAGAAAGAGGCGTTGGAGAATCCTGCAGAACCTGAAATATTCACTACCGAGCGCGAGCCCGCGTTGAAGCTCAATGTGGTGGGTAAAATTGACCTGTCGGCACTCAACCAGTCGACCCGCCCCAAGAAAAAGAGCAAGGAAGAGCGCCGCAACGAGCGAATAGCCAAGAGCAATGGTGGTGTGGGCGGCGCTGCCACAGGCGACCGCAAGAAGCGTAAACGCATCAGTGGCAAAGAGAAAATCGATATTGAGAAAGTGGGTGGTCAGATCACATCCAATCCATCGCCAAGCGGTGACAAATCGCGCGGACAGGGTGGTGGCGACAAGTCGCGCCGTGACCGTGGTGGCAAAGGTGAGCGTAATCGCCGCCCGGTGCATACCGAAGTGAGCGAGGAGGATGTACAGAAGCAGGTGAAAGAAACCCTGGCCCGACTCACCTCAAAGGATAAAGGACAAAAGAAGGGCGCAAAATGGCGCAAGGAGAAGCGCGAAGCCTTCGCTACCCGCGAACGTGAGGCCCACGAGCTCGAAGCAGCCGAGAGCAAGACCCTTAAGCTCACGGAGTTTGTCACTGCCAACGACCTGGCGGTGATGATGGATGTGCCTGTCAACAATGTGATAGCGACATGTATGAATCTCGGTGTGATGGTATCGATCAACCAGCGTCTCGATGCTGAGACCATCAACATCGTGGCCGAGGAATTCGGCTTCACCACCGAATATGTTTCGGCCGAAGTAGCTGAGGCAATCCACAACGAGGAAGACTCGGAGGA
>CAZFEU010000031.1:0-26849 GCA_964517875.1 uncultured Muribaculaceae bacterium | reverse complement strand
AAAAAGAATTCTTCCGACATTTTTCATAATTTCGCACTTGCTTGTTTAATCTGCGGTGTTGTAAAACAGTCCTGTAAATTTGGTTAATCCAAGAATTTTTTCGTAGCTTTGCGCTGAATTGGTGTGTACCATTTCAGGACATATTAATAAGAGGCGTTATGCCCATCATCTTGTAGTAGAGAAGCGTAGGAAACTTACTCACGAAAGCAAGAGCTGGCTTAACTGTCTCCACGTCATAGGCGTGGAGCTGTTTATTCCACATCTGCTTTCAAAGGTTTTCCTACCACCTTCTACTTAAGGCGTGGCATAGCAGTCCACGCCTCTTTCTTGTATGACGGTCGATGGGGCTGTAAGACTAAACATGACGAAAAATATGAAAAAACTAATTAACATCTCAATTATAGTTTTTCTAAGCTTAGGCATTTTTACTTGTACAGGTTGTAGCCGTGACAAAGATGAACCGGAAGTCCCACAAAATAACAATAGTGGCAATGAAAACAATTCGAATGAAGAAAATTCAAATGAGGAAATAACAATAGAATCCGTAAAAGATAGATTGATTGGAGTATGGATATCAGAAGAGGGTCAAGATAAATTAGAAGAATTTTTGTTTAATTCAATTGGGAGTGATTATAAGATTCTAGTTTTATGTGATGATTTCTTAGGGTATACCACAAATGAAGATTTATTTGATGATGAAAGCAAAAGGACAGTGGATAGATTAATACATTGGGAAATAGAAGATAATATTAACGAAACGAGTGAATGCGAATTTAATCTAAGTTTTCGTGCTTCAATTTTGCCTGAAAAATATTATGCACATATAGAATCAAATGAGACTTTGATTATAGAAAAAGGAGATGGTAGACAGATGCGTTTTTATAAGCATCCTATATATTCTAATATGGATTTCAAAGTCCAATCTAAAATACTTTCAGGTTGTTGGTTTTATAGCCCAGGGACGGATAGGGGGCGACCCATTTTGGATGGTACTGGTTATGTGTTGTGTAAAGATGGCACAGGATATTCTTTTACTGACTCAGATCCAACAATTAAAAAGGATTATTTAAATTGGAGCATAGTTTGGGAACGCAGAAATGCATATTTTCAAAATTTTACAATAGAAAACAGACCTGTAACTACCGGATTTTATCTAGATATTAATCTAAGTAATGGGATTAAATATTCCTATTTAGTAAATGACCTTTGGTGTGGTATTATGTTTGCTTTCAGATCCGATGTTGAGCTGGTCAAAAACCCAGGCACAGATTGGATTAGCGGTTTGTATAGGGATTATTCCTATATCTCCCCCTCAACAGCCTCTGGTGAAGTCATAGTTGTTGATGGGGATGATCAAGGAGAGAATAATGATGACAATTCAAAATTATCAGATTCTGAAATTTCTTCTAAATTAGTGGGTAAATGGATACACGATAAATCTCATACTTCCTCTTATTCCAGATACTATGTATTCCTTGATGATGGAACCGGATATTGGGAATCGCTTGATACATATTCCGAGGCATGCGAACGAACATGGTTTAAATGGACGGTACTGGATGGCAAACTTAATATGAATTTAGTTGGTATAGGAGATAGTGTAACGGACGTCAATTTTGAAGGTTCAAAGCTTAAATTAACTATTAATGGTTCTGAGTCGGAGTACTCATATTCAAGTGTATATTTGAAGTATACATACGGAGAACCGCCCTATAATGGTTATTACATATGTTATAACAATAAATACTATCCTATATATACTGCCGAGGAAAAGAAAGTTTATGCTAATGGGGGAGAGACATATAACCATCTTTACTTACTTTTCTACGGGAAAGATAATGGTAAAAACAACTGGATTAGTATCGATTATGCAACTCCTCGTTGGGATGGATTACCTGCAGGCTGGCAAGAAGGAAAGTATTATATATCTACAGCAGACGGTGCCTATAAATATCACGCAGCATTTAAAGTTGATGGTGATAGGGCGTACTCAACTTCAAGCGATTATATTGTCATAAAAAAGGAGGGTAACTATTATTCTTATAAATATTATGGAAGAAATGTTAGTTTCAATTTCTCCGGTCAAGTAAGATAATTTATCTGAGACCTAGGATGGTTCTATGCTGGCGCATCAGCTTACAGACTCGATCATCAGGCGTCAACTGTCATGCGAGCGTTGATTTGGCGGCGGGTGAGGTGGTTGGGCACGGCATACTGGATGTCGTTGCCGTCAGTAACCCAGTAGTAGGTGATCACGTTGCTAATGTCGAGTAGGTTGAAGCAATCGAATCCGAACCAGCAGCTTTTAATGCCGCGCAGCTATCCGCTGCGTTTGAAGCCGTCTTCGGGCGGCTGCATCCGAACGGGCTGTACTCTGGTGTGACCGAAATGTCAGCATGTCAGAGTGTTAGGTGGACGTTCGGCCCGAGCGTCCCTACCTATGGGGGCGTGCATATTGCTGGGGGTGTGGCTACGCCACCCACATCCGGGTGCCCCGCGATGCAGAGCTTTGCGCGCTGCGGTTTTTGGAGGGTGTGTATTCTTAAGGATATTTGGGGCCAGTTAGTGTTATACTTTTGTGGCTGTTAACAAGTTACAGCCATGAAATATTTTACAATCGACGAGCTGTGTCGTAGCGACGCAGCAGCTGCTCTGGGTATAACCAACCGCCCGGATGCCACACAGGTGGAGAATCTTATACGCCTTATCGACAATGTGCTTGACCCGGCCCGCGAGGCTTTGGGGCGTCCTATCCATGTGAATAGTGGTCTGAGGGTGCCCCGACTCAACAGCGTAGTGGGAGGCGCGTCTCGATCATATCACCTGCAGGGGCGTGCCGCCGACCTTACGGTGGGAAGCCCGCGGCTCAACCGCCCATTATACCGCATATTGCAACGTCTGCCGCATACCGAGCTGCTATGGGAGGGAGGCGGACGATGGATTCACGTGGCATTGTAGGCGATTATATCGCTGAAAAGACAAAAATGGTTAGGTTTGGAGGGAGTTTTAGTGCGATTTCGGCGCAACTGAGGAAATTTTGGGGTGAAAATTTCGGTATGTAATAAATATGTATTACCTTTGCATCTTGTAAAATGCACCCGGAAAGCGTATGTCTACGACCGTGGTGCAGTGCCCAACCAATCAGCAATAAAACGCAAACACAAATATGGCTAAAAAAGAAACACAAGAGACTCACAACGCAGTCGACAACATCAACGACTCGCTCACCAATGTGAGCCAAAAGCTGCAAAACAACAAACGTTACATCGCATGGGCCGTAGCCGGTGTCGTGGTAGTAGTGGGTGGTATCCTCGCCTATCTCTATGGCTACCGTCAACCTCACATCGAGAAGGGCAACACAGCCCTGGGTATGGTTGATGTAAAGGTCGCCACCTATAATCCCGCCGATACAATACCCCTTGACACTGCTAAAATCATCGCAGAATACCAGGGTGTGATTGAGAATGGCTATGATGCCGCCAACCTCGCCACCGTAAAGGCCGCCGGTCTCCTGTTCCAGCAGGGTAAGGCTCAAGAGGCCTACGACCTCCTCGACAAATACAGCAAGACAGGCTCGGAGGTAATTGACGCTGCCGTATTCTCGCTGCAGGGCGACTGCCTTGTTGACCTTGGCAAGTATGACGAAGCACTGGTGAAATATGCCGATGCCGAGAAGAAGTCGAACAACAACGCCTACTACACACCCTACTTCATCATGAAGCAAGCGCGCGTGCATGAGGCCAAGAAGGACAACAAGGCTGCTCTCGAAGCCCTCGAACGCATCAACAACGAATTTCCCGACTACGCTCAGAATTACAACATCGAATACGACATCGCGCGTATGATGGGTGACTAAACCGACACGTCGTGACCCATCAGCGTCAGTCGCTCCAACACCTTTTAAGCCGCCCCATAGGGCGGCTTTTGTGGCATTATAGCCTGCCTGCTGTGGTGGGTACGCTGGTGATGAGCGGCTACAACGTGATTGACCGCATATTCATAGGGCGCGGGGTGGGCTCCGACGCAATTGCCGGGCTCACCATCACCTTCCCAGTGATGAACCTCTCGGCGGCATTAGGGGTGCTTGTTGGTGCCGGCGCAGCTGCCAGGGTGTCGATTCATCTTGGGGCAGGGGAGCAACGCCAGGCAAGTTATGTGCTCGGCAACACCCTTGTGATGATACTCATCATTGCCTCGCTGTATATATCATGCTTCGCCATATGGCTCGACCCGATTCTGCGCTTGTTTGGCGCCAGCGACAACACGTTGCCCTATGCCCGCGACTTCATGCAGTGGATACTGCCGGGCATGCTGGTGATGAATGTGATGTTCAGCTTCAACAATGTGATGCGTGCCTCGGGCTATCCAACGCTGGCCATGGTGACGATGCTCATCGGCGCCGGAGCCAATCTGATTCTTGCCCCTATATTCATATTCGTGCTTCATATGGGTATCCGCGGGGCTGCTATAGCCACCGACATAGCCATGCTGATCTCGGCCATATTTGTCATGGCCCACTTCTGCAATAGCAAGACTAACCTCCACTTTACCCGCGGCATCTATAAGCTGCGGTGGTCGGTGGTGCTCAGTGTGATATCAATCGGTGCCGCCCCTGCGCTGGTCAATGCTGCCGCAAGCGCCATCAATGCCATCATCAACACCACATTGGCGCAGTATGGCGACAACGCCATTGCTGCCGCCGGAATATTCGGCACATACACATCGCTGATATGCATGGTGATAGTGGGTATGTGCCAGGGTATGCAGCCCATCGTGGGATATAACTACGGAGCCGGCCGCACCGACCGAGCGGTGGCTACTTTCTGGCTTACGGTGGCTGTGGGTACGTTGCTCAGCACAATTGGGTGTGCGGGTGGATTGCTACTCCCTGAATACATATCGGTGGCGTTCACTATCGACCGAAAGCTTATTGATGTCACCACCAATGCACTCACCATCTCACTGATAATGTTTTGGGTAGTGGGATTTCAGATTGTTTCAACCAATTACTTCATGTCGATCGGTCAGGCCGGGAAATCGATATTCCTCAGCCTTACGCGCCAGGTGATATTCCTCATTCCCTTCTTGCTTCTGCTGCCACATATGTTGGGGCTCAACGGAGTGTGGTGGTCATTTCCGGCGAGTGACATCCTCGCTACTATAGTCACTGCTGTGATGATATTCCACCAGCTGCGACGTACGGTGCCTACTCAATCAGTGGGTGCGGGTGGCTCCTGACCCCTGCTGACCAGAGCTCTGTGCCGGCTGTGACATTGGTCGACTCCCTTGCCCGGAGTTGCTATACGGGGGCTGTACGCTCGGTGATTGCGGGCGTCCATTGCCGGGATAATTAGCACCCGGGGGTGGTGGTGTCGGTTGGGGTCGCCCGGGAGGCGGGTATGCGGCTACCGGTGGTAGCGGGTTGCCGATCGCCGGCGGAGGGAGAACCGGACCGGTATAAATTGGGTCACCGGGGTAGTAGCCACCTCCGATGCCGGTAGTAAGCAGCCCGCTGCAGCTTGTCAGCGACAGCGCTGTGGCTATGGCAGTAATAATGGCAGTAGTATATCTCACTTTCATGGCGCCTAAATTTATATTATTTAGACAATTTAAGGTTGCAAAAGTTTAGAGGTCACCGCAAATGTAATAAAATTGAGTAATTTCGCACTATGAATTTCAACAATAGCCGCTGGCTGGGGCACTTGGCGTGTTTCTTGGCCTACTCGATTTTCGGATTCAATATAATAGTGTGCAAAAGCCTTACGTCGAGCACATATCTGTCGCCGATGGGTATTTTTCTGCTTCGCTCGGTAGGCGCCGGCGCCATTTTTTGGCTGTTGTCGCTGATGATGCCCCATGAGTCGGTGGCGCGTCGCGACTTGCCCCGTATATTTATAGCCTCATTGCTGGGGTTTTTCCTGACGCAATTGTCCTTCCTTGCGGCCATACCACTTATAACACCCATGGAGAGCTCAATAATGAGTTCGCTGACCCCTATTTACACCATGTTTGTAGCCGCTGTGGCTGTGCGTGAGCCCATCACCTTTAAGAAAGCAGGCGGCGTGCTCCTGTCGCTCAGCGGCGTGCTCTACTTGATTATGGGCATGAAAACTACCGGGGGAGTGCAGCAGAGCTCACCCATTGGCATAGTCCTGATGGTGGGTAATGCACTATGTTTCGCCATGTACCTCGGTATCTTCAGGCCGCTCATCGAGCGCTATTCAGTGGTGACGTTCATGAAGTGGATATTCCTGTTCTCGACTGTGATGTCGGCTCCTTTCGCCCTTGAGGAGGTTTTGGCGCTCGACTACTCCACACTCCCTTCACGGTGGCTGTGGGAACTTACCTTCCTGATTGTAATGGCCACATTTGTCGCCTATTATCTTATACCGCTGGGGCAGAAGTTAATACGACCCACACTGGTGAGCATGTATTCATATGCCCAGCCCATCATTGCAATATCCATATCAATAGCATTGGGGATGGACAGTCTTACTCCCGGGCGCGTTATAGCCGCACTGGTAGTCATAGCGGGAGTGATAGTGGTGAGCCGCAGCCGCTCCGCCGCTCATCGTGCGCCTCGGTGACAATTTTTTTAGTAATTTCGCGAGGTGAAGAATATGCGTAGTGAATAGGAAATGAAAGATATACTACATAGGATAAAGGAAAATTTACAGCCGAAAATGTGCAGACTTCTGCGCAAAACCGCAGAGACGATGCGCAAGCCCTTGCAGCGTCCCTGGGCTTCATGGATGCTTGCCTTCGGCGTGCTAACCTCGGTGCTGATTATCGCCGGACAATGGTTGTACCCGCCGTCGGATTATGAGTTGCAGATAAAGTATGAGCCCAAGGAGTGGGAGATGGGATGGAACTGCGTGCTGAGTCTGGGTTATGGGTTGCTGTGCGGATATATGCTGACAGCCATAATGGTGGCACTGCCGCGGTGGCTTGGACGCATATGGATGACGCTGTGCATGCTGCTGGCGGTGGTGGATGTAGCTATCGATGCCGGATGCCTGGGGATGCTGCGTCGCAACTACAATAGATTGTTTGTAGAAATTATGGGAGCCACCAATCCCGAGGAGGTGCGCGGCTTCTTTGCCACCTACTTTCACATAGATTTTATATGGCTGCTCGCCGCAGCCCTGCTGCTGGGAGCGATAGCGTGGGTAGTGGGGCGTACGTGGATGCCACGCCGTGTAAGTGCGCCGGCGGCTACGGCCTCGGTGCTTGGCATGGTGGCCTGTGGAGTGGTGCTGTGGAGCGTCGGTCCGGCGTGGCTTAAGGGGTTGAGCTACAAGTTTGAGTCGCTCAACAACGACTATCTGCTCCCCGGTGTTGTGGCGGCTAATCCGGCTTTGGAGCGCACGCGTCCGGCCGATGATGCTCCAGAGCTGTTGATTGTGGTGTTCGGCGAGAGTCTGTCATCGACCAAATGCAGCCTTTATGGATATGAGCAGCCCACACAGCCGATGCTTGAGGAGCGTCTTAACGACAGCACTTTGTACGTATTTGGCCCCGGTGAGTCGGTGGGATACTATACTATCATGTCGTTCAGATACCATATGTCGACCTACGATATTGAGCATCCCGACCGGGGGGCGTGGAATACTGAGCCCAACATAATCGAAGTGGCCCGCAAGGCCGGCTATAGCACTCAATGGCTGTCGAACCAGCGTAAGGCGGGACGATTTGAGAATATAATAACGAGATATGCGCAATTTGCCGACAAGGCATTTTTCACCAATGAGGCCACCCTTGACCTCGATGAGAATGCCCCCGCCAAGTATGACGAGGAGCTGTTGCCGATGATACGCCAGCATTTCCCGCCCGAGGGTGAAAAGAGCATGATGATGGTGCACCTTATGGGCAATCACCCCTACTACGGCGACCGTTACCCCGATAAGTTCAATCACTTCAGTGCTAAGGGCTACGAACAGTATCCTAAAAATCAGCGTAAAAAGCGTCGAATGTACGACAACTCGGTGCTGTACAACGACTCTATTATCAATGAAATCATAAAGATGACCGATGGCCGTAAGGCGATGGTGCTCTATTTCTCGGATCACGGTTCGGACATTTACGACAGCGACCCGAAATATTGTGGACATGGTCGCACCAACAAGAAGTCGGTGGCTGCTTGCAAGAAGGTGCCTATTATTATGTATGTGAGTCCCGAGCTGCGCGAGTCGGCCCCACAGCTGATGGAGCGGCTCAATAGCGCCGGTCGCCACCCTGAGTACAACACCACCAACATCATCTACACCATCAACGACATACTGGGGCAACGCTTCGCCGACCGTCCCAACGGCCCTTCGCTTCTTGATGAGGAGACCGATGCCGAGCGTGAGAAACGTGTTAAAGCTGAAGCCGAAGCCAAGGCTGCAAGTTATTCAGCATCAGGGCAGTAGTGAAGCGGTAGAGATTTATGCCACAGAGGATATGGGCTATATTGGCGCAGCCGCTCCAACGGCCTTGGGTTGCATGGACTTTACTGCTTGGGGTGATGACCTCATGCCTGCTGATATTCGCGGCATGGATATACCCCCCTGGCCGATTTGAGCTTATCATTCAGCACGACCCTCTTGAGGGAGAGGTGTTGACCAACTGTGTGATGTGTGTCGGCAACGGACTGCTGACAGGCTACATCATCACGCTGGTGACGTGCCTCTTGCCCCGCATGTGTGGTTGGATATGGATGGGTGTATGGGTTCTTGTGGCCGTAGCCGACTTGATAGTTGATGCGGGATGCCTGGGAATGCTGCGGCGTACTTATAGCCGTGGATTTGTCGAAATCATGGGTGGCACCAATGGGGAGGAAGTAGCGGGATTTATTGAAAATTACTTTCATATCGATTTCATATGGTGGCTTTTAGCAGGAATAGCCATATCAGCATCAGCATGGTGGATAGGGTGGCGATGGTTCCCCAGGCATGTAAAGCCTGATGTGACTGTGGGATGCCTGGGGCTGATGATATGCTCCACGCTGGTGCTGTGGGTCAACGATTGCGAATGGATGACGGGCCTGAGCTACAAGATAGGCTCGCTGTTCAATCAATTCCGGGCCGAGAGCATCGTTCCGGCCAATCCGGCGCTGGAGCGCACCCGCTCCGCTGATGAAGCACCCGAACTACTTGTTGTGGTGTTTGGCGAAAGCCTCACAACCTCGCACAGCCAGCTCTACGGCTATGAGAAGGCTACGCAACCGCGGCTCCAAGCCCTGGTTGACAGCGGCTTCATACGCGTCATGGGTCCGGGGCGGGCGGCGGGAATACACACAGTCGAGGCATTTCGAGGCCACATGTCTACTTATGGTGCAGATGGTGATGTCGCAGAGACTTGGAACACCGCCCCCAATATCATCGAAGTGGCAAGTAAGGCAGGCTATCACACAATGTGGATCTCCAACCAGAAGCGTGCCGGTAGGCATGAGAATGTGATTTCGCGGTTTGCACAGTTTGCCGACGAGTCACATTTTACCGATGATAATCTACTGACCCTTAGCCTTGAAGCTGGTAATCTGTGGGATGAGAAACTACTGCCTATACTTGCCTCGCATGTGCCTCCCGCAGGAGAGAAGTGCATGATAATGCTGCATCTTATGGGGAGTCATCCTGCCTTTTCAGCCCGATACAATAGGGATTTCAACCATTTTAAGGCTGATGACTATGCTTCCGCTCCTGAGCATCAGCGTGATAAGTTGATGCACTACGACAACTCAGTGCTGTATAACGACTGGATTGTCAATGAGGTAATCGATCTCATCAAGGGTAGAAAGAGCATGATGCTGTACTTCTCGGATCATGGCGTTGACCTGTATCAGAGTGATCCCGACTATGCCGGCCATGCCCGTGATAACGCCGAGTCGCAGCAGATAGGCACTCAAGTGCCCCTGCTGATCTATGCGAGCCCAGGACTGCGCGAATTGGCGCCACAGCTGATAGAACGCTTAAACAGCGCCGGGGTGCATCAGCAGTATAACACTACCAATATCATCTATACCGTCAACGACATTTTAGGGCAGCGCTTCGCCGACCGTCACAACGGCCCCTCGCTATTAGATTAAGCCGTGGGGCTCTACGCTCAGCAAAGTCAAGCGTAAGTTATAGAAACAGTAGTGCGCCCGCAGGGCGAATCTCTATATAACCGCATGACAGCGCAGCTGGCTTGCGGAGATCGGTGTGTAATGGGGTGTTGCGCCCGAATGGGCGCTACTCTATACCCTTGTCGTCAAAAAAGTTTTCCGTAGCCAACCCATGTTGGGCGAACAAAGCCCGTATCTCATCCCTGAGACTGTGGCCCCGATGATGCTCCTCTTGATTTATGATATAATTCTTGACCTTATCCACCTCATAGAATGAAACACTCAGCGAGGCATACCTCCCTGCCCAACCTATGAATTTGGGGAATTTCTCATGCCCCTTGAATGCTTTGGTGCTCTGTGATTTCAGGAGCGACACTACATCGCACACCTTGACTGTGGCAGGTAATGATACGAGCAGATGAACATGGTCGAGATAGCCGTTGATTCGTACCAGTTTCCAACCGCGATTCTCTATAAGGTGATATAAATATGTAAACATAATCCGCTTGGACTGCTCAGGGATGGATGGTTGGCTAAGATATGTGCGGAACACGATGTGATAGTAATGTGCGATGTGGCTCATGCGGCAAAGATAGTATAAAGTTTCCAGAGTAGCGCCCTACAGGCGCCATGCATGATCGTTGCCTGTATTCCGCATGACAGCGCAGCTGTCATGCGGTTATATAGAGAGTCGCCCTGCGGGCGCAGTGAATCAACCGCATCGATAACCGTCGGACGAGCCGGACATCACCTCGTGGGGGATCAGTAGTGGAATGATGAGCCGCCGAGAAATTCGCGCAGCAGCGAGGTGGGTGGTATGAGCTTGTCACCTATGGGTTGGAAATACCCCAGGAATGTGAGCAAGCGATGGGCTTCGGCGTATTCGGGTATATCGTGAGGCACGCTTTTGAGCAGCGATTCGCCGTATTCCTTCATCACACCTAATTCAAAGAGCAACGACGAGTTAAACATCGCATCGGCGTTCTCCTGGTATGGGAAAATCCATTTTTCCTCCCCCCGGCGCACGCTGGGCCAGCGGCGTATGGTGTGAGTGGCCGAAACGCCGCGATATTTATGGTCGCGTATTATGCGGCGCAGCAAGCGGTTGTCGGTTGTCGGCACCCAGTTATGGTCGTCGATTGATAGTGTGGTGAGCGCCGATACATATACGCGGTATTTCATCTGATCGGGTATCTGGGCTGTGAGCTCGGGGTTGAGTCCATGGATGCCCTCGATCAGGAGTATTGACCCTTCGGGGAGTGATATTCTGTCGCCACGGTATTCGCGCTGCCCGGTCTCGAAGTTATAGTGAGGGAGCTCCACCTCCTCACCGGCAAGCAGGCGGTTGATATGGTCGTTGAATAGCTGAAGATCGAGGGCGTAGAGCGATTCATAGTCGTAGTCGCCACTCTCGTCGAGCGGAGTCTTGTCGCGGTCCACGAAGTAATCGTCAAGCGATATAAGCCTTGGCTTAAGCAAGTTGGTCATAAGCTGTATGGCCAGACGCTTGGACGTGGTAGTCTTGCCCGATGATGAAGGGCCGGCTATTAGCACTATGCGGGCGCCACCATCGTGGTAGCGGCGCGTAATGTCGTCGGATATGTTGGCAATTTTTTTGTCATGTAGCGCCTCGGCCACGTTGATAAGGTCGGCCGACCTCCCTTCGAGCACGGCGCGGTTGAGTTCGCCTACATTCTTCACTCCTATGATATGGTTGAATTGCAGATGCTCGGTGAAGGCGCGGTACATCTTATCCTGTGGTATTGGAGCGGGTGTGATGACCGTGGTGTTGGAGTCAGGTCCAAGCAGCAGCATGCCGTCGTGGTAGGGGATGAGATCGAAAGTAGTGAGCATCCCGGTTGATGGTGCGAGGTTGCCGTAATATGAGTCGCACAGCCCGTCAAGGCGGTAATATACGGTATAGAGCTGGTGCACGGTCTCCAGCAGGTTGACCTTGTCGAGGAGTCCTTGCCGGCGGAAGCGCTCTATCACATGGGCTGTAAGCCGCTCTTTACGCTCGAATGGTAGGTCGGCTGCCACAAGCTGCTGCATCTTCTCCTTGAGTCGGGCGATGAGCCGAGGGGTCACGTCGATATCACCTATAAGGCGGCAGTAGTAGCCGCGCGATATTGAGTGCTCGATACGCAGGGCTACGCCCGGACACACATAGTCGACGGCTCGGTAGAGCATCATACACAGCGAGCGCACGTAAACGCGGTGGCCCGAGGGTGAGGTGGCGGGAAGAAATTCCACCTGCTTGGGTGAGAAAACGGGGAATTGAAGGTCCTCGGTCTTATTGTTGACCCGTGCGCATATCGGTGTGAACGGTATTCGGTGCTGGATGGCGGGGAGTATCTGGGCCAGCGTCTGGCCACCCTCGATGGGTATATATTCGTTGGTGTTGATGCAATAAATTCTCATAGTCTCATAAAGTTAATAGACGGGAACAATATAACACCGGGGGCAGGGCGTTAGTTCTTATGCCATGCAAGCGTCACCACACGCCGGGGTGATGAAATGGGATGGGTGATTTCAAGTGATGGAGAAGTGAGGGGAATATCGCACAGAGGGGTGCCGGGGCGTTGAATGAGCTTATAAACGGCCTCCTTGGTAGTCCATGCCCTGAGCAGCAGCTCGGGGTCGGATCCTACCATTACCTGCTCGGAGGGTGAGAGAAATTTATGTGTAACCCTTAGCAGCTGATCGCGCCATGTCTCCACGTCTATCCCCACGGGCTCCGGTGCGATGGCTACCACAGCCATGTCGCGGCAGTGGCTTATGCTGATATGGTCGGGGCAATCGGCTATATGGGGAGCCCCGTTGCCGTCGTGCTCCACACTCACTTCATATCCGTAGTGGGTGCTCAGCAGCGTGGCCACGGTGCGCCGCTCGGCGTCACGACGGCTTTCGCCGGGGTGCGGCACAATCGGGGCGGAGAGCAGTAGCGGATCCATTGTGTCAAAAATCGCTGAAAAGGGAAGGCTTGATTACAAACCCGATGCGCAGCTCGGAGTGGAATTTGTTGTATTCCAGAAGCCCCTCGCCATAGCCGTTGTAGTATTGGCAGAATAAATACTGGTTTTGCTTGTTGTTGAAGCGGTAGTTGAACTCCACCACAGTGTTGTAGCTGGGTCGCCATCCCCTGCGCTTGGTGAGCACCACCGATGCTCCAAATTTGTGGTTGAGCGACATGAATGATGTGCCCACTTGATATATGCCGCAGTAGTCAAGGATGTCGCGGTTGTTCTGTCCGTCGATAATGGGTATCCACACCTTGCCGTGAACGATGAGGGTGGGATCAATCATGATATTGGCTGCAAGGCTCACCTTGTTCCATGAGCGCGACTCCTCGCCGTCGCGGCCATTGCTCTCATGCTCTAACATAAGGGTGGCTTTGCCTATGAAGCGATCCTTGACAAATATCGGCTTAGCCAGGCCTACGCCGGGGTTGAAGTTGAGGTCGGTCATGGGCATCGACTCCTCAAGCACATTCCAGAACACTTTTTGTGTATAAAACAGATACAGGTATGTGTGCCAGGGTAGGGTGGTTTTGGTGAGTCGCTGCGATATCGAAATCTGAAACTTCACATTTGTGTTCTGGCGGGTGGGCTTTGGTCCCACAGCTGTGCCAAAAATGAAGTAATTATCCTTGTAGAGCCCGAAATATGGGGATTTATCGAAAGCTCTGCGCAGCGAATCGGCGTCAACGGCCGGCTCGGTGGGCGTGGCCACTATCTGTGCCACTCCGGCCAGGGAGAAGCACATCAGAATTAATGATATGAGTATTCTTGGTAGCATCACTACAAAAATACAAAATGAAAATGATGTAAGATGAAAAAAGGTTAAAAATTCCACCAAATTGACTAAAAAGGGGAACGAATCAAGATTGCTCATTGACACGAGACGAGTAAGAGCTTGTTTGACAAGAAAAGTTAACGGCGGGGTTGCATATCTTTATCTGCTACGCACTGGTTGTCAATGGCGATTATTGCCACCTCAATTTGGGGCATGGCAATGTTTATGATCTTGATAAAACATCTGTAGGGTCACCGACACTTCTCACGTTTCAGTTTCCATTAATGTAAGTGATGCAATGCGATGGTTGATGATAAATTACCATCGCCTCGGCCCCTCGTTGGCCGTTTCGTCCGTGCTCATCGGTCATGTAGTTCACTACACTCCCTCTTCGCCCAAACAAAACGCCTCAACGATTGACCGCCCCGCCGTTAACTTTTCTTGTCAAACAAGCTCTAAAACATATGCAACAAGTTTTCACTTTTTTTGACTTTTCAGCCATAGGAATTACTGCTCTCAGAAATGTTGTAATTACAAAGGAGAGGGGGAGAGCCCCCGACGATTATATCATATTACACGCATTTCAGCTAATATTATTTAAGGAGGAACACACATGTATCGTATTTTATCAACCATCTTAAGCACCGCCGTAGCTACATCTACCCCGGCTTCAGCAGCCCTGATAGCGGTGAATGACTCATCGACAGTGATGAGCGACTCCATTATAGCGACCGTGCCGCAGCAATCGATTGCAGCATCAGAGTTAAGCAACGACAGCATTGCATCATCACTGGCCGTTGACTCTTTAAGGTTGACGTTGATTGACGATACAAAGGATATAAAGAAGGAGATCCCCAGCATCTACGATTTACCATACTCGGTGAGCACAAGCTGTCCGCACTGGAAGAACTTGTGGGTCAACACCGGCGTACTCTTCGGAGCCGGATTCGCCACTCTTGGCGTGCTTGAGCTGCTCCCCGAGTCGGCTACGGCTTGGAATAAGGCTGAAATCCACAAGAAGCCTATCTTCGAGCGTTGGTGGACCAACGTCAAGAAAGGCCCGGTGTGGGATCACGACAACGCCGTGTTCAATTACATACTTCACCCCTACGGTGGGGCGGCCTACTATATGAGTGCTCGCTCGCAGGGCTTCAACATGTTCCAGTCGTTTGCCTATGCCGCTGCTGTGTCGACAATATTCTGGGAGTACGGCATTGAGGCATTCATGGAGGTGCCTTCAGTGCAGGATCTCTTCATCACCCCCATAGGTGGAATGCTTGTGGGCGAGACATTCTACCGCGTGAAGCGCTACATCGTGGAGCACGACTATCGCCTTCTTGGCTCGCCGGTGTTAGGCCACATCGCCGCCTTCCTGGTCGACCCCGTCAATGAGGTGATCGATCTGGTGCGCGGCAACCCCAACACACATTACTCAAGCCGTCACAACTCACAGCTGGCCGGTGTTCAGATCACCGTTCAGCCCTGGATGGGTGGTGGATGGGGTGGCTATCCAGGAGCCAAGGCCGGATTCTCCATACAGTGCGTATTCTGATGGCGGTATTAGGCTCTATTCTTGTACTCTACTGAATTAATTAGTATTTTTGTGGCAAAGAATGAGAATATGAGTCTTATCATACCATCACACTACCGCAACAAGCTGTTGGCCGAAACTACCGAGATTGCCATCAAAACCATAAAGGACGACTTTCAGCAGCGCCTCGCCGAGGCTCTCAACCTGCGTCGCATCACCGCCCCGATGGTGGTGCCCCGCGGCTCAGGACTCAACGACGACCTTGACGGACACCAGCCCCCGGTGAGCTTCGCCGTCAACGATGCCGATATTGAGGCCGAGGTGGTGCAGTCGCTCGCCAAGTGGAAGCGCGTGAAGCTCGCCTCATATGATATAGCACCCGGCTATGGGCTATACACCGACATGAACGCACTGCGCCCGGGCGAGCGTCTCGACAACCTCCATTCCATATATGTGGATCAGTGGGACTGGGAGCGAACCATCAACCCCACCGACCGTACCGTAGAATATCTCACTTCGACAGTGAGCAGCATCTATGCGGCTCTAAAAGGCTCGGAGGAGTTGGTCTACAAGATGTTTCCCCATATCACTCCCACCCTCCCCGACAACATTCACTTTATCCACGCCCAGGAGCTCCTCGACCGTTACCCCCACCTTACGCCCGACCGGCGCGAGGCACAAATCGCCCGCGAGCATGGCGCGGTATTCATTATAGGTATCGGCGGTAATCTCTCCGACGGCAAGCCGCATGGAATGCGCGCCCCCGACTACGACGACTGGTCGACTCCCACATCGCAAGGGCTGGCGGGCCTCAACGGCGATATCGTGGTGTGGAACAGCGTGCTCGACCTCCCATTCGAGCTCTCGTCAATGGGTATCCGGGTCGATCCCGAAGCCCTTCAGCGACAGCTCCATCTCACCGGCACCGACGATCGTGCCCGACTCCCATTCCACCGCCAGCTCATTGATGGGGAGCTGCCCCCGTCGATAGGTGGAGGCATAGGGCAAAGCCGCCTGTGCATGCTTTTGCTCCAGAAGGCTCATATCGGCGAAGTGCAGGCATCGATATGGCCCGACCAACACCGCACCACCCTCGCTTCGGCCGGAATCACCCTGCTCTGACCAGTTGCTTGGAGAAATACGCAATGCTTTTGTCCAGTTATCGGAGGCTAAAGTGCCCAATAAAGTGCCCAATAAAGTACCCAATAAATCTGAGACTGAGGTGCTCCGACTTCTTACGTCCAATCAAAGCAGCCGCTGAGCGGTGATGTCGCCACCGTTTGGCCGCGGCTCCGCGATGCGCTACATCACGAGTTGTGCGGTCATGTGGGGGAGTTGCAAAAGCCACATTAATGTTAAATTTTGTTTAGAGGGCGGCTGTAAGTCGTGAAAAATGCCTATCTTCGGAGCTAAATTGTTTTAAGAGTTGACAATACTATTGTAAGCACTTAAACAACACTGCATTAGTAAAGGATAAAACAACTACATTAATAATAAAACCTAACTACATTATCATGAAATTAACTTTACGCAGTCTCGCGATCGCCGCGGCCCTCACGGTTTCCGGCACAATGTTCGCGCAGTACAACCCCACGCCGACTGTCACCCAAAAATGGATTAAGAAGCTCGGCTTTAAAAGCGGGGATTTCCGAACGGGCTCAGGTGTAAACGGAAAGATTTACATGGCTGGCGGTAGCATCATCAAGGTTATTGATGAAGCAGGCATAAAGGACAACACCTTCAGTGGCAAGACATTTAACAAGGGACTCACGGCCGATGATGCCGGCAACCTTTTTGTTCTAAAGGGGTGGCCTTCGTCAGAGACAACTACCAACGCCTTCCTTATCTCATCGGATATGCAGACCATAAAGGAAGTGACCTTGGCCAAGCCTACCAATGACCAGAGTTTCCCCATCGGTCGTTCCGACAATCAAGGCCGCGCTGTGGGCAACTTCTTCAGCGAAGAGGGAGGAGCGTTTTTCCTTACATCGGCAGGTAACAACAAGACTGACGCTACGTCTACCCAACAGGAATACCCTATCTGCATCAAGTTTAAGAACGGTGTACCTGTGGCTGTCGAAAATTCTACAAAAACCAGATGTGCAAAAGCAAATACAGGGGCAACGGCGGTACCATCGGTGGAGACGATGGCTGAACTCGAATATTCAGCTAAGCTAGAGGACTGCTTCTATTATCGCTCAACTACTTCATCTGCTAATGTTTATGTTGGAGCAACCGGAAAAACACTTACAGCCCCCACGTATCCTAAAAACTATACAAGTTCGTCACAGTATGGTTTTGATGTATTTACTCTTGCTGGAGAGATATATCAGGTTCGTCCTATGGTGAGTGCAGCGTGGGGGCCAGATTTTGGTGTCTCCAACTCAAAGGGTAATGTACTCTTCCATACGCAATATGCATCAGATTACGTTGGTACAAACGCAGGAAATTCCGTAAATCTTGTTGCACGTAAGGTCAGCGACTACAAAGTTGAGATTTATCAGATTTACACGGCCTCAGATGCATCAAAAAGTTTTGCTGCTATGTACGAAATCACCATCCCGGAGCCCGATCCGCTGTATATCGTAGGCGAGCAGATGGGATGGGATGAGCCTGGGGCGAATACTGCCAAGTTTGGCTTCGACATGAAGCGCAAGACTTATGTCTACAAAAACTTTGAAGGTGGTGACATCAAGATATCTACCGCCACCGGTAGCTGGAATGCTTTCAACGGCAGCACCTATTACCCCGCCGACGGCTCACTTACTCTTGAGCCTAACAAAACCTATAACTTGGCCAAGTCAACATACGATAAAGGTAACATCACAATACCCGAAGGCAACTACACCATCGAGGTGAGCGACGACTTTAAGACCCTCAAAGTGATAGGTGAGGAGACCTATACCAAACGCGGTGTTTACATCGTAGGCGACCTCAACGAATGGACTCTCTCTGGCGATAAATTCACCTATGAGGACGGTTATTTTGTATACACAGGGTTCACCGGTGGTGAGTTTAAGCTGGCCGTAGGAGCAAATACCACCTGGCCCGCATTCAACGCCAATATAATCTACACCACCGATGGCACTACCAAGCTCGTCCCCAATCAGGAGTACACCATTAAGAAGATGTCGAACAACGATGCCCAAAACTTCATCGTGCCCAAAGGAGAATACACCATAAAGATAAGCGAGAAGCTTGAAACCATGATCGTGAGCGGTCAGGTGTATGTTGAGGAGAAAGATGTATACCTGGTGGGCGAAGTAAACAACTGGACCCTCCCCGGCACGCTGCTCGAATTTGACGGCACAAACTATGTATGCTCCGGTTTCACAGGTGGTGGATTTAAGTTGGCCTTTGGCTCAACTACTGATTGGAACGTATTCAATGCCAAAACTATCTACACCACCGACAACACCCTGTCGCTTTTACCAAATAAGAAATATTACATTGAGAAGAAGCAGATGGAGGGCGCTCCCAACCTCGTGGTGCCCGAAGGTGAATATACAGTAATGATCGATAGCGACTTCTTGTCACTAACTGTGAG
Source organism: uncultured Muribaculaceae bacterium (assembly GCA_964517875.1). Taxonomy (GTDB): domain Bacteria; phylum Bacteroidota; class Bacteroidia; order Bacteroidales; family Muribaculaceae; genus JAJPXC01. The sequence continues at coordinate 7,892 of CAZFEU010000031.1, read as the reverse complement.
CGGCAAGCAGAATATCTATATCACAGGCGACTTCAACGAGTGGGGTCTTCCCGGCGAGGAGCTTGAATTTGACGGTGAAAAATATACATATTCCGGATTTGCAGGCAGCGAATTTAAGATTTCAGCATGCAAAGCCGAGACAGGCGACTGGAAAAAATTCAACGCCAACGCTCTCTACCCCACCGATGGCACTCTTGCTTTTGAACCCAACAAGACATACGCCATCAGCAAGCCCGGCAACAAGGATAATAACATGACCGCCCCTTATGGCGAATACACTGTTCAGATTGACAAACTCGGCACCACCCTCACTCTGAACGGACATGAGAAGTTTGTGCCACAGCCGCTGTATCTTATCGGTGAGTTCAACGAGTGGGCTGAACCCGGTGTGCCATTCTTATACAACTCCGAGCCCATTGAGGGCAAGGTGGTGTACACTATTGACAACCTTCCCGCACTCACCGGTGAGTTCCTCGTAGCAGGTGACAATTATAAACCCAAATATGCAGGAGCCACATTTGCCGGTCCATCCACACAAGCCCTCAAGCGCGGCCATGATATCAACAACAAATGTAACACTGGACTCTCCGAAGTTAGCCTGACATTTGCAGTGCCCGTTGACGACCCAGCGAATGCCACTCTCACTATTGAAAGCAATTCACACTACGCTATCGATGGCCGCAAACCCTACGCCTACAACCTCAGTATCGAGTGGATCCAATGGAACAACATTAATGTCACTTTCAATGCCTCCGCTCCAGCCGAAGGTGGTGAGGTGGTATTCATCGATTCCACCGGCAAGGAATATGTGAAGACATTCGGTGCCATCGACGGTGGCGTCAACACCATACCGCTTGACAACTACAACGATGGTCTCCCTGCTGGCGAACATTATACCTGGGGTGTACGCCTCAAAGGTAAATCTACAGGCACCGCGCCTACAAAGGTATCAGAGACCTCACTACCTATCGGTGCCTCAGAATACATGGGTATTGCGGTGATTAAAGATCCCGAGTCAGAGGCATTCGGCTATACCGTGATAGGTATGTCGGGTCAGCACGGATATATGGTATTCGACCAGAGTGGAGCACTTCAATATGGTGGGCCCATTCACGCCCAATGGCAGAAGAATACTTTCTCCAATGGTGGTTCAAACACCATGTTTGGTGACTCGTATATGGGTTATGCCGTATTTGCCAACTGGAATAATACAGCAGCCGGCTATTGGGCCGTTAACCCCCTCGACCCCAACGAGGAACCTTACAACATGCTCGCATCACCCGGTGCTACGATGGCAAGCAGCGGCCTCTGGAGCCTCAATGGCACAGCTATCGGTGGCGGCTCATCCTGTGTTGCATTCGCTAATCTCGGTGAAGAAACCCTTGTTGTATGCTTTGATGAGGACTACGCTCCAGGAAATAGAGTTCAAACCCATAGAATTAAAACCGGAGATAAGTATATAACAACTACTCCTAAAGGCAACATAGGTAGCAACGGCAGTGGATTTGTGGGTGTGGCTGCCAGCACCAAGGGGTACTTCGTGGCGCAGAATCGTGCGGCTGCGAACGATGCAACATATCCGGCTCTCCGATTCTTTGATCTTGACAACAACCTGCTCTATAATACCGGCGATGACGGATGTGCGCTGGTCACCTGCACTGGCAGCGTAGCCTGCAGCACCGATGGCTCTCTTATGGCGATGACCGATTACAACGGAACTACTCATATATATGAAGTAACATACGCACCCATGAGTTCATCGATGATGCGTGCCCCCGCTACTACCGGTACTCCATCGTTCAAGGAAATTGGTACGGTTAAAAATAACTCGGTGGCATCGTCGCGTATCGACCTGGCATTTGATGCCGCCAACAACCTTCACGTAGCCGACCGTAAAGTGGCGAAATACTCGGTATACTCTCTTCCCGGCGAGACCTCGTCATTCACAGCTGCTCCGGCAGGCCTATCGTTTGAGTTGTTGACCGGCGTGGAGGATGTGACAGTCGATGACGCCGCAGAGGAAGCTGAACCTGAATACTACACCCTCCAGGGTATACGTGTTGACGGTAGCAACCTTACCCCCGGCATCTACATTCGCCGCCAGGGTAACACCTCAAGCAAGATTTACATCAGGTAAATACCACCATCGCGAATAATCGAAAGCCGCGACCCCACCCCGGGCCGCGGCTTTCGCACATATCGGACATGTCGGACGAGTCGGACGGGGGCGGCGTAGCCACGAAATTGCTCGGCGTAGCCGGGCGCGTGTGTTAGCCCACGGTAAGCTCAGCGTAGCGAGCGTAACCGTGGGTTGATGTCGACCTCCCGATAATAGCTCCGCATCGCGGGGCGCCCATGCCACCACCTGTCAGGCTTGGCGTGGATGTAGGCGCCCGGCTACGCCGAGCCGATGGGGGGAGGCGTGAATCCCACCTATGGCTGCGCTCGCGCTGCGGAGCTCGCCATAGGCTAACATTAACGCCCCGCGCTGCGGAGCTTGCGCCAAAGCGGGTTTTGATGGCGTGGCCGAGACCCACCCCGGGCCGCGGCTTTCGCACATATCGGGCATGTCGGACGAGTCGGACCAGTCAGACGAGTCGGACGTACGAGCCGTACGAGCCGTACGTCCCTACATTACTCTCACAACTTTCAAAACTCAATGCTTATTTGACGGGGTTTGGAAAAAAATGAGTAACTTAGCCGATTGAAATTGAATTAAATAGCAATGGAAAAATTCAAACCCATCATAGCCATAACTCAAGGCGACCCCAACGGTGTGGGTTATGAGGTGATTATCAAGGCATTGGAGCATCCGCATGTGTTGGAGCTGTGCACTCCTGTGATTTATGGCTCGGCCAAGATTGCCTCATTCTACCGCAAGTCGATGCAGCTGCCGCAAGTCACATGGCAGCAGATAGCGAGCGCCGACGAGATCAATCCCGATGCAATAAACTTCATCAACGTCACCCCCGAGGATTTCAAAGTAGAGCCGGGCGTGGCATCGCAACAGGGTGGTGAGGCGGCTTTCGCGGCTCTGCAAAGTGCCGTGGCCGACCTAAAGGAGGGTAAGGTTCACGCCCTGGTCACCGCACCCATCAACAAGAACACTATCCACTCCGAGCAATTCAACTTCCCCGGCCACACCGAGTATCTGGAGGCGCAGCTGGGAGTCGAGGGAGACAAGGCCCTGATGATACTCTACGATGAGAACATACGCATAGCCCTGGTCACCACCCACGTGCCCATCACTCAGCTTGGCCAGAGCATCACCCGGGAGCGCATCGTGGAGTGTCTGCGCATCTTCGACCACTCGCTGCGCAGCGACTTCGCCATCACGGCCCCGCGCATTGCCGTGCTCGGCCTTAACCCCCATGCCGGCGACAACGGCCTGCTGGGAAGCGAGGAGCTTGAAATAATATCGCCTGCCATCGAGGAGGCACGGCAGATGAAGATACTTGCGTTTGGGCCGTATCCGGCCGACGGCTTTTTCGGCAACGCCCTCTACAAGCGATTTGACGGTGTGCTGGCCATGTATCACGACCAGGGGCTGGCACCATTCAAGACGCTTGCTATGGAAGCCGGGGTCAATTTTACCGCCGGGCTCCCCTATGTGCGCACCTCGCCCGACCACGGCACTGCCTACGACATAGCCGGTAAAGGTGAAGCATCGGAGTCATCGATGCGAGCCGCCATCTACCAGGCCGTCGACCTGCTGCGCAACCGCCTGACACACCGCAAGATTTCGGCAAACCCGCTTAAGCGCAAATACTTCGACCGCGGGAAGGATAATGTGGTACTCGACCTTACAAAAGACGAATAAACCATGCATTACGCAATAATAGCCGCAGGCGAGGGCTCGCGCCTGCAACAAGAAGGTGTGGCCTGGCCCAAGCCGCTGGTGCGCATCAACGGCGAGCCAATGATCAAGCGCCTGATCGACATGATGATGGAGATCAATCCTGAGTCGCTGTCAATCATCGTCAACGAGCAGATGACCCAGGTGCAGGAATATCTGCGCAGCCTTACGCTGCCTGTGCCCTTACACCTGAAGGTCAAGTCGACCCCATCGTCGATGCACTCCTTCTACGAGGTAGCATCGCTCATCCCCGCCGATGCCTCAAAATTCGTGCTCACAACAGTCGACACCATCTTCCGTCAGGACGATTTTGAGCGATATGTGCGCGGGTTCGAGGAGGATGTGCCCGTGGGAGGATATATGGGCGTCACCACCTATATCGACGACGAGAAGCCACTGTATGTCGACGTTGACACCGACATGCGCATCACTGCCTACCGCGATGAGCCCTTCGACGGGGTAAAATATATATCAGGCGGTATCTATGGGCTCACTCCCCCCGCCATCGACATACTCCGCGACTGCATTGACCGCGGAGTGAGCCGTATGCGCAACTATCAGCGCGCGCTCATATCAGCCCGATACCCGCTGAAGGCCTGCGACTTCTCCAAGGTGATCGATGTCGACCATGCCAGCGACATAGCTGTAGCCGAGCAAATGACACGTAAATAGAAAAGCTAACAAGTTATAATCAACCACTTCATTGTCACAGATTAAAATAGCCGGCATAATGCGAGCCGGCGCATATAGCCCAAATCACATCGGCAACGATGCCGCGATATTCAACGCCACAGTCGACCAGCTGCGCAAGCGCGGTTGCGAAGTCAACGTGTATTCCGAGGAACAGTTTTCCCGCTCCATCCCCACGGAGCCTGTTATATTAAATATGTGTAGGGAGCAGCGATCCATCATGGCCCTTCAGCGTCTTGAAGATGAAGGAAGACTGGTGGTTAACTCGGGGTACGGCATAGAGAATTGTACCCGCGAGCGAATGACCCGTATACTCATAGGTGAGCGCATCCCATATCCCGAGTCGCTGATAGTCAACACCGACGAGGTGGTGAAGGATAAGCTGCAGGCTGCACACTTCGAGCAGGCGTGGATCAAGCGCGGCGACTTCCACGCCATGCACAAGGAGGATGTGAGCTATGTGCGCCACCCCGAGGAGGCTCAGGAGGTACTCCAGGAATACTTTCTCCGCGGCATCAAGCGTGCGGTGATCAACCGTCACCTTGTGGGCGACCTCATCAAATTCTACGGTGTGCAGGGGAGCCCATTCTTCTTCTGGTTCTACCCCTTCGACCTCGGACACTCGAAATATGGCCTTGAGGCCATCAATGGCAAGAGCCGCGGGCTTCCCTTCGACGAGAAGCATCTGCGCGACATATGCGAAAAAGCCTCAGAAGTGCTCGATGTGAAAATCTACGGCGGTGATTGTATAGTGGGTGAGGACGGCACGGTGCAGATCATCGACTTCAACGACTGGCCCTCATTCGCCCCATGCCGCAACGAGGCCGCTCCCCATATCGCAAAATGTGTGTACCAAGCAATCAAAAATCATGGAAAATAACGCTAAGGCTACATCGCAATACAAGTCCACACTCAAGTCGATGGACACCGAGGAGTGGTTTGACCTGATCTTCTACCGCCCCATAGGCTACGCCTGGGCATGTCTGGCCAAGAAGCTGGGAGTCACCCCAAATGCCATCACCATCGCATCGATATTTCTGGGTGTCGGCGCCGGCGTGATGTTCTACTTCGATAATTACTACCTCAACCTGCTGGGTATCCTCCTGCTCGTTTGGGCCAACTCATTTGACTCGGCCGACGGACAGCTGGCACGCATGACCGGCCAGTACTCGCGTCTGGGACGCATACTCGACGGCCTGTCGGGCGACTTGTGGTTTGCCTCGATATATGTGGCCATATGCCTGCGCGAGGTGGTGACCAGCGATTTCTTCCAGGCGCACCACTGGGTGATATGGGTGCTTGCCGTGGTGGCCGGCATGTGCCACGCCAAGCAGGCTGCCATGGCCGACTACTATCGCCAGTTCCACCTGTTCTTCGTAAAGGGTAAGGAAGGGAGCGAGCTTGAAAACTCATTCCACCTCAAGCGCAAACTTGCCGCCTTGTCGTGGAAGAAAGACTTCTGGAACAAGCTCACCCTGACCTTCTACACCAACTACACCGTCACACAGGAGAAAGAGACCCCCGCACTTCAAGCCTTCCGACAAGAGCTGGCCCAGCGTTATCCCGGCGAGGTGCCCGAGAAGCTGCGCGAGGAATTCAGGGCTGCATCGCGTCCGTTGATGAAGTATACCAACATACTGTCGTTCAACGTGCGCTCATGGGCTCTCATCGCATCGATATTGCTGAAGATGCCCTGGCTCTACTTCGTATTTGAGATCACGGTGATGAACGTCATCTTGCTATACATGCGCCACCGCTATGAGGCTATATGCCGTCGCTTCACCCCACAATTGCACCAATGAAAGATATAATAAAAGGTATAATATTTGACTACGGAGGCACCATCGACTCACGCGGCGACCATTGGGCCGAGGTGATATGGGATGCCTACCAGGCCCATCATGTGCCGGTGTCGAAGGAGCGATACCGCGACGCCTACGTGGCCACCGAGCGCCTGTTTGCCCGCCAGCCCATCATAAGCCCCGACGACACTTTCGCCCAGGTGATGAACAAGAAGATAGCTTGCCAGTTTGCCGAGCTCAACCTGCCGCCCGACTTAGCCGCAGCTGTGGCCGGCACATGCTACAACTATGCCCGCGAGTGCGTCGACCAGGCACGCCCTGTGCTCGAGGAGCTGCACCGCCGCTACCCCATGGTGCTCGTGTCCAACTTCTACGGCAACATCAATGCCGTGCTTCGCGATTTCCATCTCGACCACCTCTTCAGCGATGTCATCGAGAGTGCTGTGGTAGGTGTGCGCAAGCCCGACCCCGCCATATTCGCCCTGGGTGTCAAGGCTCTGGGACTTGAGCCTGAGCAAGTGCTGGTGGTGGGCGACTCCCTGCGCAAGGATATACTGCCTGCACGCTCACTGGGATGCCAGACAGCTTGGATCAAGGGGCGCGGATGGACCCCCGAGGAGGATGCCGCCACCGACCCGGCACAGATACCATCGCTCGAATCGCTCCTAAAGTGAAGGGCGTGGCTCAAACCATGATTCAGGAATATTTGCATTATTCAAGCAAAACTAAAGTGAAATTAACCTAATTTTGCTATTTAGGCTAATTTTTATCGTTTAGTAACATAAAAGCGCAAAAATTATCGTTAAAATCCTTTTGCGTTTTGAAATGTATGCTTAATTTTGCCGTTGCTATTTTTCAAAATGGCCTTAATAATGCCCTGAAAATTCGCGTAAGAATACTATAATTAAAGAAATAAACCAAAATTATGAACGAAGTTAAGAAAGCCGAGGGTAAGCTCGGTGTATTGGTTGTGGGTTTGGGCGCCGTCAGCTCAACCTTTATTACCGGTGTGCTTATGGCACGCAAGGGCTTGGCTAAGCCCGTTGGATCAATGACCCAATATGACAAAATCCGCGTTGGCGAAGGCGACGCAAAGCAATATCTCAAATATAACGAAATCGTGCCCCTGGCCGACCTGAACGACATCGTGTTCGGCGCTTGGGACGTATATCCCGCCAACGCCTACGAATCGGCTATCAACGCTGAGGTGCTCAAGGAGAAAGACATCGAGCCCGTAAAAGACGAGCTGGTGAAAATCGTGCCCATGAAGGCCGCTTTCGACAAGAACTACGCCAAGCGCCTCGATGGCGACAACGTTAAGGACTGCAAAGACCGCTGGGACATGACCGAGCAGATCCGCGAGGATATCCGCCGCTTCAAGAAGGAGACCGGCGTTGACCGCGTGGTAGTGCTCTGGGCAGCATCAACCGAGGTATACGTGCCCGTTGACATGAACATCCACGACACTATGGAGCACCTTGAGGCTGCTATGAAGGCCGACGACAAGGAGCACATCGCACCCTCTATGTGCTATGCCTACGCAG
>CAZFEU010000030.1:0-28543 GCA_964517875.1 uncultured Muribaculaceae bacterium | reverse complement strand
CGCGCTCCTGCTCCTGCTCCATCCAGTCCATGGTGGCTGCGCCGTCATGCACCTCACCGATCTTGTGGGTAAGGCCGGTGTAGAATAGAATACGCTCAGATGTAGTGGTTTTGCCGGCATCGATGTGAGCCATGATGCCGATATTGCGTGTAAATTTTAATGCTTCGTCTTGTTTAGACATTGTAGTATCAATTGATCAATGAGTAATTAGAAACGGAAGTGTGCGAATGCGCGGTTAGCTTCTGCCATCTTGTGCATGTCTTCCTTGCGCTTGAATGCTCCTCCCTGGTCGTTGAAGGCGTCAACGATTTCAGCTGCAAGCTTGTCGGCCATGGTTTTGCCGCCGCGCTTACGGGCGTAGAGGATAAGGTTTTTCATTGATATTGACTCTTTGCGGTCGGGACGGATCTCGGTGGGCACCTGGAAGGTGGCACCGCCGACGCGGCGTGACTTCACCTCCACTTGGGGAGTGATGTTCTCGAGGGCTTTCTTCCAGATCTCGAGGGGGGTCTTCTCCTCGTTGGGCATCTTTGACTTCACAGTCTCGAGTGCGGTGTAGAAGATGGTGAAAGCGGTAGACTTCTTGCCGTCATACATCAGGTGGTTGACGAACTTAGTTACTTTCTGGTCATGGAATACGGGATCGGGGATGATCACACGTTTCTTAGGCTTAGCTTTTCTCATTTTTTGCTTTGCTGTGTTTTTGTCGTATGGTTGCTTGCGTCCTTGTTTTGCTTCAGCTGTCGGGCTCTCGCGCCCCGCTTACTCAACCGGGTTTTAGCTCCAATAATTACAAAAACGAGTTTCAGTGACTTGTTTTGTTGTTATCTCGCGTGCATTAAGTCGCCCTGCGTGAGATCCAGGGCACTTCACCGCCGTGGCTTCTATTATTATAATAATGTGCCTCGGGTTGGTTACTTCTTGCCTGCACTGGCTTTGGGTCGCTTGGCTCCGTACTTCGAGCGACGCTGGGTGCGGTCTTTCACGCCCGATGTGTCGAGGGTGCCGCGCACGATGTGATAACGTACACCGGGGAGGTCCTTTACACGGCCGCCACGGACCAATACGATTGAGTGCTCCTGCAGGTTGTGGCCCTCACCGGGGATGTAGGAGTTGACCTCCTTACCGTTGGTTAGGCGCACACGGGCTACCTTACGCATTGCCGAGTTAGGCTTCTTGGGGGTGGTGGTGTAGACGCGCACGCACACGCCGCGACGCTGGGGGCATGAGTCGAGCGCGGGCGACTTGCTCTTATCCACGAGCGAGTTGCGCCCTTTTCTCACTAATTGCTGAATTGTAGGCATCTTAGTTGATTAAGTTTGACTTTGTTTTATCCTTGGTTATTATAATTTTTCACACTTGTTAACACACACCCAAATGAGCCGCCTACCACTTTCTCCATCAGGATGTTAGCGATAGGACGGCACACTTAGTGCCTGAAAAACGATGCAAAATTACATCATAATTTTCTAATTTCCAAATATTTCAGTGGGTATTTAACAGTATCAAACACTTTTCTCATCCTTTTCCCAATCTACCCCTATACAGCCACGGGGTTACACCCTATTTTACGCTCCATCGGCCAAGAATTGACCGATGCGCCGCAATGACGTCACGACGTGCGGCATCTCTGAGCCACACCCCCTATGCAAGCTGTCACCGCCGCAACTGGCGGTACTGCTCAAGGTAGCTTGAGGCTGTGGCGTCGACACTGTAGCGCTCATTCACCCACCTCCGGGCCTCCTCGCGGGCCACTCGCAGCCGCTGGGGGTAGTGTGTGGCTATATCGGTGATGGCCTCGGCGATAGCCTCGGCCGATCCTGCCTTGAACACCGTGGCATATTTGCCCCCATCTACAACCTCCATTATACCTGGATTGTCGCTGCAAGCCACCGGAATGCCGGCCGCCATCCCCTCGGCCACCGTAAGGCCGAAACCTTCGCTGCGTGAAGGCTGTATAAGCAGGTCATAGAGGCACAGCTCGGGATAGAATCGGCTGCGCGGCTCGTTGCCTGCGAATTTCACCCGGTCGGCCACACCAAGCGAGGCGGCCATATCCCGCAACTCCTGCATGCCGCCACCGGCACCTATGAATGTCACCTCCACCCCGGGTCCGTCGGGTTTCTTATCAAGGAGCGCTACAGCCTTGAGCACGAGGTCTTGACCCTTAATGTGGGGTTCAAGCCTACCTATCTGCACTATTCTCAGCGGGTGGGGCGCATCATCATGGTCGGTTGCCACCGTCAGTGCCGAGGTGTCTATGCCGTTATACACAATTGTCGACTCGCAGCCATAACGCTGCCGCACGTCGTCGCTCACGGCCTGCGATATGGCCCACAACCTGCTATAGCGATTTAAATAGCTAAGCTGCGCCCCACAGCAATGGACGGTAAGCCCCATCGGAGCCGGAGTGCCAACAATCATGCCTGCGGCCTTTACCGTGTGGATATGTATCACATCGGGGCGCAGCCTCCGTAGCGCCATGTTGTATTTTATTATATACCAGGGATTTTTCGAGCCCTGCGGGCGCCCGATCATCACAAGCTTCACCCCCTGAGGGATGGCGTCGACAAGGGCTTGCTCATTGTTGTCGTTGATTATCACCAGCGACACGCTGGCCCCGAGCGAGAGCTGCGACCGCATTATATCGATGAGCATGTTCTCTGTGCCACCGGTGCAGAAGTTGAATATTACATGGGTCACTCTCATAGGCTTGTCGGGTCAAAGGGGGTGATATCGCTCAACGGAATTCCATGCCGGTCCTTCTCTGACAGCACAAGCTCTTCGGCGGGCAACGGCCATTCGATGCCCAGTGTGGGATCGTCAAAACGCAAGGTTCCTTCGGCACCCGGCGCATAGTAATTGTCAACCTTATACTGGAACTGTGCCGGCGCTTCGAGCACAACAAATCCGTGCGCCATGCCTCGGGGCACGAAAAGCTGCCGATGATTATCGGCCGAAAGCTCCACCATCAGATGTTTGCCATAAGTGGGCGAACCGCCGCGTAGGTCAACCACCACGTCGACCACCCTACCCCGGCTCACTCTTACGAGCTTAGCCTGCGAGGCACCACCTCGCTGGAAGTGCAACCCGCGGAGCACCCCCACCGTCGACGACATCGACTCATTGTCCTGCACAAATGTCACGTGGCCCACATTGGCCTCAAAAAGATCGTGGCGAAAAGACTCTACGAAGTAGCCGCGCTGGTCGCCATGCACATCGGGTTCGATGAGCCACACGCCGCTGATGGGAAGTTGGGTGAATTTCATTTTACGATTTTATTTTTCGGCGTTGGCGCAATTGGTGCGTAATACGTCTTTTGAGCGCAACCAGTCGCCGCCACACACCACGCACACGCAACCATAGCGGCGACACAGACGCCGTTAGGTCGGAAGCCATGGGGTCGACAAACGACGGCATCGTCGACTCTGCGCCAAATTGTTCGGGGTATATCATCAACACATTATTGCGCGAGAAATAACGTTGTACAAAGTTGGGCATCTCGGCCACCATGTCAGAATAGCTCAGCGATGTGGCGCGGGCGCTGACCACCACAAGGAGGTCATCGTCGAGCACACGGTTGGTGAGCATCACAAAATCATCGGGATCATCGATTAATCGGTATTCCCCTCTTATCTCGTAGCGACCCTGGAGGAGCACCCCCTTGATGTAACGGCGCTGGGTGGAGGAACAGCAGAATATCACGCGGCAGCGTATCTGGCGTGCGAGGTTGCCCACAGCGCGCACCCATCGCGCGAAGCCTGTTTCGTATTCAGCCTTCGGCGGCACATACACCACAATGCGAGTGATGGTGTTGAGGGGTATGTAGCACCGCGACAGTATCACCATGTGGTTGGTCGAATTTATCATCTGCTCCACGGTCGAACCGATAAATGAGTCAATGATCTTCGACTTGCGGTGCATTCCGATAATAATCTCGGTAATGTCACGCTCGTTGATGGTGTTGATCACTCCTGCCACGGTGTTGATGTCGTATCGCTCTATCGGCACCAGCTTAGCGTCAACAGCCGCTGCGGCCTTACGTGCTTTGTCGAGTGCTATTCGCCCTATGGCTCGTGAGCTTGGGGAGTTGTCATTGCGCACATGCAGGGCATACAGGGGGGCAGTACTTCCCTGGCGGCGCATCATCACGGCCAGGTCGACGAGCGAATCAACCGTCACGGGGTTGGCCACAGGAATGAGCGTGGCATAATGACTCGGATCAGTAGCCTGCGTGTCACCTTCGCGCTCTATTTCCTCGGTTTTCATCTTTGCGGCGGCACGCTCGGTCACTATCGACGATATGGTGCAGGTGACAAGAATCATCACCACGGTGCCATTGAGCACTTCCTCGCCAAAGATGCCTATGTTATAGCCTATCATCACAGCCGCAAGCGTGGCTGCGGCCTGGGCATTTGAAAGTCCGAACATCAGCGAGCGCTCCACCGCCGTCATCCTGTAAGTGTGCTGCGTGAACCATGCCGCCAGCCATTTGCAAGCGGTGGCCACTACCGACATCACCGCCGCAACATAAACCGTCTCCCAGCTCCCCACCACTACGCCTATATTGATGAGCATTCCTACGCCGATGAGAAAGTAGGGAATGAAGATGGCGTTGCCCACAAACTCTATGCGGCTCATAAGCGGTGACACCGATGGGATATAGCGGTTGAGCACCAGGCCCGCGAGGAATGCACCAAGCACACTCTCAAGACCAATTATCTGGCTCACCCACGCAGCCAACAGCACAAGCGCAAGCACATAGATGAACTGCACCACATTGTCGCTGTATTTCTTGAAGAACCATCTTGTGAGGCGTGGATAAGCATAGATGACACCAACTATGAAGGCTATAGTAGCCCCAAGCAGCCGCAACATCATTATGGGCTGGAGTGCGCCCTCGTGATAAATGCTCACCACTCCCGCCAAAACCAGCAACGCACCCACAACGGTGACTATCGTACCGGCTATCGTTATCACAACAACGGGCGACTTCGACAAGCCGAAACGCGACACTATAGGGTAAGCAACGAGGGTATGCGAGGCATACATCGAAGCCATCAGCACCGATGTGAGCCAATCAAGCCGGAGCAAATAGTAGGACGTGACAGTGCCGATAACCATCGGCACCAAAAATGTGTAAAGTCCAAACCCCATGCCGGTCTTGAAATTCTTCTTGAGGTGAAACATATCTATCTCAAGACCAGCAAGGAACATAAGGTAGAGAATGCCTACCTGACCGAAAATCTCAAAGCTTGAGTCGCGGGCAAGTACGTTAAGTCCATATGGGCCTACGATTACTCCCGCCACAATCATTCCGATTATATGCGGCAATTTCAGCCTGTTGAGCAGCACCGGAGCCAATAGGATTATCACCAGCACGATAAAAAATATCGGCACCGGATTAGTTACTAATGGTGTTGAGCTCAACAGCAGCATCTTATATGATGATTAAATCTTTTCAGAGTTGGAGCCACCGCACGCAACATGGCCCCACCCACTATTATGTATCATTAGGTCACAAAGATAGTAAATTTTAATGAAAAAACTTATCTTTGCCACGAAATGAACACCCACGTCACCACACCCATCATCACAATTGTTATACCGGTTTATAATCGGCCACAGCTTGTGATACGCACGCTCGACTCAATTCTTGCCCAGGACTACCGCCCCCTCCAAGTGATTGTGGTTGACAACAACTCGACCGACAACACCCTCGGCACAATTAATCAGTGGATAAACAATCTCGAAGATAATCAATTAAATATTACTGTTTTATCAGCGAGCAAGAAAGGCGCAGCATATGCCCGCCAACAGGGTGTCGATAAGGTGACTACTCCGTGGGTAATGCATTTCGACAGCGACGACACAATGCGTCCGGGACATCTTTCACGCATCGCCCAGGGCATCAAAGACAATCCGCAAGCCGACATCTTAGGGTGGAATGTCATTACACATCAGCTCGATAACCGGAGTAAAATCAACAGATTTTACTCAGACAATGCGATGTTCAACCATCTATTTCACGCATCGTTGTCAACGCAGCGCTATGCCGTACGCACCGACCTCCTCAAGCAATCAGGAGGGTGGGAAACCGATATTGCAGGATGGGATGATTATGTTTTGGGGGTTAAACTACTGCTGTTAAAGCCAGTATTGACGAGACTGGGCAATGAAATCACTGTAGACATGTACAGTCAATCCGAGTCGGTGACAGGTCGTAGCTTTAGCGAGAAAGCCGGGGAATGGGAAGCAGCCCTCGACCGTTGCGAAAAACTTATACGCCAAGCCGATAGGCTCGAATTACTTAAATGGATTGACGCTCGCAGAGCCATTGTGGCCGGACAATACAAGGCCGAAGGCAACACGCTGGGGGAAAAACAAATAGCGATGATATGTAAAGACGCAACGCCATATCGTCGATGGGCACTCCGACGCATATATGCCCATGTAGCTAATCGTCGCAGGGGCACAGCACTACTTTGCAGGCTGCTCCTTGCCTATGCCAAGTGATTTTTTTCTGAAAATTCCGACCATAAATCCCTGATACAAAGAACTCAATCCTCGGGTGAACGAACCTCCAAATCGTTTCCATCGCCTATACACTACGAGAGGCACCCGAAGCACTCCGGTCAAGGGATATTCCAATGCAATCACCAACCCCTCGGCCTGCAGAACTCCCCGATCCATTGATTTGCGTTCAGTAGTAGTAAGGCCAGGGTGTCTAACTATGGTAATCGGGAAATATCTACCCTGCAATCCCTTGCGTCTCATTTCATACATGAATACCGCACCTTCGCCCGAGGTATATTTATCGCTTCCTACCCCAAAGTTGGGGTTATAATTAATACCGGCACTCCGGACAGCATCAAGTCTCACGAGCAACTCAAACTCCGTGACAAAATGTCGCCTGCGGAGGGGGAACACACTATACTCTTCAGCCGGAAACACCTTATTATCAGCCCCCGAGGAGCGAGCAATGACAAAATCAAGACCTTGACGCTTCTCCAATTCGAGCATTAACGCCCTGATACCATCCACGTCAAATTCGAGATCGTCGTCGGCTATCATGCACCACTCACCCCTGGCGTGCAGCATGGCGTTGGCGCGGTTAGCCCCTAATCCGGTTGATGAGGTAATCACCACCCTCACATCGTTCCTAATAAGGGTGTGCGGTATATCCATGTCGCACCAACCTCGTTGCCAACTTATCAGATAGCCTACCCCATCCATCCTTGGCAACGACTCCTTTCGCGAAAGACGCTTAATCCCTTCCGGACCGTAGGTAGAAATCAATATCTCCAATTTCATCTTGCGCCCATCCTTTCCTCCCAGAATTCCAGGATTTTAGCCGCCACGATCTTCACATCATTATGCTTCTTCACAAACTCCACACCCTGCTTGCTCAGTGCGACGAGTTTATCACGATTATGTTCGAGCTCAATAAGCTGATTCAAACAATCTTGTTCGCGACCTGGCATGACATTAATGATGGGGCGGAGTTTATGCTCTCCAATAAAATCGTAATATGACTGCTCCCCGCCACTTACCACAACCTGCCCGCGCGCCATGGCCTGCAAAGCATTGGTAGCTGGAGTGAGCGAGTACACCTGATCCAGTACAATATGCGAAGATTTAATCAATTGGCGATACTCCTCAAGGGGCACATTTTCGACATGGTGGAAGCTAAAACGTTGCGGTTCGCACTGTAGCAGCTCATCCATCAGCACTTGAAAACGGTCAACCCCTTTCTCCAGCGAACGTGCACGCGGCATCCCCATAAAGATTCTGAGTTGCGATGCATGAAAATCAATTTGCGCCTTAGCAATATTTCCAATCTCAACAGGTATTCCCACATATCTCAATTTTTCAGGCTCAACAACCTGCTGTGCTGAAAGATGGTACTCCAACAATGCCGTTGTAACGCCATCGACTGTAGCATATATCTCTCTACACAATGGATCGAGAACCCCCAGCCACGCATTCTTTATTGCTTGCGACCGCTTGGCAAACAACGGGAGAGAGCCATCAGGATTACGCCACTCACTGTAAGGAAGCAACGGCCTATCCGAGCAACACATTCTCACAAAAGGCGTGTCGGTTGAAAGGTCGTTGAGAAATACACTACCGTTATTGCGCTTTAACCTCCTGAAAAGAGACAAAATACGGTCGGGATGAAGATCAACGAAATCACATCCGGCCAGCGACACCACATCATAGCCTTTGATCTTTGAAGCAAGTGTAGTGTGGAGCTTGGCCCACAGCAATGCGCCACCGAGCTTTCCAGGACGGCGTGCAATATCAATATCACGGCTGGTATTCATCCAGTAATTGCCCGATGATGCGACAGTAACATTATGGCCCATAGCACTTAAAGCCCGAGCCAGAGTGGCGTGATAGCCACTTGCGTCACCCATCAGCAGTACCTTCATCACCCTTGTTTAAAGTGCCTTCTCAATGGCGCCGCGAAGATCTTCAACATTGTCAATGCGCATCTTCAACTCTCCATTGCGATCGATAAGGAACCATTTTGGCAACTCATCACCATCAACCATGCCGTAAGACATGAGCACACTGCCTACATTGAGGGCATCGCCGTAGAGCGTAACCCATGGCAACCCATTGCGACCGTGAGCCCACGAATATGGATCGTTGGCCACTGCCACCTGCACAATTTCAAATCCTTTGTCTTTATACTTGTCATATAATCCCTTAAGGACATTGTTGACATATGCAGAATTAGGGAGGTCGTATGAGGTGAAATTGAGAAGAGTAATATTGCCTTTCGAAGCTATATCGCTTAGCGACTGCATCTTATTAGCCTGATCGGGAAGCTGGAAATCTATCAGCGTTATCACCGGCACTTCGTATTCGGATGTTGATGTGGCCGCAGGAGCACTACCTCGGTGATACTGGCGATATTGCTGGAAGATGCGGTTGAGATACTTGGTGCGCGGATCGTCAGGACGTTGCTCGTTGAAGTCATTGGCCACAGCGTGGATAATACGCCAATCGTTCTTGTTGAGCGGATTGTACACCGGGATATTGTCAACATTGCAAACAGCCACAATGTAGTATGACAAAATACCCGACTTATCGTCGCGATCGTCACGCTTCTGTATCTCACCCACTACTATGTCATTGAGATACTTTTTAAGCGTCGAATCTCCGGCAACCTCCTGAGCCGACATTTTCGACCGCAAATCAGTGATTTTATGCGAGATATCTGCGACAATCTTAGCATTGTAGCTCCCCTCGGCCTCATAAATGCCGAGATTTTTAGCGTCGGCTTTAATTGTCAAGGTTTCAGTGCTGTCGACAGGCACATAGATGCATTGACCATCAAGCTTCAATCGAAGGATTTCAGGGGCCGACAATCTTGGGGCCACTATTCTGAACGTTCCATCGTCGGCTATCTCAACTGTATCGATGGCATACCATGAGCCCACGGCGTTGGGAGCCTCAAGGTAGGCAGTTTTCCCTCCGCCATTGGCAATAGAGCCTTCAATCATATAGTCGTTGTCGGTTTTCGTATTCTTATTATCCGCACATGAAGCAGCCAGCAATGTCACAATCGCAAATGCCGCAAAACATTTTAAAATATTCATAATTCCTTCGATTGGTCGGTTTAGGTTCACAAAATTACAATTTTTCCCGCAACCATTACTTATTCCGCGGGGCAAATCATTGAAAATTGCTAACTTTTCACTATCTTTGCACATTAATATACGACGACGCAAACACTAAAGCATGAGAATAGCAATCGTAGGCACAGGCTATGTGGGCCTCGTCTCGGGCACATGTTTTGCCGAGATGGGAAGCCACGTCACCTGCATTGATATCAACGAACAAAAGATAAATTCGCTAAAACAAGGGCAAATACCTATCTATGAGCCCGGACTCGACGAGCTTGTGAAACGTAATATGGCATATGGCCGTCTTGCATTTTCCACATCGCTTGCCGATACGATCGACAACGTCGACGTAGTATTCTCGGCTGTGGGCACACCACCCGACGAGGATGGAAGCGCCGATTTGCGCTACGTACTCGACGTGGCACGCACTTTCGGGCAGAACATAAAGAAATACACTATCTTAGTCACCAAGTCAACCGTGCCTGTGGGTACCGCTCAAAAGGTGAAGGCGGTAATACGCGAAGAGCTCGACAAGCGCGGCGTAGATGTGGAATTTGATGTGGCCTCCAATCCCGAGTTTCTCAAAGAAGGGTCAGCAATTAAGGATTTCATGTCGCCCGACCGCGTGGTAGTGGGTGTGGAGAGCGAGAAAGCCCGCGAAGTGATGACGCGCCTATATCAGCCATTCCTGATCCAAAATTTCCGAGTGATTTTTATGGATATACCCTCGGCCGAGATGACAAAGTATGCAGCAAATGCCATGCTGGCCACCCGCATCTCATTTATGAATGACATAGCATCACTCTGCGAAGTAGTGGGAGCCGATGTCGACTCAGTACGCAAGGGAATAGGCACCGACGACCGCATCGGCAAGCGTTTCCTTTACGCCGGCTGCGGCTATGGCGGCTCATGCTTCCCAAAAGACGTTAAAGCCCTGATACACACTGCGCATGAGCATGGGCTGGATATGGAAGTGATTGAAGCCGTGGAGCGTGTCAACGAGCGCCAGAAATCAATCGTATATCGCAAACTCGCCGAGATGCTCGGTGATCTCAAAGGCAAAACAATAGCCGTACTCGGCCTGGCATTCAAGCCCGAAACCGACGACATGCGTGAGGCACCATCGCTAATCACTATCGAGCTGCTGCTCAAGGCAGGAGCCACTGTCAGGGTTTTCGACCCGATAGCCATGGACGAATGCCGGCGACGCATAGGCGACAGCGTGACATACTGCCGCGACCTCTACCACGCCACACAGGGTGCTGACGCCATGGCACTTATGACCGAATGGCGCCAGTTCAGGATGCCCGACTGGGAGACCGTGAAAAATGCAATGCGCTCCCATGTGGTTGTGGACGGACGAAACATTTACAACCGCAAAGAGCTCGAAGCCTTAGGCTTCCGCTACACCCGCATTGGCGAGAAGCAACCTTAAACTCAACTATATAACCACGAAAGAACTTAATGTCTGACGAATTAGACCTCACAACACCTACCGAAACAAACTATGGCGAAGACGCCATTATCACCCTCGAATGGCAGGAACACATCCGTCGCCGTCCTGGAATGTACATCGGCAAGCTCGGCGACGGAGCCGACCCCGACGATGGCATCTATGTGCTGCTCAAGGAGGTACTTGACAACGCCCTGGACGAGCACATGATGGGATTTGGCAAGCAGATACTCGTTGACATCACACCCGAAGGGGAAGTGACCGTACGCGACTACGGCCGCGGTATACCGCTGGGCAAGGTAGTCGATGTAGCATCGAAAATGAATACCGGCGGCAAGTATGATTCCAAGGCATTCAAAAAGTCGGTTGGCCTCAACGGCGTGGGTATCAAGGCTGTAAACGCTCTCTCCACCTCGTTTGTCATACGTTCAGTTCGCGATGGGCAAGCCAAGACAGCCCGATTCGAAAAAGGACTCCTGATCGAGGAGTCGGAACTCACAATGACCGACGAGCCCAACGGCACACTGGTTGAGTTTGTGCCCGACCCTACAATTTTCCGCAACTACGTTTACCACGAGGATTATGTGGAGACACTTATCAAAAACTACACATTCCTCAACACCGGGCTCCAGATGGTGTTTAACGGCAAGAAATACTCCTCGCGCAACGGTCTGCTCGACCTGCTGCGCGAAAACATCACCAAGGAGCCCATCTACCTCCCAATACACCTCAAAGGTGATGATATCGAAGTAGTTATCACCCACGCCAACCAATATGGAGAGGAATACTACTCATTTGTCAACGGACAGCACACCACCAATGGTGGCACCCACCAGGCAGCATTCAAAGACTCGGTGGCCCGCACCCTCAAGGAGCACTATGGCCGCAGCTTCGAATACGGTGACATTCGCAACGGCATGATAGCCGCCATTGCCATAAAGGTAGAGGAGCCGGTGTTTGAATCGCAAACAAAAACACGTCTTGGTTCGCGCGACATGGGTCCCGACGGCCCCACTGTGGCTAAATATATCAGCGACTTCCTCAAAAAAGAGCTCGACAACTATCTGCACAAAAACACAGAAGTCGCCGACACAATACTCAAGAAGATACAAGAGAGCGAGCGTGAGCGCAAAGCCATGGCCGGAATCACAAAAATAGCCAAGGAGCGCGCCAAAAAAGTAAATCTTCACAACCGCAAGCTACTTGACTGCAACATACACCTCAATGACGCCAAAGGTGATGAGGAGATGAAGCTCAAGTCATCGATATTCATTACCGAGGGCGACTCGGCCACCGGCTCTATCACCACCATACGCGATGTGCGCACACAGGCAGTGTTCTCTCTGCGAGGCAAGCCCCTCAACACCTACGGCGAAACCCAAGTGGTGGTGTATAAAAACGAGGAATTCAACCTGCTCCAGGCAGCGCTCAACATCGAGGAAGGCATCGAAGGACTTCGCTACAACAACGTCATCATCGCTACCGATGCCGACGTCGACGGTGCCCACATACGCCTGCTCCTGCTCACATTCTTTCTCCAATTCTTCCCCGACCTCATAAAGAAAGGTCACGTATACATCCTGCAGACCCCTCTGTTCCGCGTGTGCGACAAACGACTGTCAAAGCGGCGCGGTAATTCAAAAAAAGGGCTCGACAAAGAGGGCACCACATATTGCTACACCGACGAGGAGCGCCGCAAAGCCATCGAACGCTTAGGGAGCAACGCCGAAATCACACGCTTTAAAGGACTTGGCGAGATTTCCCCCGAGGAATTCCGCGACTTCATAGGTCCTGACATGCGAGCCGACCGCGTAACCCTGCGCAAAGAGGACAATGTGGCCGAGCTCCTTGAATTCTACATGGGGAAGAACACCCCCGATCGTCAAAACTTTATCATCGACAACCTCGTAGTAGAAGATGACTCAGAAATCGACAAAGAATAACATCATACCGACGCAAGCACCGATGCGTACCGCACTTTTCGCCGGCACGTTCGACCCCTTCACCATCGGCCATAAATCGATAGTCGACCGCGGTTTACGGTTGTTCGACAAAATAATCATAGCCGTAGGCATCAATGCCGAAAAAAACACCAGTGCCTCTATCGCTCAACGCTTAGACGCTATCAAACAGGCCTTTGCAGCCGATGCCGCAGTCGAAGTAGTGAGCTACAGCGGCCTTACCGCAGACACCGCCCGCCAATATGGCGCAACAGCGCTGCTGCGCGGAGTGCGTACAGTGGCCGACTTCGAATACGAACGCTCCTTAGCCGACATCAATCTAAAAGTGCTGGGCATCGACACCGTCATACTCACCGCCCTCCCCGAGCTATCGATGGTAAGCTCATCGATGGTGCGCGATCTCCAGCGGCACGGCTACGACATAGCTCAATTCCTACCATAACACAACCCTTATTTTAATCACGCCGAATATGAAAAAAACCATACTGATCGCCGTAATCGCACTTATCGCCGCATTAGTGATACGTGCCGAGCGCGAATTCACACCCAGCGACAAGTTGCGATATGCATTCGCCATCATCGACCGCTTCTACGTTGATTCGGTAGATGCCAACAAGATCGTGGAAGACGGCATAGTGGCCATGCTCAAGGAGCTTGACCCACACTCCACCTATACCAACCCCGAAGAAACAAAGGAGATGACACAACCGCTCCAAGGCAACTTCTCAGGCATTGGGATACAGTTCAACATGCTAAATGACACCCTTTTCGTGATCCAGACCACAGTCGGAGGGCCTTCGGAGCGTGTAGGAATACTTGCCGGCGACCGCATACTTTCGGCCAATGACACTGCGATCTCAGGAGTTAAGCTCAAAAATTCCGACATTCTGCGCACACTCCGCGGCCCCAAAGGCACCGTGGTTGACCTCAAAGTGCTACGCCGCGGCCAGAAAGACCCGATGACCTTCCGCGTGGTACGCGACGACATACCCATCTACAGCGTCGATGCCGCTTATATGGCCGACCCCACCACAGGGTATATCCGCCTTTCGCGATTTGCCGAAACCACCCCCGACGAAATCGAGAAAGCCATGAAGCTGCTCAAAAAAGAGGGTATGGTCAACCTTATTCTTGACCTGCAGGACAATGGTGGCGGACTGCTGGGGAGCTCTACAGCGCTTGCCGAGCACTTTCTCAACTTCTATGACATGATTGTGTTCACACAAGGACGCGCCCAGGAGCCCTTCGAGGTACGCGCCCATCGGGGAGGAGATTTCAAAGGCCGGCTCGTCGTCCTTGTCAACCAATACTCGGCATCGGCGAGCGAAATCGCTTCAGGTGCTATACAGGATCACGACCGCGGTGTCATCGTAGGTCGTCGCACATTCGGCAAAGGACTTGTGCAGAGGCCCATGCCATTCCCCGACGGCTCGATGGTGAAAATCACCACCTCGCGCTACTACACCCCCTCCGGCCGGTGCATACAGAAGCCCTACGAGGAGGGGCATTCCGATGATTACGGCGAAGATATGGTCAACCGCTATGAATCAGGTGAATGGTTTGACGCAGCAAAAATCAAGCTCGACACCACGCAGGTGTACCATACACTACGCAATGGACGCACAGTGTACGGCGGTGGCGGCATCATGCCCGATGAGTTCGTGCCGATGGACACCACCCAGTATACACGCTACTACCGCACCCTGATGGCCAAGGGCGTGATAAATCAATTCTGCATCACCTACGTTGACCAAAACCGCAAGGAGCTGCGCAAAACATACCCCAACGAAAATGCCTTCATCGACAACTTCAAGGCCACACCCGATATCATGCAGCAACTGATACAGCGCGGTGTAAACGAAGGCGTAGAGTACAATGACTCAGACTACCAGGTGAGTCGGCCACTGCTCGAGAATGTAGTTAAGGCCGTGATAGGCCGCGACCTCTATGAGACTTCGACTTACTATAAGGTGATGAATCCAACCCAGGATATTTACAAGCGCGGTCTCGAAATCATCAACGATGAGCGGCGATACAACTCTCTGCTTCAGAACCCCTAAACATCGAAACACATTGTCACGCATACTATACGACCTTTC
This sequence comes from uncultured Muribaculaceae bacterium, assembly GCA_964517875.1. Lineage (GTDB taxonomy): Bacteria > Bacteroidota > Bacteroidia > Bacteroidales > Muribaculaceae > JAJPXC01. Next base: position 13,392 of record CAZFEU010000030.1, on the reverse strand, counting down.
ATTTGTAACGCCCGATACGCTACTCACCAGCATACCGATACACTCGATGCGTATACTGCGCAATCTCCCTGAGAATTTAAAGGGTGATGTCACCGTATTGGTAAGCCCAAAGCTGCGTCAACACTTCCAGCATGAGCTGCCGGGCATCAGATTGCGCACACTGAGCGTCCCCAAGCCCTTACGTGCCATGGGCTGGCTAAAACGCATGGCCTATAAGCTGCAACTGCGCATGGCAGCTACCCCCGCAACCCGGTGGGTAGTGATGGCCGACGAGTACCGCGACTACGCCACCATGAAGCTCCCCTACCGCAAGGCCATATTCGTGCACGATCTCAAAGGGATGAAAATGTCGAAAGAAAGGGTGGAAATGACTCGCAAGTTCATGGAAGAACACCTGGCCAATGCCGATCTGATAATGCCGATATCAGAATTTACCAGTAGCGACATCACCAAATTCTTCCCACAGACCGACACCGCCAAGCTTCACGTGGTATACAACAGCGTTGAGCTTGCACAGCCTCAGGCCGACGGGCTGGATAAACTGATAACCCAACCATACATCTTGTGGGTGAACGCATTGCATCCCTACAAGAACATCATGACCTCGCTTCGGGCCTTTGCAAGAATTGCCTCCACCATACCCCACAAGCTCGTGGTGGTAGGGCGCACTACCGACCACTGGGCCAGCGAAGCGCTGCCATTTATCGACGAACATCACCTCACCGACCGCGTGATACAGCTGCACGACCTTACCGATAGCCAGATTTCGTGGTTATACCAGCATGCCGCACTATACATCACATCGTCGAGCCGCGAGGGATTTGGATTTCCTCCAATAGAAGCCGCCATGTGGCGCTGTCCGGTAGTGTCGTCACGCGCAGAATCACTTCCCGAGGTTACATGCGAGTTGCTCGAATACTATGAACCGTTCAACGACGATGCCACCATGGCCACCAGCATGATGCGACTTCTCGAAAACCCGCCATCCAGTGAGGTCCTTGACAACATTGCCCGGGAGTTTGAGCGGCGGTATGCCCCCGCAACGCAAGTCAACCGCCTGTTTTCACTCCTCGACAAGCCACAGTAGATGAGCGCACAGCCCACACCTCAAAAAAACCCGGAGCGGCACTACGCCATTGACACTCTGAAATGCATCGGAGCCTTTCTGGTAGTAGTGCTCCACTACGGCTATGTAATGAGCGACAACGCCGTGGGGCGTGCCTCGTTTGCAGTAAATGCTCTGACTCGACTTGCTGTGCCGATGTTCTTCATGATTACCGGCTTCTACTTCCTGCTCACCTACCGACGCGGCCGGGTGATGCATCAGGTTAAGCGGCTGCTTTGTCTCACAGCCTTTGCCGTGTTGCTCTATGCCGTGTTTGAGATTGCATGGTATGCAGCGGCCGGGAAACTCGATGTGCTCATTGATGAGGTATCATGGCATGGCCCGGTCACATCGGAATTAGGAAAATTACTGATTTTCAACGAGATTCCAGCAGCATTTCATTTATGGTATCTTTTAGCTGCGATATATGCCATCGTGGCCATGTGGGCTTTTGAGCACTGGAAGCTATGGAGCAAGCCATTAATAGCCTTCTGCCTGCTGGTGATGCTATGTGGGGCACTGCTGTCGGGATTCTCAGACACACCCTACCCCTTGGTGCGCAACTTCATCACAGTCGGTATTCCGTCAATGGTGATAGGGCGGTGGATTTACGAATACAAGACCAACCACGAGAACGGATGGCTTACCTCTACGTCAGTAATCTTTTTAGGCATATTCCTCGCCATCGCCATGATTGTAGTACAGATGCTGGTGCGCATACACACGATGGGGATGGTCTACAAAGCACAATTCGACATACCCATAGGAGCGCCGATGCTCGCGGCCGCACTACTTATGCTTGCCATACGTTTCCCCATGATGGGGAGTATGACTGTACTACCAACAATCGGAGCTAAATATTCGGGATATATCTATGTATTTCATGTAATACCTGGCACGGTGCTTAGAACCTGGATACATGCCTCCGACTACGTTGCCCTACTCTTCCCAGTTGTTATTTTTGCCATATCGCTGGGCATGGCAGTGGCATGGGTACGCATCAAGGCCGCATTCCCCTCGGTGAAGATTCTCCAAATGATTTAAAAACGGTGTAACTTTGCTGCAATCTTATCGTGGATTGTGCGACGCGTCGATGCATCGAGACACACCACGTAGCTCAGGGCCAGAATTACCGCAGTTGACATCAATCCGATTATCACAAATGCCATAAAGCTCTGCCCCACAATAGGCTCGATATGCATTCCCCCTACCAGCACCAACGCAAGCACAGCTGCGGGCTTTAGAGCCGATATCCACCAGAATCGCATTATCGAGAACTCGTTCAACTGGTACTTTAGTATCAGCGTCTCAGCAAACACGATAAAGAATATCCAGCCCAGATGTATCGCATACACCACCGGTGGCCACTGATAATATTGCAGCAGGAAATACATTGCCGGCAGCTCGAGCATCAGCATTGTACCGGTAATAAAACTCAACCGGAAGATGCGACCCGTGGCGTGAATGCCCATGTCGACCGACATCTTCAGTAACTCACCTATGGTAGTGAGCAGGCATAACCGGCAGAAAGTCACTGTCCACTCAGGCACATCCTTAAGCCATATGCTCAGAAGTGTCGGCATCTCAACAAACACCGGCACAATTGCCAGTGCCATAAGCAGTGAGGCAAACTTTCCGGCATTATAAAGGAGCCGTAGCATATCCCCGTAGTCTTGTCGGGCATAGAGCTGAACTACTTGCGGACGAAACGCCGAAATCACCGACTGAGCGAAATATTGCAGCGTGCCCACAACCTGAGTGGTAATGGCGGCTGCGGCATTGAGCACAGTGCCACCGAAGTTGTTAAGGATGATATTAGCTCCCTGCACCCTTGAGGTATAGGCGAGATTGCCGAACACGTCCCACCCTGAATATTTGAGCATTTTCTTGGCTTGCGCGCGGTCAAACCTGGGTCTCCCCCGGCACTCTCTAAACCGAGCCACGGCATACCACAGATATGACACTCCGATAATCGAGGAAATAAGCAGGAACAGGAATCCGTATACGATAAGATTGTCAAACGACGGAATCCACAACAGCAGCAAAGCTATCAGCAACTTCAGAAAGTTGTAGCTTAGCGATATGTACGCATACACATTCATCTTCTCGTGAGCCATGATAGCCGCCGTAAACGGTATCTGCATCACAGTGACCACAGTGGTGAGAATAGAGAACTGATATACCCAGTTGGCTGCCACAAGTCGCTCAGGCTCAATAACGAGCTCATTGTTTACATACCATAGCCCCACAGTTTCTGCCGCTATCACAAGTATTACAGCAATCAAGGCGTGTATGGAGAGTGATGTGCCGAATGTGCCCTTCAGGCGCTGTGGGTTGTCAAGCCCCATCTCGTAGTTGAGAAAACGCATGGTGGCCATCGACATTGTGCCGTTGAGAAATGCAAGGATCGTTACGATTCCCCCCACAAGATTGTATATACCGAAATCGCGAACGCCCAGCGTGTCAAGCACAACGCGCGATGTATAGAGCGAGATTGCCGACGAGAGCAGCATCCTCACATACAGAAAGGCGGTGTTCTTGGCTATTCGCTTATTATCAACGTGCGACACAGGGCATTACAATTTACATCAGTTAAAAATCGCCACCTACGACGCTTGCCGTAGCGGTACCACCTCACGTTGTGGCTTGTTGGCAAGTAGTATGCCGGCCACAAGCAAACCGATAGGGAGTAGCGAATATGGCAAGTATAGGCCACCGTTGCCCCCAAGGCCGCTGATTGAAGCACAAACAATGGTGCACAGATAATATTTGGCATATTTCTGCTTCCTTATCACGAAGTATAACCCAAAATACACCAGCGTCTGCACTATCAGCCCGAGGTATCCCATATCAAGGATCGTCTGCAACTGCGTGATCTCCACTCCGGTTGCCACCTCATCGATATCCCACACACTATCATACAGCGCATTAGATATCATATATTTATGGGCTGTCGACTTGTTGGGGTCAAGGAATCCGAAGCCTATCCATTCGCGGTTGTACGACTGCAGCAGGGCGAACTTTGGTATAAATTGCGCCATACGACCCGTGCCAAACTCAGCGAGCTCTTCGTCAGACGCGTTAGGCTTTAATATAGCAAACTGATCTATAGTGGAATTCACACGCAGCTCACCACCCACGGCATCATCCACCGCCGACAGTCCTATCACACCCACCACTACACCAGCCAGATAGAGCACCAGCCGCTTGCCATGAGCCTTAAAAATCACGAATGTTGTCACGAATGCTATCAGAAGTGTTGCCGAGCGGCATGCTATCAGCATCAGCACGACAAGCACCCATTGCCATGTGCGCAGCTTCACACTCTTAGCCAGCGGGAAAATAAGCAAGATAAAGAATATCATCGGGAACGGGCCGATGCGCGGGAAAGTGAAAGCCAGAGGTGAAATATCGGGGTTGGTCCAACTCGGATTGAATTTCGCCATATCCTCGGGATCGAGGAAGCCTGCGTAAGGGAACATCACATGGCCACAAAGCACATAGCAGTCAATCACATACATCATGGCGATGCATATGGCATAAGTGAATATCTTTCGCTTAAGCTCCTCAAAATCAAACTTACGGTTGGCAAAGATAAGTATCGGCACCAGGAAATACGATACACTCACATAGGGGCGCATCATACCCAGCTGAATCTTAAGCGACTCCTCACTAAGGAGCGCTATAACAAGGAGAAACACGAAATAACCCAGAAAAACCCACAGCACCCGCTTGAACATAGGCCACTTTCTCACTATCACAAGCGAGATGGCAGCCAATAGCAGCAGAGCAGTCATCGACCCCAGATAGCCACCGCGGGTGATGGTATAGCCGCCGGCCCAAAACACCAGCATCACACTCAGGTCGTAAGGGCGACTGCGATAAGCGATGAGCATCATAAATAAGGCTATGAGCACCGCCGGATAAAACGCCAGGCCGGTAAGCGACTGTGTCAGCAGGAATCCGAAAGCCCACAGATAGTCGGTCGGCGATATGTCGAGATACGACCGCTGCGATTTAACAGTCGCAGTAGCTTTGTCATTGACGTGAGGCACGTCCTTGATTGATGAAATCTTTTGGACTGCTGTCATCGTTCAAAAGGTTATTCCCCTTTCTTGCGGTTCTTGCCGTTGTCGGCTCCGTAGCCGTAACCCTTTGTACTGGTTGTGCCGTTAATAATCAACGCCATATTCTTCAGGCGCTCCTGCTGGCGGATTGACTCCATAAACTTCAGATCCTTGATGGTGGTGAAGTTGGCGCGGCACACGTAAATTGTGGCATCGGCCACACGGTCGAGCGCGAACGTATCGCTCACCATACCCACAGGGGCTGAGTCGATTATCACATAGTCATAGCTGGGTTTTACAGCGTCGATAAACTCGTCCACCACGTTCTCGCATAGGAGCTCCGATGGATTGGGAGGCACGGGGCCTGCCACTATTACATCCATGTTTTCGGCCACTGGCTCTTTAATCAATATATCAGAGAGCTTGATTTCATCGCTCGACAGATATTGAGTCAGACCGAAGCGCGATGTCACTCGCAGGTACTTGGCCAGCTGGGGATTGCGTATATCCATACCCACCAGCAGCACTTTCTTGCCAAGCAGGGCCAGCGATGCCGCCAGGTTGATCGATATAAACGATTTACCCTCGCCCGATGAGGTTGATGTTACGAGCACCACCTTGTCACCCTTGTTGCGCAACATAAAGTTGAGGTTGGCGCGCACCAGTCGGAATAGCTCGGCCACGGGCGAGGTACTTGTGGGTGTAACCACCAGCGGATTGTTGACCGCCGACCGCGACACACATATCTCGCCAAGGATTGGCACATCTACCACCTTCTCCACCTCCTCGCGTGTGGTGAACTTGCTGCGGAAAATATTGCCCAGATATATGAGCACTGGTGGTATGCACAGGCCGAAAAGGAAGGCCAGCACGAGCACCATCTTATTCTTCAGCCCCACAGGCTCGTTGAGTGCGTAAGCCTGGTCGATTATATCGCCTTTGGGAAGGGCGTTAGCGGCCATCATTCCGGTCTCCTCCTTGCGCTGGAGCAGATACAGATACAACTCCTCGAGTATCTTGTGTCGACGCTCTACAACACGGAACTGGCGCTCCTGTTCGGGGATGTTGCCCAGGCTCGCCTCTGCGCTCGACACCTGCTTCTTGATCTCAGCGATAAGTATCTGCTGCTGGTTGCGTGCCCTCACAAGCGAGCTGATTATATTGTCGCGCATTGCCGACATCTGCTCTTCGAGGGTCTGGAGTGCACGGTTATTACCCTTGGCGGTGCCTTGCAGCTTCATGTACTCCAGCACCATCTTATTGTAGTCGCCGATTGCCTCAGAGGCATGCTCGAGGTTTGTGGTTGTAGGAATCAGCGAGTTGGCATTAGCAGGATTCTTGAGGAAATCGATTGTCATGTTGATAACCTCAAGGTTGGCCTCGGCCGACACGAGATTGGCCTCATATTTTTCGCGGCGGTTAAGACTCACTTGAGCCTCGGTTTTCACGTCGACAATGCCATTCTCATTTTTATACGACTGAACCTCTATTTCCGAAATATTGAGCTCGTTGCTGATTGAATCAAGTCGCTGGTCAATAAATGTATAAGTCTGCTCGGCCTGATTGCGTTTCGAGGCCATTCCCTTTACATTATACTGGTATATGATGTCGTTGAGCAAGTCCTTGCCATACTCGATGTCGGGCGTTGTCATCGACATCTGTAGCACATTTGATTTCTGGCTTGCGATATCTACCTTGATATCCTTTGCAAGCTTCTCGGCTGCGACATCATACCCCATGAAGGTGATTTTGGTGCGGATATCCTCGTTTTTAGGCAGATAATCCGTAGCAACGAGGGTAAATGTTCCATATGGCGTCTTTACATCGAACGGGAAGCCGTCAAAGTCCTCGTCAACGATCTTCTTATCGCCGTTGCGCAGTACTCTTACATTGTCCTTGCCATCGGCCTTAACCCTTACATCAAAAAGCAGACTGCCCCTGATAGTATCAGCAATTGACTGGGGCACAGTCACATCTACCGGATAGTCCTTATAGCAGAATTGCTTCTTAAGGAATCCCTGACGTATATAGTGCTCACGGTTAAGCCCCATGTCGACCACAACATTCTTAAGCACGTCATGTGAGTTGACGATAAATACCTCGTCCTCCACATAACCGTTGCCACCGAACAGCGAGCTGATATCACCCATCATCGAGGCCGGGTTGTCGTCGCTCTGCGCTATCAGCAGGTTGGCCCTCACCTCATATCTCGGCTTACGCACCGACAGATAGAACAATGCCAGCAGCACGCACAGCACTGCGGAGATGCCAAACCAATACCATTTTTTAATCCACTCGTTGACTATTGATTTCACATCAATGAAATCGCTTTTCGGTGTACTTTTATATGCCATATCGAGGTTATGTCTAATATTGAGGGGAGCCCTATCTACCGGGGCTGATTAAATATATTACTTCACTGTCAGTGCGATTACCAGCGAAGCTATCACCGAGCACGCACTCACAATGGTTGAAGTGATTGAAATCTTGTAGGCGTTATACTGATTGTATTTCGAGTTGTCCGAGCGTATCTTATTGGGCTCTACATAGATTACATCATTCTGACGCAGATAGAAATAGGGCGACTCAAGCGTTTTTGACGAGTTGAGGTTGAAGTGATGATACACCATCTTACCATTCTCCTCGCGGATGAGCAGCACATTTTCGCGCTCGCCATACTCGGTGAGATCGCCGGCTGCTGCCAGTGCGTCGAGCAGGGTGTAGCGCTCGCGGTCAACCTTCTGGGCTCCTGGCTCCTTGACTTCGCCAAGCACATTGATGCGGAAACTCAGCAACTGCACCCTCACTATCGGCTCATCCACATCCTGGCTGATACGCGTCTGGAGCTGCTGCGTAAGCTGCTGCGTGGTGAGGCCAGCCACATGCACCTTGCCCAGGATGGGCATTGTGATGTCACCTTCACTATTCACTATATATGTCTGCTGCGATGGCTGCTGCGACAGCACAATATCCTCACCCCTTTGAGCCGGGTTGACCAGGGGCAGGTTATAATCAGCGGCAGCTGACGGCACAAGCGATGTTACAGTGATAAGCAGCTCATCATCAGGCAATATTTTCACCTGGTAATTCTCCGCGTTGACTATTTGGCCGTCGGTGGCCTGTTTGAGGTCCTCCATATAGGCCAGTGAGCCGCGCTGGCTTGAGCATGAAGCAAAGATTGTGGCCACGAGAGCCAATATGCCTAATTTTATCTTTTTCATTGCAATGATTCGGTTTTACCTATGATTACAACGCCATGAATGGTTAAATATTGTAATCAAGTATACTTTTTTCCATACGGGGCGCAAAGTTATACAATTTCCCCCAACTCTGCAAAACCGCACCGCAGCCATACGCCCCGCAGATTAAACAAGCAAGTGCAAGATTAAGGAATAAAGAGTGGCCGCAACTGAGAGAGAGATTGGCTCCCCATTGTTGCGGCCACTTATTTTGGTGTGTTAAGGTTTATTTCACCACTACTTTCTCCGTAGTGTTACCGGCTTTACGGATGTATATACCGGGGGTCGAAGGCTCAGCAATCTTCACGCCCTGCATGTTATACCACACTGGCTGGCAGTTGCTATTGCCGTCAATAGCTACTGTGCTCACGCCAGCCATCTCGTCCCATAGCTTGGTGCCACCCTCCTGCTCATACAGGATATTGTAGTCCTTATCCGTCACATACCGAAGATTCAACCCACTGAGAGCAGTTTTCTCCATATTGATCATGGGAAGGAAAAATAGGGGATGTCTTAACCAGCCGCAAGATTCTGTCATGCCGATACCTTCTATGAAGTATGTTTCCTCCCCCTCAGCGGCATACCCTTCTTCGTGAGTATAAGTGTACTTTTCATACTCTCTCCCGGAGTTATTGACAGATTCTTTTGACACATACTTAAGTAGATACGGCTTCCAATAATAGTCGGAGGGATTCGATTCATAGCCAAGTGAGCCGATGTAAAAATCCCGTTTGTTAAAATCATAAATGAGTATCTCTCTTCCGTCAAAAGCGGGGTACATTGGGATAAGGATTGCGTATGTCTCGCCAAATAGGCTCTCGAAGCGAACCAAAACATCCTCATCCGTTAATGCTAAATAAAATACTTTACCATCTTCTTCACGTATATAGCCTAAGAGTGACTCATCTTCTTTCCATTTAACACCCTCAATGTAGTTAACTCCGTCACGATAATGGCTGATGTATAGCTTATTCCATTTTACGCCGTCTATCTCAACCTCGCTGCCAATCGTGAAACCAACCTCAATATAGTAATAGTGATCTACATTAAACCTTTTAGGCCACCCCTCAGTCGATTGCCACCATGTCTTACCCTCAACCACCATCGGCGTGTAATCACTCGCTGCTTTCTTAGCCTTTGACGTTGTTTGTGTGGTCATTAATGTGTTGTCGGTGGTGACGGTGTTGACCTCGACTTGTGATGATGAGAAGTTGTAGGTCTTGCTGATGGTGCCCGCCGTGGCGGTAAGGCTTGCCATCAGGACTACGAGAGAAAGCGCTATGTGCTTCATGGTGGAAGGAATTAAGGATTAATTGCTTTGCGCAACGAATTGATTTTTCGCAAAATAAAATAAAAAAATCGTAAATTGCAAGAAAAATAGCGATATTTCAGTGAAATATTTAAGAAATATTTAGGCATGCCGTGAAGATTTTGGGAGATGGGAGATTTTGATTACCTTTGCCACATGCAACCTCCCGAGAAAATGACACAAACCAAGCCCCGCGACCTGAGTTTCGACGTGATGAAAGGGATCGCCATCTATGCCGTGGTGATGGGGCACGTGCTACTGTTCTCTCCCACCACGCCTGTTGACACCCTGCTAATGAGCATAATCACGTGGTCGCACATGCCGCTTTTCTTCTTCATCAGCGGCTATTTCAGTTATAAAGACAACGGAGAGGGAGTTGGTTTTGCCGCGCCGCGGCTGTGGCAACGATTTAAGCAACTGGTGGTGCCGATGGTAGTAATGTCGGCTCTATATGCCCTCTACCGCAGCCACTCTCACCTCACCGCAGCAGAGGGAGTGGGCAACGACTGGGCCGAAAACATACGCATGTTGTGGTGCGACGACTCTAAATGGGGGTACTGGTTCACCATTTGCTTATTTGAGATAATTGTGATATACCGCTGCGTAGCGCCGTTGATGCGACGTATCAGCAGTGGCGTGGCACAGATTATGGCAATTCCGGCGATCTTTGTAGCCCTGGTGGCTCTTTACAAAGCGACCCCCACCGAGCTGGGCAACATACTTGAGCTCAGCATGGTGGCAATGTACACCCCTGTTTTTATGGCCGGAGCATTAGCCCGCAGGCATAGCGGCCGGTTTAACAGCATGCTACGCAATCAGTGGGTAGTGACGGCATCACTGCTTATAGGTGGAGGGTTGCTCACCCTACTGGCTTACCGTAGCACCATAGGATTCATGTCGAGCCCGGGAGCCACCCTGGTTATAGCCCCGATATGGCACCTGCTCCTTGTAGTGGTGGCCTTCAGCCTGATACGCCGATGGGTGGATGGGGCGAAAGGCTCACCCACGGCATCAATAAAACTTTGGGCATATTTGGGGCGGAACAGCCTGGGCATATATCTGTGGCAATACTTCTTCCTATTCCCCATACCTTGGCTCGCTGTAGCCATCGAAGCCACCGGTGTGCAATTCGTGCCCACGTTCACCATGAGCTTTATAGCGTCGGGGCTTATCGTGGCCGTATGCTGCGGCGTGATAGCCATAGTCCGCACGAGCCGCTATATGGCATTCCTCACCCTCGGCGACCCTCTGCGCCGGTAGGCCACAACTATAGCAGTCCCAACTCCTTAAGAAGCTGTGGCGTTACCACACTGTCGATGTCATACCCCCTGGCACGGCTCTGAGCGTTGCGCTTCATAGCTGCGAGGTCGACCTCGCCATCGATAACGCGCCGCATCTGCTCGGCGAGCGACTGCGCATCCTTGGGCTGCACGAACAGCGCATCCTCACCCTCACGGAGGAACGCACGGTTGTGAGCCCAGTCACTGGCTATGATGGGCAGGCCACACACGGCGGCATCAATGAATATACCGGCAAAGCCCTCGCTCGGCCAGAATGTGGGAAACAGCATGGCATCGTAGCCGGCAAGCCGGTCGACCCCCTCGCGGGTGTGCATCGGTAGCACACCATGGTAGCTCACATTGGGCGCATCCTGCTCGCGAGCCTCGAAAGTCGACACATAATCATCGTCAATCTTGCCGTAGAAATCCACCTCATAGCGATCGCCATAACCCTGGTCATTAAGCATCTTCACGGCATCGAATATATAGTCGACACCCTTGAACGGGCTGACCCTCGACAGAAAAACGAAGCGCACCTTGTCGCCGCGCTTATGCAAAGGCGGTAAATAGTTTACGTTCTTGAAGTTGGACAGCACCCGTACATTATCCACGCCCTGTTGTCGCAAGCTGTCGTACATAATGCTGCTCTCCACTATCAGCTGGTCGATGCCCTTGAAATATTCGGGAGAAAATTCACCCGATTTGATGCGGTCATGCAGGCTGCCACCTATCACCCAATAAATCACCTTACGCTTTGACCGCAACAAATGGTGAGCCTTAAGGATGCCGTAAATATTGCCCGGATTGGTTGACAGAATCAACGGGGTACGGGGTCGGAATATCAGTGTAAGCAGTGCCTGAGGCATTACCCAAGGCCGCTTGCGCCACCCATAGAAATCAAGGGGCAGCATCTTCACGCCCAATTTTTCAAGTTGCGATATGATGTACTGGTTTTTCACCGATTCGCCGTCGGATGCCACAGCACCGCGGTTGATAAATCCAAGTATGATAGCTTTAGGGGTCGACATACTGCAAATATTCTGTTTTCGCAGCAAATTTAAGCCATTTCATACTTTTTTCAAAGTCCACCGCCCAAGATGGGTTTGGGTTGTTGGGAGATTTTGTATACTTTTGCATTTCAATACCTATAACTAAAAAGATGGAATACGAAGGCTATGAAATACGTCCCGACGTGCTGTCGGAAGAAGATATAATGGAGAAGGCTCCCAAGCTACGCTCTCATCCCAAGCTTGTGCGCTGGGCCATGAAGACCTTGGCCATCGACAAGGTCAACTGGATCCACGGGCACAACTGCCACACCCCCGGACCACAGTTCTGCACCGGCCTACTCAACGACCTTGATGTAAAGCTGGTAATCGACAACGAGGAGGTACTCGACCAATTCAAGACCGGAGCTTTCGTCACCGTGAGCAACCACCCCTTTGGCGCGCTCGACGGCATCACCCTGATCCATATCGTGGGCTCGAAGCGACCCAAATACAAGGTGATGGTCAACATGGTGCTCAACCTCATCACCGCCATGCGCCCCAACTTCATAGCCGTCGACGCCCTGGCAAGCGACGATCCAGCCAAAAAGGCCGTGTCGATGCGCGGCATCAAGGAGGCCATCATGCAGGTGCGCCGCGGCGAGCCCATTGGCTTCTTCCCTGCCGGGGCAGTTTCAAAGGTGAATTGGCGCGGCCGTCTGTTCGACCGCCAGTGGCAACCCTCAATAATCCGACTCATACAGCAGCTTGATGTGCCGGTGATACCGATATTCTTCCACGGCAGCAACTCCTGGTGGTTTAACTTCCTGGGCAAAGTGAGCTGGCAGCTACGCACCTTGAGGCTTCCGGCCGAAGTGTTCCGCAAAAAGGGGAAAAAGATACACGTCACCATCGGACAGCCAATAACGGTTGAGGAACAGAAACTCCACCAGGGGTCGGTCGACGAATTTGGAGAATATCTCAAGTCAAAAACCTACGAGCTAAGAGAATGCAGATAAACCCAATGGAAATCCCCCCCGAGGTGCAGCAAGCCAAGCTGCGTCTTGGCATTGTGGGCAATGCCCCGCAGCTCATCCAGGCCATCAGCCGCGCCATCCAGGTGGCTCCGATTGACCTGTCGGTGCTCGTAAGAGGTGAGAGCGGCACAGGCAAAGAGTTTTTCCCAAAGATCATACACCACTACAGCGCACGCAAGCACAATAAATATATCGCCGTCAATTGCGGCGCCATACCCGAGGGCACCATCGACTCCGAGCTATTCGGCCACGAGAAAGGGTCGTTCACCGGAGCAATCACCTCGCGCAAGGGATACTTCGAGGAGGCCGACGGAGGCACCATATTCCTCGACGAAGTGGCCGAGCTACCCCTCACCACCCAGGCACGCC
>CAZFEU010000029.1:0-28604 GCA_964517875.1 uncultured Muribaculaceae bacterium | reverse complement strand
TTTAACCTTAAATCTAATACCATGAAAAACACAGTGCAAATATAGTAATTATACAATCATAACATCGGTGGTGATGATTGGTTCAACGTACAGACTGATTTAACTTTTGTTAACACCAAAACAACCAAAATTTCAGTACTTTTGGCCTATCAAAAATGATAAAGCCATATAGCAAATTAACATTTTAACTTAAACAGACCTTAGATTTAACACAACCCGAGCCGTAATGGCTTGATAATTTACTTCTTGTATATGAGAATACGTATATTAGTTATCGACGACGAAGAGTCATTATGCGACATCCTCAAATTCAACCTCGAAAAAGAAGGTTATGAAGTTGACTGCGCCTACAGTGCCGAGGAAGCCCTGGAAATGAACCTCTCCGTTTACCAACTTTTCATCGTAGACATAATGATGGGTCGCCTTAGCGGATTTGACTTTGCAAAACGCGTCAAGAATGACCCGGCCACCGAAAATATCCCCATAATGTTCTGTTCGGCCCTCAACGGCGAGGACGACATGGTGATGGGGCTTAATATTGGCACCGACGACTATATTACCAAGCCATTCGTAATCGGCGTAGTGCTGGCACGCGTGCGCGCAGTGCTCCGCCGCAGCCAGGCCACACAGCCTGCCGGTTTCAACCAGCAGCGCCCCGGAGCCTACGAACCCGATATCACGTTCAAAAATCTGCGCATCGACCGCAATGGCAAGACTTGCTACCTCAACGGCGAGCCTATGTCGCTCACTCGCACTGAATTTGACATTCTGCTGTTCTTCCTTTCGCACCGCAACCGCATTTACTCGCGCGAGGAAATAATAAAGCAAGTATGGCCCGGCGACGTAGTGGTAACCAACCGTACCATCGACACAAATATTGCCCGCCTCCGTCGCAAGCTCGGAGAATATGGCTCAAATATAGTGACAAGATTGGGATTCGGCTATGGATTTAAAGAAACGACGGCTTAACTACCACTGGAGACTATTCATCCCCATCGTGCTCATACTGTGGACCATCATCGCTGTGACGATGGCCTTCCAATTCCGTCGTGAGCGCATAGCACGTGCCGAGGAGATAAGATCGCAGCTGATGTTTATCAACAGCCGCATAATCGACTCGTATGAGGATGGACTGATTCCCGAATCATTCCTCGACTTCATCGGCACATACTACGATGACGATATCTTCCATGACATCCTGGTGTCGGTTTACGACATCGAAGGAGACTCGTTGCTACTCAACGTGGGCAACCCTCTGCCCAACAGCTCTGAAGTGCCCAATACAGCCCGTGGCGTTGGTCTCGACGCTGCTCACCTCGACGCCACGCTGCGTGAGGCTGCGGCAGAGTCGGAGATGTTCTATTACTCTGTCGACACCACCAAGGACGGCAAGGTGCGTTCAATCATAGCGATGCCCTATAGCGTGTCGCTCGCCGACACATTGGCCGCTGAGCCTGAGATGTGGTTTGTCACCATCATTCTCACACTTATTGCCACTTTTATAGCCTACTGGGCCACACGTTACCTGAGCCGCAACATACGCCTGCTGCGCGACTTCACCAACCACGCTGCCACAGCATCGGTAGAGGAATTTCTCTACGAAACCCGCTTCCCGGCTGATGAGCTTGGCGACATCTCCCGCCAAATCGTAAATATATACAACAAACGTGCCCAAGCCCTCAAAGATCTTGAGTATGAACACCGCATGGCGCTTAAAGCCACCAAGGAGAAAAGTCAGATAAAGCGCCAACTCACCAACAATATCAACCACGAGCTCAAGACCCCCATCGGAATCATTAAGGGGTATATCGATACCATTCTTGAGAATCCTGATATGAGCCCGGAGCAACGCATATCCTTCCTGAAGAAAGCGAGCTCCAATGTCGACCGACTGTGCTCAATGCTCAACGACGTTTCCACAATTACCCGTCTTGAAGACGGCAGCGATAGCATCCCGACCGAAACGGTCGACTTCCACGAGCTTCTGTTCACCGTGGCCGATGAAATTCGCGAATCAGGCATGCTTAAAGACATGACATTCGAATACGACCTGCCATTCGACTGCTACGTGAAAGGGAATGTAAGTCTGCTCAACGGCATGATACTAAACCTCGCCAAGAATGCCATCAACTACTCCAAAGGCACTGAAATAGGGCTGAAAATGGTAGCCGAAAACCAAAGCTACTACACCTTCAGCTTCTACGACAATGGAGTTGGCGTAGAAGAGAAACACTTGCCATTCTTGTTCGACCGCTTTTACAGGGTTGATTCCGGACGCTCTCGCAAAGTAGGCGGTACAGGTCTCGGACTTCCGATCGTAAAAAGCACCGTAGTGAGCCTGGGTGGCACCATATCGGTGCAGAACCGCTCCGAAGGAGGCCTCGAATTCATGTTTACACTGCCCAAAGCACCCAAACAGAGTTAATTAATGTTAACACCAGACGGCGCAAACGTATTGTATCACAGTCGTAACACCGTTGTGACACCAACACACTATCTTTGCATCAGAAAGTTAGAAGAATAATTCTCTCAAGATATTAATCAATACCACTTACTTCCGATTAACTCGGAGCAAAGATAGTAATTAGAGCATAGAAATCATTTTCACATTTACCAGGCCGTCGTGATGACGGCCTATATTTTTTGCTAAATTTGCAACATCAAAATCACTATTGATATGAAAAGAATCTTATTGTTCACATTAGCAATCCTATTATTCTCAACAATGACATCAGCTCAATCAAAAGTTTACATGACCCGCGAGATCTCACCTGAGGCTCTCGTGAGAATCTACAAAGCACTTGGACGCGACGCAAATGGGCACCGCGTAGCTGTAAAAATCAGCACCGGTGAGGGTGGCAACCCCAACTACCTCAAGCCTTCGCTGATCGGTGCGCTGATCGACACAGTTCACGGCACAATCGTGGAATGCAACACCGCCTATGAGGGGAGCCGAAACTCTGTCGAAGCTCATTGGGCCACAATTCACGACCACGGTTTTGACGCCATAGCGCCCGTTGACCTAATGGATGAGGAGGGACAGATGAAAATACCCGTACGTGACAAACGCCATATCAAATATGACATCGTGGGCAACCACCTGCCTCGTTATGACTTCATGGTCAACCTTGCTCACTTCAAAGGGCACGCCATGGGTGGATACGGCGGCGTGCTGAAAAATGCCAGTATCGGCGTAGCTTCGGCCGATGGTAAAGCCTACATACATTCGGCCGGCAAGACCGATCAGGTTGAAGGTCTTTGGGACAACATAGCCGAGCAAGATGCTTTCCTTGAGTCAATGGCTTCAGCGGCTCAGGGAGTGGCCGACTATTTTGGCGACAACATTGTGTACATCAACGTCATGAACAACATGTCGGTTGACTGCGACTGCGACGCTCACCCCTCTGAGGTGCTCCTCAAGGATTACGGCATCCTTGCCTCCACCGACCCCGTGGCTCTTGACAAGGCGTGTGTTGACATCATCTTCAACATGAAAGCCTCCGAAGGCAATGATAACGCACCCCTTATCGAACGCATCAACAGCCGACACGGGCTGCACACCATCGACCACGCAGCAGCAATTGGGTTGGGTTCACTCAACTACGAAATCATCGATATCGACAAATAGCACTTCCTGCATAAAGCTTACTGCACCCCAAGAGTATGTTGCCATACTCATGGGGTGCAGTTGTTTTCTTACTATGCGCTTTATGGGGAGCCGCTTTATCAACGGGGGCCGCTGCTGCCTGTGAGTGCCGCAGTTACGCTGCTGCTTGTCGTTCCTGATTTAAGCGTATACCGACCGCCTGTTGTCAGCCCAGGACAAGTAACCACGATAGAGCTACCCGATGAGCCCCCGGGACGGCCACCAGGGCCTCCAGGGCCTCCAGAACCACCCGAAGCCTTGTAATCAGCCGGTACGGTGAATGTGGCCAAAGTGGTGCCTTCGCTATCGGATAAGGTAACGGTTGAATTAGCCGATACCGAGGAACTTGCCTTCACATAGGGCTGGGTTGATCCTGATTTTGAAGATGGCACCGAGTTGTTGCCACCTACCGCAAGGAGTGTACCGCCACTGAAAATCACGGTATAACCATCCTCCTCGTTTGCGTCAATGCCGCATTCGGGCGAGCCACTTCCAAACGCCATGATATATCCTCCTTCGATATACATATTTCCATTGGAGTCAAGGCCGTCATTTCCTGTAGCGATAACCGTGATGTTGCCACCCTTGATATACATATGACTCGCTGAGTTAATCGCATCGTCGGTAGCCTTTACCGTAATATTCCCATCATAGATGGTAAGCACTGATTTGCTTTCGATTCCTTCAGCCCCATTGCCTGTAGTGGTCACTTTTATATCCCCACCCTTTATATCAATGTTGCCATCGGCCTTGATGCCCTTTGGCGACGATTTTTTATCGCTGTCGATGCGGTCGGTATTACCTGTATAATTGTTATTCAGGGTATTGTTGACATAAGCCACTACGCCACCAGAGGTTGTGATTTCGATTGTTCCCTCAGTGATAGTGAGTGCGCCGTCGCAGTTGATGCCTTTACCGCCTCCACCTGTTGCCTTGAGGTTGAGAGTTCCGCCACTGATGAGCATATCTGCGTCAGAGCCAAGACAAGCGGAAGCCTTTGTCTTGGATTTTGCGCTGTCCCACACGCCGTTACCTGTGACAACGATAGTAACATCTCCACCGCTAACTGTCATGGGACCTTCACACTTCACGCCCTTTGCGGCATCGGCGCTTACAGCCACATTGAGCGTGCCACCCTTTATATTGACACCACCCGTATCCTCAGCTTCCCGATCAGTGTCATCTTTATATGACACCTGTATACCATCATCACCAACACCAGCGATGGTGAGAGCGCCGCTTTTGAGAGTAAAATATTGATTGCAGTTTACACCATCCTTCGCAGCCCTTTCTACATTTACTGTACAGTTGGCCATCTCGATATATTCCTTGGCATATATAGCGTGTGAGGCGTTACCTGCTACATTAAGCGTGCCCTTACCCTTGAACTCGAGGTGACCTTTGCAAACGATGCAACCTTTCTGGCCACCACCTTTTCCGTCGGTCAGACTATTGGTGCTACCATCGCTAAGACGCAGGACAATGCGCTTGCCGTTCTGAATATCGATAGCTGCCTGACGTGATGACGTCAACGTCAGTCCGGCCAATTCCACAGTTGATTTGAACGAGCCTGTCATGTTGAATGAGCCATCGTTCGATTCTCCGCTCAGACGATACGTAATCTCTCCCGAAATATCGGCCGACACCTCATCGCTCTGCACTACCGTAACATCAGCTCCGCTCACGGTAACGGTCACATACCTTGCGATATTTCCCGCCACTGTAACCGAGGCACTTTCTCCATTATAAACTACCGAAACCACATTGTCCTCTACCGGAGTTTGATCAACCCAAATCTGTGTAGATGTGTCGAGGCTGAAAGTACGCCCCATTACAGTGAGTGTGTGATTTTCGCCAAATTCCATAACTCCGGTGTCGGCAGCCTTAAAACTATTGGTCACAGACGACTTGCCTACATTTAAGGTCTGAGCCGCCAATCCAGCAGGCATCAATGCGGCGATAATAAGTATTGTTTTCAGCTTCATTAGGGTATGAGTATTTTGGCAGTTTTACTTTTACTTTTAGCCACGTAAACGCCTGGAGTTGTTATCGTCCTCAGGGCCTCTGAAACGCCGGAATAAGTACCCACGAAAACTCCTGCCACCGTGTAAACTTCAATAGCGTCATCTCCAGCCATAACTGCGTTTACCGCCGACGGGTCAGTGGCAAATTCCATCGACTCAAGATTGTCTATGTCAAACACATTTTCACCATCCTCCGTCAACGCAGTAAGGTGATTGCCATCGGTCACCTCAAATCTTAGACCATCAGATTTAAGCACAACTTTAGAACCAGATTTTTTCGCTGACAATCAGGCAGTTGTATTCGACGCAATAAGCTGACAACGATATTGCAGCCAGCACAATACTAAGCAGTATTCTCATTGTTTACAATTGAATTTATTGGGGTAAATACATAAACTAACCTGGCAAAGATACGTAATAATCTTTACAAATTCAATGCAAAATTCTGCATTCGCCCCCTAAATATGAGCTACAATGCACTAACCTTTTGTGGTATTTTCTGGTGTTGTATCGGCCAAATCAGCACGTAGAGCCCTGTTGAACTCCACACGTTCACGGTCAATCAAGAAACCCCATTTCGCGAAATATTTCAGCATACTTACGCAATGAATCCAGAACAACTTGTGGTTGGTTCTTGACTGACCCTTATAGAGGTGCACAATCTTTGCTCCCGGGAAATACATAGTGCGATAATGGCGATGTATGCGCCTCGTCAGGTCGAAGTCCTCACCGTACATGAAGTAGCGCTCATCAAAGACACCAAGCTCTTTGAGCACGTCTACCCTCAGGAACATGAAGCAGCCATGATGCACCGGCACATTGTGAGGGCGATCCATATCGGCATTCTCCATCTCATAGCGGTCGCGGCGCTTGCGACACCAACTCAACGGCGTGAAGCGGTGTATCATCAATTCCAAGGGTGAGGGTACGGGATGGCACGTTGGCTGAAACTCCCCTCCGGGAAACTCAGTACGGGGAATAAGCTGCCCCACGTCGGGGTTCTGATCCATATATTCGGCGCAAGCTTCAATGACTCCCGGATCGAAATATACATCAGCGTTTATCACCAGGTGATAACGGGCTCCTTTATCTATCGAACGCCTCAGAGATATATTGTGTGCGCGACCGAAACCAACATTGGGGTTGGGCTGATAGCTCACGCGGTCACCAAATGATGCGCACACCCGGGCCACAGCGTCCTCTGAGGCATTGTCAATCACATCCACATGACTGATAGCCGGAGTAGCCAACAGCGATTTCAGGCAATCGGTGAGCTCCTTCGGCGATGTGCGATACGTAACAATCGAGGCGTTTATCGTAGATTGTGCCATAGTCTATGATAAAACGCCCCGATTGGTGCTTTTATTATGTAATCTTATGATTTTCTCAAAAATTTGTTAACAATCACTTCACCTTAACGGCGGCGGAGGGAGCTGACTCGTTGTTGGCTCGGTCGAGTGCCGTCACTACAACCTCTCCGACAAATCCTTCAGGAGCAACCCACTCCGTGCCGTAGACCACGGCGAGTATATTGGCGGGATCTGACACCGCCTCTGTAGCGTTTTTCCCCGAGGTGTTGTAGATAACGAATTTAGGGGTGTCCTCGGTTACCCCCTTGTCAGGATTAGCGGCTGACCATGTGAGTTTATTCCCTGCCACGTTGAGAGTTTTGGGGGCTGAAGGAGTTACGGTTGTCATCCATGTATAGGCGGGCACAAGCGCTATGGTCGATTGCAGATCGCTTGCGAGTGAATCGCACGCGCCCATGTAGTTGGATGTGATAGCGTAGCCGGGCCACCAACAGTTACCCTTGATATTAGGCTGCTTACGGGCAAGCTCCACGCGGGTGCGAAGCTGGGTAGGGTTAGTGGTGGTGATGTCTTTTTTCGACATGCACTTCATCACGTCCTGTCCCACATACATGTGACGTCCATTGGCAACGCCATTCCACCACTCCACGAGCACTGGATAAGGCGCACGCTTATGCTCAATTTCCCAATAGAGCTGAGGCAGCATATAGTCGACCCACCCTTTTTCAGTCCACAGAAGCACGTCGGCATAGAGGTCGTCATAATTCTGAAGCGCCTGTGTCTCACTTCCGCGAGGGTCGGTTGACTTGTTACGATAAACGCCGAAAGGACTGATTCCAAGACGCACCCATGGCTTAGTTTCGGTCAGCACATTGTGCAGTCCCTCGATGAGTTGGTCAACATTCTGGCGGCGCCAGTCATCACGCTTCATCCCTTTGCCATATTTGGCATACGACTTACCATCAGGAAACTCTTTGCCGGCAACCGGATAAGGGTAGAAATAGTCGTCCATGTGTATAGCATCAACATCGTAGCGGGTTACGATGTCACGCACCACATTCTCTATAAACTCACGATTTTCAGGTAGCGCCGGGTCGAAATACAACTTGCCGTCGTACTCCAGAAAACGTTCGGGATGCTTGTGATAGATATGTCCCGGTGCAAGCTTTTCATTCTTCGAAGTTGTGACACGATAAGGGTTAAGCCATGCGTGCAGCTCCATACCGCGGGCATGGCTCTCATCTATCATAAACTGCAGAGGATCCCAATAGGGAGTGGGCGCATCGCCATTCTTAGTGAGGAATCTACTCCAGGGCTCGTAGTTTGAGGCATAGAAAGCATCAGCCGACGGACGCACCTGGAACACTATAGCATTGACTCCGGCGAGCTGCAATGAGTCAAGCTGACGGCGCAGGTATGCTTTATTTTCTTCGGTTGACTGCTTGGCATATTGTCCCTGGAATACTGTGTGCATCCAAGCCCCGCGAAATTCGGATTTTGGATTGCCGGCAATCAGGGCAAATCCTGTCATCGCTACGGCCGCAATGGCCATAATAATACGTTTCATGCTGTAATTTAGGTTTATGTTAGATAAAAATAGTTGATGCGATAATTGGCTTTGTCCGTTGCCCAGAGTTTCGCAGCGCAAATTTAAAGATTATGCATTAAAATTGCAACTCACTCGGGAGTGACGTGATGTTCAAACGGGTCGCGACGCATATCGGGCCTGGGCCTGTCACTCCTCTTTTTCTCTCTCTTTTTTCCTGCCGGCTTCTTATTACTATTCACCATCGCAGTGTCGGTTTTAGCCGAAGTAGCAGGATCCGAAGCATCGATCACGGAGACAGGCACAGTAGCGTTGTCGGCTGTGCGCACACCGTAAATTGCCATCGCCACAATAGCAGCAAGTATCACAGTCAGTGCCACCAGCCCAAGCCGCTCGTTTTTTGTAGTTTTCATCAATGCAAAAATATGTTTTTTAGTTGTCTTTCCAAAATTTTGATTTTCGGGACTTTTTATTTAGCTTTGCATTAGATAAATTTCAACACTATGACCCTTAAATCAGCTATCGCAATTTTAGCACTAACAGCTTTTAGCACAATTACCTGTGAAGCAAAATGGATAATCGGCACAACGGAGTACGAGGCCGACACCCTCTACCACGCCGTGGTAGGACCCGGTATCACACAAACCTCCATAGCACTATCGGGGACCTACAAGCAGTCAATCCATTATGCCGAAGTAGACCTTACCAACCCATACGTCACCATCAAAACACCCAAAGGGCGCAACACCCTTGACGGGAGCATGACACTTTCAGAATACGCCTCAACCCTTACCAAGGGCTCTGAAAGATACATCATGGGCACAAATTCAGACTTTGGCGTGTACACTTCGTCAGGGTTAATTCCGTGCGGCACATCGGTATCAAACAACGTTCCCTATTATGCCTTCAATCAGGGATGGTATGGCCTCGGATTTAACGAGGCAAAAATGCCAATGATTGATAAATATATCTTTGAAGGGAAAGCCTCCACAACATCAGGGCTTGATGCCACGGTAAATGGGCTCAACACACCTCCACTCACCAATCAGATCACCATATTCACCTCGACCTACAGCAGCAGTGTAACCCTTAATCAGGGTGTCACGACATGCAAGCTCCAGAATGTCGCAGGCGATTTGGCCTACATAGGCCAGTCGGTGTGGCGGGTGGCCGAAATCTCATCCGCCACAACACAGCCGCTTGCCGATGACTATATCCTATTATGTGGCAACGGCACTGGTGCTTCAAGCCTGGCTAATCTGTCGGTGGGTGACGAGTTGACACTTGACCTAAACCCAGCGCTCAACTATTTTGGCAAAATGGTGGAAATGACTGGAGGTTGCCCCGCGATACTGAAAGACGGTCAACTACTCGACACCAGTGGTGTGCTCGACCACCTCACAGCCGACAATCCCCGCACAGCGGCCGGCTACAACGCCGACCGCACAAAGTTTGTGATGATGGTTGTTGATGGCCGAAGCGGCACAGCACGCGGCATGACCTCAACACAATTGGCACAACTGATGAGCCTCGTGGGCTGCTCCGATGCAATCAACCTCGATGGTGGCGGATCGTCAGAGCTGTACAGCATCGACCGCGGCATAGTAAACCGCCCCAGCGACGGATCTGAACGCAAAGTGACCAACTCGCTTTGGGCCGTTTCGATTGCCCCCGAAGACCACGAAGTGGCCAGCGTGGCAACTGAATCATGGAAAATCGTGATTCCCCAACTCGCTGCCTTTACTCCCAAGATATACGCATACAACCGCTATGGGGTGCTACTCGACCTTGACTATAAAGGTTATACATTAAGCACTGATGATGGATGGGGCACAATCACCGAAGATGGGCTGACGATTATAGCCAATCAGCCGGGCAAGCACGAGCTGATCATCAATTATGGCACCGAGGGATCAACGAAGGTAAATGTTGAGGTCGTTAAGAGTACACCACAGCTGGCTTATAAAAATATAACTATCGACAATACCCACACATGGCCCATAGAAGTAGTGTCACAAATCGACGGCAACACCTACACACTGGCCAACAGCGCATTCACATGGGAAAGCTCTAACACATCAGTGGCTACTGTCGATAACGATGGCATCATTACAGGCTTAGCCAATGGCACAGTCACAATTTCATCCACGCTCAACTCTGTACAACTTCTTCTGACAGTGACAGTGCAGATAGCCGATGAATATTATCACAACATCCTGCTGGATGCTAATGACTGGCAAGCTTCTGGTTCAAATATATCGGGCATCTCGCTCACCACTGTTGACGATGGCATGCAAGTAGCATTCACCCAATCAAGCTCACGCGGCCGCTCATTGATGCTCAAGCCTAAGAATGACATGCCGTTATGGGCCATCCCTGATTCCTTGATACTGGTGCTTGGTGGCGATGCAAAATCGCTGACAGGAGTAGACATCAAGGTGCGCAACCCCTATGAACGAGCAATAGCACTGTCCGACGCCAACGAAGCCGGCTCGGAATATCTGCACTTTGACCTGGCCCCTGCAGCAAGTCTCGGCATACCCTCATATCCTCTGATATTAGAGTCAATCACACTGAAACTTCCAGCCGAATCGCGCCAATGGATAGTTGACCTCAACAAACTCGCCACATGCTACAAGCAGTTTGACCCCGATGGTGTAGATTACATAGTTGGCGATCCTGTGGAGTCACTTAAATTTGTTAACGGTAGTATAGAGCTCCCAGCGAATGTTAAGCGTTGGGAAATATGCGATTTCCAGGGTCGCAAGGTAATGGCAGGCAACACCTTGACCATCAACACCGCCAGTCTATCAGCGGGTTGCTACATCATCAACGTTACCACTTGTAGCGGCAGCAAGGCATACAAGTTTGTGAAATAGGCTGATGCGCTGGGTAGCTAACTCATTTGGGCACCTACCGGCATACGCCAACACAGCCATTGTGGTTGCATTGGTGCTGTATCTCACGCTCGTGCCACAACCATTGCCCCAAGACACTCCCGGCCTGTTTCCCGGTGCCGACAAAGTGGTACATGCTATAATGTTCTGGGCGGTGGCGACTGCCTGGATGTTTGACGCTTATCGCAGTCGCCACACTCTTAGCACGGCATTACGTATTATAATAACAACCACTTCGATTGCCTTTGGTGGGGCAGTCGAAGTGGCTCAATACCTGATGGCGATGGGGCGAGGAGCCGAATGGGTCGATTTCTTAGCTGACATCGTCGGCGCCATAGCCGCCGGCCTCACATCGCCTTATTTCGTTAAATGGCTGCTTGATTAATCCATGAAATCAGCGGGGTCAATGGCCATATAGTGCTGATAGGGATGGTCGCAACCGGGGCACTTCTGCGGGGGCTCGGTGCCTACGAAGATATATCCGCACACAAGGCAACGCCATTCTACGGGTTTGTCACGTTTCCACAGAGTACCGTCCTGCACCATCTTGAGGTAGCGGCTGAAGCGCTCCTTATGGTGATTCTCAACCTTGGCGATCGCCTCAAAATGATCGGCCACATCGTCAAAGCCCTCCTCACGGGCTATCTTAGCCGCTGCAAGATATTGCTCTACGCCCTCGGCTTCCTCCTCAGCGACTGCGGTAGCAAGGTTGGAAGCGGTGTCGGCAATCACACCCGCATCAATAGTCATGGGCACTTCGCATTTGCCGCCCTGAAGCATTTTGAAAAATACCTTGGCATGGTGTAACTCATTTTCCGCAGTGTCAAGGAAAATCTGCTGCACAGGGTAATAATTCTCCTTTTCAGCTTGCTGAGCATAATATACATAACGGGTATAAGCTGTCGACTCTGACAGATAGGCTTGGGCAATGACTTTCTCGGTCTGTGTACCCTTCAATGATTTAGAAACAGTTGACATAATAATGGGTCTTAATTGTTTAATGCTTTTGTTACATTAACAACTAAGACCCGCAAAAAGTTGAATAAAATTGCCCCAATCAATTCCGGCGTGTTAATTTGTGCCGTCCGATCACGGGCAATAAAATGAGTATCAATGACTTATTTAACAGCTTTCTTTTTCTCAACCTGGCGTTCGATGGCTTCTAAGCACTGGTCGACAGCTTCTTCGAACGTATCAGCCACCTTATCGGCCACGAGCTCAGGCGTTTGAGGCACGTTGAATCGCACCACGGCCTCCTTGTTCATGGCGGTTTCGGGTTTTACTACTTTAAGGGTTACTTCTACGTCAGTAGTATCGGGCACTCGACGTAACACGCGCTCTACCTTTTTGTTAATAAAATCAACGAGACGTTGGTTGGCGTCGAAATGGATTGCTTGAATTCTTACTTCCATGGTTTATCCTCCTTTTTTTGAGGCGCGCGGATGCGCCAGTTTGTAATTGGATTGAAGATCACGATAGGTAATATGTGTATATACCTGAGTTGTAGCTATTGACTCATGTCCGAGAAGCTGCTGCACAGCGGCAAGGTCAGCGCCGTTGTTGAGCAGGTCGGTGGCGAAAGAGTGGCGCAGCACATGTGGGCCGCGCTGCGACGTGTGAATACCCTCGGTTTTCATCGCCCTACTAACCACATAGTAAATCGATGACCTCGACATACGTTGTTTGTCGCGGTTGACAAACATAAGTACAGTCGAGCCGATAGTGCGTTGTCGTATTTGGCGATAGCTGTCAATCATTGTGGCAAGTTCTTTACCAAAAGGTATTATTCTATCTTTATTACGCTTGCCATGCACTTTTAGTTCACACTTAACGGTATCAACTTCGGCATCGAGCA
This sequence comes from uncultured Muribaculaceae bacterium, assembly GCA_964517875.1. Taxonomy (GTDB): domain Bacteria; phylum Bacteroidota; class Bacteroidia; order Bacteroidales; family Muribaculaceae; genus JAJPXC01. Next base: position 15,326 of record CAZFEU010000029.1, on the reverse strand, counting down.
AGCCAGAAAGCTCGCTACACCTCATGCCGGTGGAGTATAGCACATCGAGAATCAAAGCATTACGTGCCGAAGTGTATTCATCGCCGGTAACATTGTCACACAGATTGTCAATCATGCCGGCCGTATCGGCTTGACGTATGTAGGGTGGAAGTGGCTTGGATAACTTTGCCAGCTGAAGGTCAGACGCCGGATTGGCTTTAAAACCATGCTGAGTCATCAGGAATCGATAAAACGCCCTTACAGCCTGTATCTTGCGTCGCACTGTGGAGTTTGAGCACTTTTGTTGGGCAAGCCACACTACCCACATCCTCAAGTCAGAGGTTGTTACCACTGAGGGCCGCAACGTTTCAGGGCATCCTTTTGTGATATAATCAGCCCATTGCTGTAAGTCGCAAGTATATGACGAAACGGTGTGGACCGAATAGTTCAGTTCACACCTTATGTATGTAAGAAAGGCATCTATCGTCATAGTTCAAAATCCGCTGTTGTCAGTAATCCTTAGGATGCGCTGACTGTAGGCAACGAATTTAGGCCTTTCTTTTGGATATTCCAAATAAAATTAAGCGACGATATATCAGATTTCCTCGGCGGCGCGGAGATGCTGCACGTAAACGGCCTTCATCATCTTCTTGCGGTTGGTCACTGAGGGCTTCTCAAATGCCTGACGGCGACGGAGTTCCTTTACCACACCGGTTTTTTCGTATTTGCGTTTGAATTTCTTTAAGGCCTTTTCGATATTGTCGCCTTCCTTTACTTGTACGATGATCATTTTTTGCTATTTGTTATTTTTTGATGTTTCGTTTTAGTTTTGCGGGGCAAAATTACAAATACTTTTCTAATCCCCAAAACTTTTTTCACCCTTTTCACTCCCCCCAAAAATATTTTTTTCAAATATTCGCATTGCAATTGTCCACACTTAGGGTTATCACAATTTTCTTATCCTTGCCGTTAGTTCTCTCATTCGGTCCATAAGTTTTTCGAACGAGAGAGCAGAATATTCATATATAAAGTGTCTTTGCATTGACCTGTAATCATCACGCCATTCGTCAATTAATGGCTCAGGAGGAATAAATGACAATGTAGCAGGATTATGCAGTTTGTAGTCAACACCTTCAATTGCGTTAAACACGGAGCGATATCTTACCACACTATCATATAACTCCCTATTCCAAATCACCTTACCAAATTCTGTGTCCATAATCTTCTCGATATCATATAGATGTCGGCTCATTCGTTTGCTACGAGGTGCTTGCTTCTGAAACTCCTCATGCAGCAGAAATATCTTTTCAAGAAATGTTCGAGTTGGCACCACAGTGGGGAAAGTCACCCTTACATCTTCTTCTTTATAATCCTCCGATATAAAACTGCTCAGTAATTTGTGTCCGCTATTGGCTCGTCCATTGACAAACAGCTTATTTCGATTTTTACCTTTGATTCAATATAACCGGTTTCGTTTGGCACAATTGATTTGTAATGAACGAGTATCGTAGAAGGGTGTGTTGTAGCTTGCAGGGCAATAAGATTACCTTCTATATCGGTCCTTGTCAATTCCGGCTCAACAATGAAATCCACAACACCCAATGCATTTAGTGCATCTGTTATTTCTCCTGGCAACTCTCGTACTATATAATGGCGCGCCATTCGCCTTACCTTAGCCAGTTGACTACCCGAAGTCGAAGATATACTAAATTTCCCCTCCCTACGCAAAGCAATATCTATATCTTCACTGAAACGATTAATCAAGTTCCAACCCTTTGACAAGGATGTGCCACCTTTGAATGACATCTGATTGAAATAGCTGGTCATTGACAATGCCTTAAGAACCATTGTGACCCACCAATCTTTTTCCACTACCATTAGTGGCAAATGAGTTCTTGCCGATGTGATTTCAAGAACATTCAGCCGATCTTCAAAACTTAACTGTTGCCAATGTTTCATTTTTGAATCAATTTTTTAATTACTCGCTGAATCCAAGCCGGAGCCAGCAGCAAATCCTCCCGAAGATAAGGATCCTTCTGCTTATCAATAAAGCTCCTTATCGTGCCATAGTCGCTATCTGTAATATTTTCTTCTCCAATTTCTTTTATCCCTTGAATAAGCAAAGGCATGACATGACCCTTTGCAGCGAAATTTTTTGGTGATGCGTGACGAAAATATATTTTTCGCTCACCTATGTTTATCGTACGGGTTGACCCGGTGGTAATGTACGACAGATTCATAGGCACCTGCGTTGACAGTCCTATTAGATTCGCCGCAAAACTTCCAGCGGGCAATATTTCACACTTATCACGCTCGGCAATCTTTCTTGCTATTTTTTCCAAAGGAATAGGCACGAGCCCAAATCGAGAGGACTTTGGTTTGAAATAGATTCCATGCCCTGCCTTTTCGAGAACACCACTCAGAGTAGCCTCATATAATATTTTGCGTATCGTTTCAGCTGCTCCCTTATCGGTAAAATCAGATATGAAGAATATTGAGTGAGGCGTACTCCCATCAATCTCCTTCATCACCGAAAGCTTCATATTATCATGCTGCCCCTTTGCCATTTTAACATTTATTCGCACCTAATTATTTCAAATATTTCGGTGCAAAAATAGTCAATCTTTGCATTTCATCCAAAAAATCACAAAAATAACGACCCACTTCAAAATCAGCTACGTTGGGGAACAAAGTTTTCTTTCTTAATTATTAATATGTAACATACTCCACAATCCGAAAAAACAGTATATTTGCGAATATTTAATACGAATCAAAGCCAGATGAAAAAAGCCTTCACTTTTGCCCTTCAAGTCATAGCTACAATGATAATATACACCAGCGTTCTATACCTGTGGTATCTTATCGACCACGGAATTAAGACATTCGATTGGAGCCTACTTGTCCAGGGATTGATATTTTCATTAATCTACGTGCCATTCTCCAATTGGTGGACTAAAAGAAAAACCTGAATTTACCACCAGCGCGTTGGCTCTTTACGATAATTTCACTAAATTTGCGGAAACTAAGTATCATCGCCGCCTATGATAACGTGCGGCATCAATGACCCTACAATCCCACCGCCATGAATCAGCCCAACAAGTATCTGTACCTTAACTTCCGCGACGAATTTTACCGCATAAACATCGACCGCATCGCCTACTTTGAGGCCGACGGCAACTACACTAACATTGTGCTCACCAATAAGCAGAAAGGTGTGGTAGGCATGAACCTGGCACAGATGCAGAAACTTATCAGCGCGAGCCTCAAGACCGAGGCCAACCGCTTTGCCCGCATAGGGAAGCGATTTATCGTCAACCTCAACTATGTATATCATATCGAGGTGCTTAAACAACGCCTTACCATCACCGACGGAGGGCAGGCGGCATTCTCTCTCCCCATATCAAAGGACGCACTGAAGAAACTTAAAGAAATGTACGTATCGCCACTTGCTGCCAAAACGGCCGAATAATGTGGCGCATCAGCACAATTGACATATGGCCCCACACGACAATCTTAAAGGTATAACCCTAATCATAGGGCGCGACCCCGACAAAGGTCGGCTTAAAGCTTTCGCCGATCTTACAGCAGCAGGAATCGACAAGAAAGGCCCGCTCTTTTTTGGCACCGACAACTCCGTGCCCTCAACCGTAAGCCGCTGCATGGCACCGCAAGGGTCGGGACATTGCAGCATTGAATATCTGGGCAACAACCAGATAAAGGTGACCAATCTTAAGGATGCCAATACCACCTACGTCAACGGCACCCCCACCATCACCCGTGTCACCGATCTCAATGCCCGTATCGACCTTGGAGCCAACCGATACCCCGCCAACCTGCAGGCCATCACCGATAAACTGGCATCATTCTTCCCCAAGCAATTCAACATCGACCATCTTAAAGATGTGTGGGAATCATACAACCAGCAGAAAGACAGCATCGCCAAGCGCCAGCGCACGCTCAATATCCTGGTAAGCTCTATCGGTATATTCTCACTCGGAGCCGGATTTTTGAGCCGACTGTGGGAGCCGGCGATCTGGCTGATGTTGGTGGGTCTCGCCATAGGCATCGCCGGCGTGATAATGCGCATCACCGACAAATCCAACCAACAGACCAAGGAGCTACAGCAATACATGGAAGACAACTATGTGTGCCCCAACCCCGACTGCCGTCAATACTTCCAAAGCTGGAGTTTCAACGTGCTGAGCAGAAAGCCTAAATGCCCAAACTGCGGGGCTACGTTCAAGAGCCACTACCATACACATCACTAACATCAGCAGCCGTTTTCTGTAATTTCATGGACAAAACCCAACACTTCATACAGTAACGCCCAAAACATTTTGCCACTCTGCACCACCCCCCTTACCTTTGCAGCGTAATCAATAACCAACCGACAATCAAAAACAATTAAAAAATAAAAGTCATGGACAAGAAGATCAAAGAAAACGCTACTATCGCAGGTGCAGCCGCTGCAGGCGCAGCAGTTGGAGCAGGTGCAGTATTAGGTGTAAACGAAGCAATGTCAACACCACGCCCCACCTCTCAGGCCGACGACAAAAAGGCAGAACTCAAAGCTCAGGAGCAAGCCAAAGACGATGAGAACGTAAAGGGTGAAAACGTCACCGACAACCTCGAGGCAGAAAACAACCAAAACAACGAAAACCTCGAAAAAGACTATAGCGTTGAAGCCAACCTGGCCGACAATGAGAAGGTAAACGGTGGCATCCACACCAGCCAAAACGTGAATGTTCACGTAAACCACCGCGAAATCATCACCCCCACCGAGGCCGATGTAACACCCGAGGTGAAAGTGCTCGAGTATCAGATGCAAATCAACGCCGACGGCTCTACCACAGATGTTGCAGTTCTCCAGGTTGACGGACACAACGCACTCGCTATCGACGCCACCGGCGACCACGTAGCCGATGTGATAGCCCTTGACATCAACGGCGATGGAATTTACCAGGAAAATGAGCTTTTCGATGTTACCGGCGAAAACATGGATATGGAAATGCTCGCCCAGGAGCACCTGCTCAACGGTGGTAAAATCGAAGTAAGTCTCGACTCTGATCTCGTTGCCCAGCACCAGACGCTCGATCAACCTGCAATCGCGGCCGACGACGTTGCCGACGCAAACCCCGACTACAATAATAGCGCCAATATCGACGACTTTATAGCTTAACCAGGCTCATTTCTCCCCTCTCCGCCAGAAAATTCATCATTCTCACCCACAAAAAAAATCCCATAGTCATGTCAAACGAAAATACCATATACGACAACAACCAGTCAACACAGTTCACCGACAACGAGAACACAGTATTTGACAACAACAATACCACCCCCGCTTCCGACGAGTCGGCCGACGCCACCACTCCCACTAAGGCCAAGGCAAGCATGTGGAAAAAAGTAATAATCGGTGGAGCAGCAGGCCTGGTATTCGGTGGTGGCGCTACAGCCGCAGTAGCCATGACATCGTCTAAGCCCGCAAGCGCCGATCCTAAACCCTCAAGCTCAGGCACTGACGACACTAAAGCCGAAGAGTCAAAGACCGAAGAGTCAGAAACCGATGAGCCAAAGACCGATGAGCCAAAGACCGATAACGCACAGTCAGACGGCAATGGTGCAGAAATCAACATAACCGACAACCCAAGCGACAACGGTCAGCCCCAGCCCAACGCACAGGCCGCTGACATAAATATCACCGTCAACCACAACGCATCCTCTACCGGTAGCGCAGCCGCAAGCAGCGTGACCCCCGAAGCGCCCGAAGCGCCCGCAACCCAGAATATCACTATCAACGTAGTAGACTACGGCAATCTTGAGATGGCTTCTAACGTCACCGACGACATGTCGTTTGCCCAGGCATTTGCCACAGCTCGCGCCGAACTCGGCACCGGTGGCGTATTCGAGTGGCACGGAAATCTATACAACACATACACCGTGGAGGAGTGGAACGCCATGGGAGCTGAACAGCAGAACCAGTTTGCCAACAACATAACAGTCGAGGAGCAGCCTCTCCCCATCGATCAAATGCCCGACGATTCCCTGATAGCCGAAGACGTAACCGTAACTTACCACGAAGTCGATGACTTCAACGCAGAGCCGCAGGTAGAAGTGCTCGGTGTGGAATACAACCCCGACCTCGACGCCAACGTAGCCGAAGTAGTGATTGACAACCAGCAGGTATACTTGATTGACGTGAACGATGACGACGTAATCGACGTGGCTATCGCCGACCTAAACAACGACGGCGAGCTTCAAGCCGACGAAATAGCCGACGTGAGCGAATTAAACATCACTATCGAGGATCTTGGCGGTTACACCGGCCTTTCATCAGCCGATTACAATATTGACAACGACCTCGCACTCGACGACTCAGCAACCCCTTATGAAATTTAAATTCTTCATAATTCTTGTGCTTCTGATGCTGATTGGGCCATGTTTCCAGTCAGCATCAGCTAAAGTTTACCTTGTGGCTGTCGGCATCAGCGACTACCCCGGCAAGGCAAATGATCTGACCCTCGCAAAGGCCGATGCCGACACTATCGACTGGCTCTACCGCCGCAACGCCAGCGCAGTCACAACCAAGCTCGTTAATTCCCAAGCCACTCGCGCCAACATCATCAACGCCATGGAACGAGTATATTCCCAAGCCCGTCCCGACGATATGGTGATACTCTTTTTCAGCGGACATGGCTACAAAGGTGGATTCATGGCTCACGACGGCGCACTGTCATACAAGCAGATACGCAGGGCCATGAGCAGGAGCCGCTCTAAACACAAAATGATATTTGCCGACGCATGTTTCTCAGGAAACTTGCGCTCAAGCAATAAGCAAAGCAACCCATCCAACAACTCAGAATTAAAAGCTGCGAAAAAAGCCAATGTGCTCCTATTTCTATCCTCCCGCGATAATGAAATTTCATTTGAGCGCCAGGGGATGCGCAATGGTATTTTCACTCAATATCTCCAGCGAGGACTCCGCGGCCAGGCCGACGTAAACGCCGACCGCATCATCACGGCAAAGGAGCTTTTCAAATACGTATCATCGGGCGTGGCTCATGCCAGCGGCAACGATCAGCACCCGGTGATGTGGGGCAAATTCTCCGATGATATGCCACTGATGCGGTGGTGACACTAAGTTTTGAAATTGAACAGTAAACATTAATAATAATGGCAGAAGTAGTTAAAATAGGATGCACTAAATGTGGCGCCGTGTTATCTGTGCAGTATGCACCCGGCATCGAGTCAAAAAACGTCACATGCCCCATTTGCAAAAACAAGGGAGCTTTCAGCACATTCCGCCGCATCGAGGATCCCACCTCCGATGATGGTCATACTCAGATTCCCGACACATTAACCAAAAACCCCGAAGGCGCATCCACGATTGGCACCCTCATAATCAACGGTGTGAAATACCCCCTGCACATAGGGCGCAACGTCATCGGACGCCAGGCATCGGGCAATAACGCCGACATTCAGATTCCGACAAGCGTAGCCACTAAGCGCATGAGTCGTCAGCATGTTGTAATCGACGTGAAGCAGCTCGCCGGCAGTTGCTATCAGCATCAGCTTTCGCTATACAAGCCCGAGGTCAACACTACTTACCTCAACAACGACAAAATCAACTATGGCGACACATTGCTGCTGATCAACAACTTTACAATCAAACTCCCCGACTGCGACGCAAAATTCGTGATCGAGTCACCCGACCAAACTTACCTCGACGATAAGGGTACTCAATATTAATCCTACTGTTGTCGCCGAGATCTATCTAACCACTAACAATCAACGACTATGAAATACAAACTTCGCGTCTATCAGATATTGGAATACGGCCAGCGTAAAGACGCCCTGGGCAATCCCCATCAGGAGGACAGCATGTTCCCCCAGATGGGTGATGCTTCAACCGACGATCGCCTGTTCATCGTGTGCGACGGCATGGGCGGCCACGACGCAGGCGAGGTGGCGAGTGCCACCGTGTGCGAGGCCATGAGTCAATCTATACTCACCCAGCAGCCCGACCCCGAGGGCAATTTCACCATTGATATGCTCAAAAAAGCAATCAATGATGCCTTCGACGCTCTCGACACCCGCGATACCGGGGCCGAAAAGAAAATGGGCACCACCATGACGATGCTTAAGCTCCACGATCATGGCGCAATGATAGCCCACATGGGCGACAGCCGCGTTTATCACATACGCCCTGGCCAAGATAGCGTATCAACCCATATACTCCACGAAACCTGGGATCACTCTTTGGTCAACGACCTGGTGAAAATAGGTGAGCTCACCCCCGAGGAGGCACGCACATCGCGTCAGCGCAATGTAATAACACGCGCCATGCAGCCCCACATCAATCCCCGCCCCAAGGCCGACGTATATGAGACTGTCGACATAAAACCCGGCGACATATTCTATCTGTGCACAGATGGCATGCTCGAGAACATGGAGGATGAGCAGATTAAATTCAACTTCTCACACGAAGCCGGCGACACCGAGCATAAACGCTCAAGCCTTATTAGCGCCACACAGCTCAATCGCGACAATCATACAGCTATCATTGTTGAGATACTCGATGTGATTGACCCGCTGCCCATACCCGAAGTAGTCGAGCCAATAGCGCCCGTGGCTACAATAAGCGAGCCCGACACACCCACATCCACCCCACGAGCACCACACACCCAAGCAACTAAGCCCGCAGCCGCTCCCCGAGAGCCGAAATCGTCCAATAACGCCATGGTCGCCGTGATTATAGCCCTGTCGGTGGCATTGATTATCGTTTTGATATTCCTTGTGCGTTCGTACGCATCCAAGGGGGATGATCGTGAAGAGGCATCATCCACATCAACCTCCGAGATGTCATCGCCAAGGTCTTCAGCCGCTGAAAATTCGGCATCGGAGGTTTCTGTATCAGTTACATCCGACACTGAGTCTACCAGCCCCGATCAGCTCGCCGATGAAATGAAAGAAGTATTTAGCCCATCCGGCAGCAACGAAGTTGAAGTTCAGGGAGCATCTGTCCTACAAAATAGAGAGCAGACATCCCCCACTTCTACAGAATCGAGCAACAGTAACCAGCAAAGCTCGTCAACGTCAAGCGTATTTGACAAAGTTCCCGGTGCGAAACCGTAAAACTATATCTAAACCGCCTTTCCCCGAAACAACTGCTAAAGCGATGCACTACCATGGCAGGTATTCAGCACCTATTCAACGTGAGAAATACATAGATATTTACCCACTGAATAGTCACGGATTTCAGCCTATGTGTTAATAAATGTGCATTAACCTCATCGTTAATAAATAATGGTGTAACTTTGTGGGATTGTAAACCATAATCTCATTATATGGAAGAAGTTGACAAAAAGAAAAAGCCTATGCCCAAGAAGAGCCACACACGCAAGGTGCTGACTATCTTGTGGATAACATTCGTGTGCCTGATTGGTGCCATAGGCGTGTTCTTTATCATGATATACAACGGTCTGATAGGATATATGCCCGAAGTCGAGGAGCTTAAAAACCCCAAAGACAAATTCGCATCAGTACTCTATACAGCCGACGGCGTGGAAATGGGGCGTTATTACGACCCAAAAACCGGAAACCGTGTATATGCCGACTTCGACGAGATTTCACCCTACGTAGTCGACGCTCTTGTGTCAACCGAGGATTCCCGCTACTTCGACCACTCAGGCATCGACATGAGGGCCATGGGCCGCGTGCTCTTCAAGACTATGCTCATGCGCCAGAAAAACGCTGGCGGTGGCTCCACCATCACCCAGCAGCTTGCCAAGCAGCTCTATTCCCCACCCAGCGAGGGATTTATGGATCGTGCTCTCCAGAAGCCTATCGAGTGGATGATAGCTGTGAAGCTCGAACGCCTGTACTCCAAGGATGAGATTCTTAAAATGTATCTCAACCAGTTTGACTTCCTCAACAATGCCGTGGGTATCCGCTCGGCAGCCCAGGTATACTTCGGCAAAGACCCTAAGGATCTCAACATACAGGAATCAGCAACTCTTGTGGGAATGGTGAAAAACCCTGCTATCTACAACCCCCTGCGCAATCTCGAAGGTACCCGCCAACGCCGCAACGTGGTGCTCGAACAGATGTATAAGGCCGACAAGATCAGCAAAACCGAGCTTGACTCTCTGCAGCAACTACCCCTCGAGCTCAACTACCACCGTGTTGACCACAAGGAGGGAATCGCGCCATACTTCCGCACAGAGCTAAAGCGTGTGCTTACAGCCAAAAAGCCCATTCTTGCCAACTACCTCAAGCAAGGGTACTCGCGCCAGCGCTTTGTCGACGACTCCATAGCTTGGGCCACCAATCCCCTTTACGGATGGATTGAGAAAAATCCTAAACCCGACGGCACGAAGTACAATCTCTACACCGACGGATTGAAGATTTACACCTCAATCGACTCTCGCATGCAGCGTTATGCCGAAGAAGCCGTCACCGAGCACCTCAACGACCTCCAGCAACGATTCTTTAAGGAAAAGAAAGGATCAAATGGCGCACCCTACTCCACCAACCGCAACGAGATATCACAGCAGCAGGTTGAACAGCTCATTGTGAACGCAATGAAGAATACTGACCGATATCGAACTCTCAAAGCTGCCGGGATGAAGCATGAAGACATCATGAAAACCTTCGACGAGCCTCGCAAAATGGAGGTATTCACCTATAAGGGCCTAAAAGACACCATAATGACTCCACGCGACTCCGTGCTTTACCAGAAGCACTTCCTACGCGCCGGCTTCATGTCGATGGACTCGCGTTCAGGCGAGGTGAAAGCCTACGTAGGTGGTCCCGACTTCCACTTCTTCCAGTACGATATGGTGTCGACCGGTCGTCGACAGATCGGTTCTACGATCAAGCCATTCCTTTATACCTATGCCATGGAGGAGGATTTCACCCCCTGCGACGTATTCCTCAATGAGCAACCCACACTCTACGATGAGGCCGGACGCCCATGGTCGCCCCGCAATTCAGGGTCGGCACGTGTCGGCGAGATGGTTGACCTGTACTGGGCGCTCACCAACTCCAACAACTGGATCTCTGCCCGGCTGATGAACGAGCTCAGCCCCACACAGTTGGTACGAAACATGCACACCCTCGGTATCACCAACGAGAAGATCGACCCCGTAATATCGCTCTGTCTCGGGCCGTGTGAAGTATCGGTCAAAGAGATGGTCACAGCCTACTCCGCTTTCTCCAACAAGGGACTTAAGGTCGACCCGATTTTTGTCACCGCAATTGCCGACGCCAACGGCAATATAATCACTGAGTTTACCCCCGAGTACACTCAGGCCATCAGTGAGAATGCCTACTACAAGATGCTATCTATGCTCCGCAACGTAGTAAACAACGGTACCGGCAGCCGCCTGCGCCGTAACTTCAACATCACAGCCGACATGGGTGGTAAAACCGGCACTACCAACTTCAACGCCGACGGATGGTTTATGGGCTTCACCCCTCAACTCGTATCAGGCACTTGGGTAGGTGGCGATGAGCGCTACATCCATTTCAACAACATGCGCGACGGACAGGGAGCCGAGATGGGCCTACCCATCTACGGCAAATTCATCAAGAAGGTTTATGCCGACCCATCCCTACCCTACGATGAGGATGTGAAATTTGAGTTCCCCATCAACTTCAACCCATGCTACCGCGAATACTTCGGCGAAACCGAAGCTGAGCCCGAAGAATCGATAGAAGATGTTTTCGATTGACGCACAAGCACAAAACGATGAACGCTGGATGCGTGCAGCACTCCGTGAAGCCCAGCGCGCTTTCGACTCCGACGAGATACCTATCGGAGCTATAATCGTGTGCGACGAGCTTATCATCGGTCGGGGCCATAACCTCACTGAGGCATTGGCCGATGTCACGGCTCACGCCGAAATGCAAGCTATCACAGCCGCATCGCAGTCGCTCGGAGGCAAGTACCTGCAGCATTGCACGCTCTACGTCACTGTCGAGCCATGCCTGATGTGTGCCGGAGCACTTGCCTGGGCACAGATAGGGCGTGTGGTCTACGGAGCCAACGACCCCAAACGCGGCTATACCACTATCACTATGCGCTCACCGTTTCATCCCCGCACACAGGTGGTTGGTGGTGTGCTCGCTCACGAATGTGCAAGGCTGATGCAAGATTTCTTTGCCCCACGCCGGTAAGCTCAAGTAGCAATCCGCACTCCTACAACAATTCTCAATAACACTAACGCAAAACGAAATCGGCACCGACTCTCACACGGAGAATCGGTGCCGAAATTCGGTTGCGATGCTATCTACTATCGATTAAGCTTCGAGAGGCTTCACGCTGATGAACTTACGGCCATTCTTGCCTTCAGTGAACACCACGGTGCCGTCGATCAACGCATAGATAGTGTGATCCTTACCAAGGCCTACGTTCAAGCCGGGGTGATGCACAGTGCCGCGTTGACGCTTAATGATATTGCCAGCTTTGGCAAATTGTCCACCGAAAATCTTAACTCCGAGTCGTTTGCTTTCCGACTCACGGCCGTTCTTCGAACTACCTACACCTTTTTTATGTGCCATTTCTTCTATAGATTTTAAGTGGGTTATGCAATTACGTCCTTAATCACAACTTGAGTAAAGTACTGACGATGACCGTTTTTGCGACGATAGCCTTTACGACGTTTCTTCTTGAAAACGATTACCTTGTCACCTTTTACGAGGGGACGCTTCACCTCGCATACTACTTTAGCGCCTTCTAGAGTGGGGGCGCCAACCTTAACTGCGCCATCGGCTTCGGCCAACAGCACACGGTCGAATTCAACTGTCTCACCTTCCTTTACCTGGTCGCCGAGATAGTGAACATACAAGAACTTGTCCTTTTCTGCCTTGAACTGTTGTCCTTGGATTTCTACGATTACGTACATCTTATTGATGGTTTATTACGGTTACTCCGTCGGGCGGAGGGCCTATAATAGCTGGCCCACACTTAATTCCGAGCCCGGTGCGGAAAAATTAGCCCACAAAATTACACACTTTTTTCTTCACACGCAACCCCCACACGTCTTTTTATTCAAAAATCTGCGAAAACGCCTCATTTTATCACCCAACCTCCTAACTGCTTGCCGATTTGAAGTATCGTATATTATAGAGAAATGGCGTAACAGCGCTGATTTCAGAAACAAATCCGGCTTCTGATGCCACAACAAGATTAACCTCGCTATCTACCGGCAATCCTAACATCATCGGCATTTGAATAGCCATGCCCCATTGAGTGGTGTTTGGGTTATCAGAACCAAGTGTAAAGAAAGTGACATCCTGCGACACTGAATTGAGATTACCCTGACCAATGGGGAGAACGCCGTTCTCAAGATATGAGAGAAGATTATAGCGCATATAGCGGAAGTAAATCTGCTCTCCAGCGGTTGCCGTGGACCCGGCACCTTTCTTTACAACTTGCATATAAACCGTACCTTCAGGATTCAGCTTATAGAAAGGGGCAACTGAGCCCACTTGGATATCATTGATTGCCGGCAAGTTGTCAATGACATCGAATTTCGACAGAAACTTCTTCATTGCCCGCTGCTCGGTCTTTTTCAAATCTTCCAAGGTACAGGGATTTTGTATTATTGTTATTTCCCCCGCTTGTGATTTACTACCTTTAAAGACGGTAAAGCCGACCTTGCCAATGCGTGAGTCATTGCCATCGAGCGCCGCAACGTTGATTTCAAAACGATTGGGGAGTGTAGTGGAATAAGACACTGAAATCCACTCCGGAATATTGTCCGTGATAGTATAATAGTCGAAATCACCTACGACACCAACGTCGATAACCCTCACGTAGCCATTGATTGTTACTTGTGCCGAATGGATGCCCATTGCAACCTCTGCATCGGACGTAGTACCCAATGTGAGATGGAATAAATCAAGCTTCGGCTCATCCCCACTGCACGCTGTAAGAATGAAAGGAAGAACAATTAGCCAAATATATTTTTTAAACATATTGAAAAACAAGTTATTGTGAACAGCTATACGCCTGACTATTCATAAAAAACATAGTCATACGTGCGGCAGATTGCCACATGTGTATTTACCACCTTACCATCGATAGTCGCAGAAACCGGGAGATAATGCCAACCCTCATTTGTGGACATATCATCAGTGACTACTTGTTCAAAGTCAAAAACTAAAGTATTGTTGTTGACGAGTCGCGCCGACCATTTACCTTGTTCGGAATATCGGTAATCCGGGTCACTTTCACCCCCTTCTGCCGGATCAGTGTAGAAGTTACTATCGGGGTCAGGCATATAACCCAAAATTAACGTGGAGGCATTAGTGCTTTTTATCTTTAATTCGCCACCGTTTTGATCGGCATAAATGATAGCTCCGCGTGGCACGCACGACGGGTCGGGAGATGAAAAGGAGAAATGGATATGCTCCGGCGCTGCATTAGAGACTTCCGCAAATATCAATTCCGGGGTCTTGTCATCATCACACGAAGACAATATCGCCCCTAAAAGGAATATAAAAATAAATGAAACCTTTTTCATATTTTGATTATCTTTCGGATGCTTTTATTCGAGTAAGGACTAATGTAAACTCGTTAGGTTGGAAGGACTGTAATTTAGTCCTCGTTTTAGTATGCTCAATTACAGTCCAATATCCCGTCAGGGAGCCGTTAAAAAGGATCATATCTTTAGTGATATTATAGGTAAACGACCCATCACAAAATGTGTCTCCGAAGGTGGGAATGCATTTCCCAGTTTCTTTCGATAAGAATTGCATTACAAAGTGAGCGGAGATAGGGTCAGGAATAGGACTCTGCGTACCTGTAAGTTCGGCATCCCACGTGGTTGCCTCAAGATATTCAGCCGTTAATTCCAGTTTAGGCTCATCCCCATTACTGCATCCCGTCATAAAGATGCATGCAACGAAAAGGACGATACTTATAATATTTTTCATTTTTTCATACTCCTATTGGCTCAAAGGAGGATTTAGTTGCGACAAGAATACGTGAGCCAACTATGCCAAGCCTTGATTCGAAGGCCGCATAACGCTTCTTATTTTTCCAAAATGTCGTGAAAAGACAAATGCCTTTCCGACGGCAAAGTTAGAGCTAATAAAAATAAAAACTCTCAACAAATGTTGAGAAATGCCCCCCACACTGTATTTTCGCAAATTTCTTTAGCAAATCCCTCCCCCATAAAACATACCATACCGCAAAGCACAAACCATCCAACTATACAACGTGATTTTAATCCACAACTTTTTATACCCATACAATCAACAAGATAGCCTTAGCATACGCAGGAAAAACATAAATTAAAAACCGAAGTGCGAAAGTTCAGTTGATGAAAGGCCCCCTCACT
>CAZFEU010000028.1:0-28916 GCA_964517875.1 uncultured Muribaculaceae bacterium | reverse complement strand
AAATCGAGTTGAACTTGGGCATGTTCTGCGAAGTGTACTCGAAGATGTCGGCGATAATGCGCATCGAGAACTCCGGAGGATAGATATAAGTGTTACGCACCATGAACTCCTTGAGGATATCGTTCTGGATAGTACCAGCCATCTCCTCAAGTTTGGCTCCCTGCTCAAGACCTGCGTTGATATAGAAGGCAAGCACGGGGAGAACGGCACCGTTCATAGTCATTGATACCGACATCTTATTCAAAGGTATGCCATCAAAAAGCACCTTCATATCCTCTATCGAGCAGATTGACACACCGGCCTTACCAACGTCGCCTACCACACGCTCGTGGTCAGCATCGTAGCCACGGTGTGTGGCCAGGTCGAATGCCACTGACAATCCTTTCTGACCAGAAGCGAGGTTACGACGGTAGAAGGCATTTGACTCAGCAGCTGTAGAGAATCCTGCGTACTGACGAATGGTCCAGGGACGCATTGCATACATGCCGCTGTACGGGCCGCGGAGGAACGGAGGAATACCGGCCACATAATTGAGGTGCTCCATACCCTCAAGGTCCTCTTTGGTATAGATGGGTTTCACGGGAATAAGCTCGGGTGTGAGCCATTCCTCACCGGCGGCAACTTTGGCTCCTGTCTGGGCAAATACGTCGGCCACTATATCGATATTTTTAAAATCTGGTTTCATATCTGATTCATCCTTTATTTAAGAAGTCGAGCATTGAACGCCTGAAGGGTCTCAAGCACATTGCTGCGCACATGTATAAAATTATTGATACCCTGAGCCTGGAGCTCCTCGGTGCAAGCAGGCGCTCCTGCCACTACAAACTCAGCGCGACCATCGAGCAGCTTGAATGCTTCGGGAGCATAAGTGGCATACTCGTCATCGCTTGAGCAGAGCACCACAACATCGGCCTTCTTATCCATAGCTGCCTTGATACCAGCCTCTACAGTGTCAAAACCGATATTGTCGATGATTTCATAACCGGCGCAACCGAAGAAGTTGGTAGAGAACTGGGCACGAGCAAGGCGCATTGCCAGATTACCGATAGTGAGCATAAACACCTTCGGGCGATTGGCAGCATGCTCCGTAGCCAAACGCAAAGACTCAAAATCGCTTGCCATGCGAGCGAATACAAGGCCTTTGCCATTATTGTCGGCATTGCATCCACAACCGCAGCCTTCACCCTTATTCTCAATCTTCTCAGCAGCCATCTCGTTGATGTTGGGATACTGGTTGGTGCCGAGCAAACTCTCCTTACGGCGAGCTACATCGGCATGACGCTTAACACCTGAGGCATTGACGGCAGCCTGAATTTCACCATTATTTATACATGCAAGGAAACCACCCTTATCCTCTACTTCGAGGAAGAGTTTCCATGCCTCCTTGGCAATCGATACGGTCAGAGTCTCTACGTAATAGGAACCACCGGCAGGGTCAACCACCTTATCAAGATGGCTCTCCTCCTTAAGCAGCAGCTGCTGATTGCGGGCGATGCGCTCAGAGAAGTCGTCGGGAGTCTTGTATGGTTTGTCAAATGGGGTGACTGTGATAGAGTCTACTCCGGCGAGTGCAGCCGACATAGCTTCGGTCTGCGAGCGGAGCAGATTGACATGCGCGTCATAGATAGTCTGGTTGAACTCCGATGTGGTAGCATGAACCACCATCTTGCAAGCACAGTCGCACTTCGGGCCATACTGCTTAACAATCTGAGCCCATAACATACGACCGGCGCGGAACTTGGCCAGCTCCATAAAATAGTTGGACGAAATGCCCATGTTGAATTTTATACGCTTGGCCACCTCGTCGACACCGAGACCTGCCTCTGTAAGCAGCGTAAGCCACTGAGCGCCCCAGGAGAGGGCGTATCCTAACTCCTGGAAAATATAAGCGCCGGCATTGTTGAACATATATGAGTCAACTGCCAGCACCTTCAAGCCAGGAGCATCCTTTACCGCATCAAGCAACTCCTTAGCCATAGCGACAATGTCACCAGGGAATTCTGTTCCGTGCTTAAGAGCACGACGCATAGGGTTGAAATCAACTGAGCCGCGCAACTCTGCCAGAGCATTTTGCTCCTTGGCAATAGCTACAAGCTCTTTGGCAACTTCGAGAGCCTTCTTGGGGCAACATTTCACGTTAACCTCAACGGCCTTCAGGTCAATGCCTTTGAGCATGATGCGCAACTCTGCGGGGTCCTCTACTTTAAAACCCAGCGAGTTCACTCCCTTGTTGAGCACATCAAGGGCTACGGCATTAGCACCCTCGGCATCGTTAGCGATGATTTCCTGACGAGTAAGCCAGTCATTGTTGTCACGCGTACCACGCACATAAGGATACTCTCCGGGGAGCGACTCAGTAGTCTTCAGACCCTCGATGTCCTCGGCACGATACATCGGTTGAACATTAAACCCTTCATTCGTACGCCACACTAATTTCTTCTCGAACGGCACACCCTTAAGGTCAGCATCAACCTTTGAGCGCCATTCCTCAGTAGTGATCGGCGGGAATTGGTCGAACAGTTTTTCTTTCTTTTCTGCCATGTTAATATGATAATAATTTGATAGTTTCATGTCACTTACAGCACAGCTGTGAAGCAAGTTTGGGTTACTACCCGGTTATCGCCACAAAATTAATAAAAAAACATGTCAATACAATAAAAATCGCCCCATACCATTTTTATTGTATACCAATAGCATCAAAAACGCCTCTCACACCACACTTCAATCCCAATTTCTACAACTAATTATGAAAATTTAACTGAAAAGCAGGCATCCATATTCAAAGTATATTGCTAAATTTGCAATGCTTTTATGGCACATCACCGCCGGATGGTAGAGAGCAAGAGTGCCCACACCCCCCACGGCACACAACTATGGGGCTGACTGGCTTTGACAGCGCGTAGAGGTGGTGTGTAAGCATGCAGAGCAATGATGGCTACGCTCTATAATCAGGGACATCAAAAATTCAAATGGCGAAAACAACTACGCTCTTGCTGCTTGATTGAAGTACAGTAGATCGGCTTAATCCCCGCGACAGTCGCAGGGACAAGACGTCACCCAGCCTGTTAACCGTTCCGAGACGGGCTGAACCGGTGGCGCAGCAAATCGGAAATAGGAGCCGGAATGCCTCGTCAAGGCTCCGAAATTTTTTAGAGGATAAGGCGGCGGTTGGAAGTCTTCAGCCTGCCGACGCTCGAAAACCAAGCGAAGACTAAGCATGTAGAAAGCACATTAGTTCCGCGTTTGGACGAGGGTTCAATCCCCTCCAGCTCCACAAAGGCCCGCTGATGCGGGTCTTTTTTGTATGTATCAACATAAGAATTACATACAAAAATTGGAATACCCAAACCACTACTTTTTGGGTCGGTGATTTCAGCCACGAATAAAAACAATTATCTTTGTGGTCGAAATGATTCACCCAACAGAATAATTATTATCAATAAACCTATATGGATTCTAAACTTAGATTTGTCGCTGGCAAGGTGCTTCTGACCTCCTTCGTAGCCACTTCTGCCTTAATAACCCCATTCGCCGCTCATTGTGGAGAGAAACTTAGCGGCACACCTATCGGAACAGTTGAAGGATATAACTACGAAGCCAACCGCATCGAACGAGATATACAGGGTCGCGCTTTTGACGGCGACCTCAACACTTACTTCGCCACAAATGCCCGCTCGTACACCTGGGTGGGTCTTGACCTGGGCACTCCTCACGTGATTGACCGTGTGGGTTGGGCGCCCCGCAACGACAGCTATGTCGGTCCGGCCCGCATACAGTTAGGCGTAATACAGGGTGCCAATAGCGCCGACTGGCTCGATGCCGTGCCTCTTTACATCATCACCGAAAAGGGCACAATCGGACAAATGGATTATGCCGACATCGATGTGCGTCAGGGTTTCCGCTACGTACGCTTTGTCAGCACAAGCGACGCGCGCTGCAATATAGCCGAGCTCGAATTTTACGGCACCGCTGGTGAGGGGGATTCTAAAAACCCCAACCTGTTCCAAGTCACCAATCTGCCCACTGTGTGCATCAACACTGTCAACGCTGAGGAGCCATACGACAAGGAGCACGACATTACATCAAATATAATTATCATCAACGACCACACAGCTTATGTAGACAAACCTGGCACCGTGCGTGAGCGTGGCAACGCTTCCCGCGAGTTTCCCAAAAAACCGTGGCGCATCAAATTCGACAAAAAACAGCAAGTGCTTCCTGACGCTCCTGCCAAGTGCAAAAAGTGGACACTGATCAACAATTATGGCGATAAAACCCTGATGCGCAACATACTGGCATTTGAGATAGCACGCCGTCTCAATATGAAATTCGTTCCCTACTCGCATGCCGTCGATGTAATCCTCAACGGTGAGTACAAAGGTTGCTACCAGCTTTGCGACCAGGTAGAAGTAAATAACGGGCGTGTAGAAATCACCGAAATGGAGTCAACCGACATAGCCGACGAAGCACTTACCGGAGGTTATCTCATAGAGGTCGACGCATATGCCAATCAGGAGCCTGCCGGCGAATGGTTTGAAACCTCAACACGCCATATCCCCGTCACCATCAAGTCGCCCGATCCCGGCATCACTCAACAATATAATTACATAAAAAGCTATTTTGAGAAGGTCGAAAGCCTTGTGTTCCGCTATCCCAACTCGCAACCAGGGAATTTCGATTACCGCAACATCTTCGATGTAGAGTCATTCATCCAGCATTTTATAGTAGGCGAACTATCAGGCAACACCGACACATACTGGAGCACTTATATGTACAAGGAGCGCGGCGACGACAAGATTTACACCGGGCCTGTGTGGGATTTCGACATAGCATTCGACAACGACGCGCGCACCTACCCCATCAACAATATCACCAGCACTTTCCTGTTCAATTCAGGCAAAGCATCAGCAGCCAACAACATGGCGGAATTTGCGCAGCGCATCATCAAGACCGACACTCGCACTGCTACCGACATTAGCGACATCTGGTCGCTGGCACGCAACGACAACGACCTGACTTATGAAAGCCTTGCCAAATACATCGACGACAAAGCCGCCGAGCTCGACGCGTCGCAGAAACTCAACTTTATCCGCTGGCCTATTATGAACACTTACGTGCATCAGAATCCTGTAATATCAGGTAGCTATGCAGCCGAGGTCAACCGTATAAAATCATACTTGCGCAATCGTTTCATTACGTTAGACAAGTTGATGAAGTACGACCCGTCAAAAACTTCGTCAGTAGCCATTTGCGTTGACCAAAGCCCTACAATCAGCCCCGTGGTCAGCGGTCAAACCATCGCGCTCGACGGCTCTACCCCCTTCCAGGTGCACACGCTTGATGGCCGACTCGTTTACACCGGCTGTGGCACCACCCCCCTACTCTCACCAGGCATGTATATCGTTACCGTTCCAGGCACCACGGCCGTAAAGGTTATTATCTGATTCTTACTTATAGGAAGTTAGGTATATCCAGTTTTCAGGAGGAGTTGGATGGTCGTCCATCTCCTTAAATACTCCAGCCTTGTTGCTGTATTTCTCTGTTTCGTAAAAGTGACAGAGCCCAATGCCGCAATCAAGCACCGACAACTTGCTCTTCGGCACGTAGTAAAAGTGCACCGTCTCACCACTTACAAGCGCTCTCCATGGCTGCGAGTTGGTTGACGATGGGGCAAGTCGTAGCATATCTAACGCTTCGCCAAATCTGCCCGACCTATCGTAAGGAGTCTGGAAATTATCGCTGAAAAACAGTTGGTCGAAGGGCTTGCGTCTGTCGCTTCCTGCGGCAAATCTTGCTACTTTTTCCACAATCGTTTTCTTTGCGGCAACCCCAACGGGCGATATTATCCGCAGCTCCTCACCTTCGGGCCATGATTCGCCACGATTAAACGTCGTACCCTTGAATGTAGCAGCTATCCAGCATGTTCCAAGCCCCATCTGCCACGCTTTCAGAACGACTTGCTCAAACTTGAATCCAGCCGTAATCGCCGACTGTTTGTCATCTTTCATTCCCACAAGGAAGAAATATGACGCTCCCTTTATCATGCCATAAGTGCTTGGTTTGTAACCATCCTTCAGGTCAAACGAGCGCAAGCGCACCGTCACATCTCCACTAAATGGTGACTCCGCCACATTAATCGCTTCTTTAAGTTGCTCAATCTGCTCCTGAGTCAATCCCTCGCCGCTAAACGTACGCACTGAGCGTCGTTGCTTCATCGCATCTAATATATTCATCGTCTATGGCAATAAAAATGTACGAGCAAAAATACAAAAAATATTCTTTGGAGTGATTTTTTGATATGCACCGAATTAGTTATATTTGCCGATGGAAAGAGCCATATTAATTCTATCAACCATACAATTATGTTGAAATTTATAGTGACGCTGATTCTTTGTGCGATAGCAACACAGTTTGTTATTGCCGACGACAGCAAGCAGGCTGAACGATATATGAGGGAGGCTGAATATTACCAAAAGAAAGCCGACAGCTATCGGCGTGAAGCCCAATACTATCTTAAAAAAGCCGAAGGATATCAGCGCGAGGCCGCCTACTACACCAAAAAGGGCGACATCGACCGCGCCAAGGATTATCAACGCCGAGCCGAGCGAGCTATGGACGACTATAAAACTCAGATGCGCTACGCGGCCAACGCCGACGACAAAGCCGCCGACTATCTACGCCGAGCCTCCAATCTGCTGAGAAGATAATCCATCGTACATTTGCCATAGCCGTGGCTAACAGAACAAATTAAAATTATGCTTGAGAAAATTAAGGAAAAAGCTATTGCGGGTGAACCAGCTACTATAGATGAAGCACTCGCCCTTGCGGCAAACTATTCCACTGACGAACTTTGCGACGCTGCCGACGCCGTGCGTAAGAAATGGTGTGGCAACAGCATACACACTTGCTCGATTGTTAACGCCCGCTCGGGTCGCTGCGGCGAGGACTGCAAATGGTGCGCTCAGTCGGCACATCACAAAACCGGTATAACTGAATATGAGCATATACCGCACGATGAGATGATGAACGCCTTCGAAGCTAATCGACAGCTTGGCATCAAGTGCTTTTCTCTTGTTACCAGCGGCCGAAAGGTCAACGCTTCACACATGAGTTATTTCTGTAGGTTATATAAAGAAGCCAACGACCGTGGAGGTATAAATCTATGCGCTTCGATGGGACTGCTCGACCGCGAACAACTACAGCAACTGTATGATGCGGGGGTGCGCAAATATCACTGCAATCTTGAGTCATCCCCCTCGTTTTTCCCAATGCTATGCACCACACACACCTATGAAGACAAGCTGCGCACTATACGCATGGCACGCGATATAGGGTTTGATGTGTGTTGCGGGGGTATCATCGGCATGGGTGAATCGCTACGCGACCGACTTGAGCTGGCCGAACAAGCCCGTAAGGCCGGCGCATCATCAATACCGGTAAATATTCTTCAACCCATCAAAGGCACACCGCTTGAAAATATTGAGCTGATATCGGAGGATGAAATAATTCGCTCAGTAGCGCTGATGAGACTTGTTGCACCGAAATGCACGCTGCATTTTGCAGGTGGGCGTGCACGTCTGTCACACGAAGCCTCAGTGCGTATGCTTCGTGGTGGGATAAATGGAGCGCTGGTAGGTGATATGCTCACCACCATAGGCAATAAGGTGAACGAGGATTACAAACTGTTCAACGAGTGCGGATATTCAAAATAGACTATGGAGACACCCGAGCTTAATGAACACAACAAACAGGAGTACTCTCCGATGCACACCGCTGAGCATCTGCTCAATGGGGAGATGGCACGTCGCTACGGCATGGGGCGAGCATTCAGCGCGCATATCGAGCGAAAGAAATCTAAGCTCGACTACCATCTACCCAACGCATTAACTGACACTGAAATTAAATCGCTCGAAGATTACGTAAACGGTATAATCAACGAGGATGTGGAAGTGACCGAGGAGTTTATCACTCAAGATGAGGCTATGAGCCGATTTGACTTGAGTCGGCTTCCCGATGGAGCATCAACGATAGTTAGAGTTGTGAGCGTGGGCGATTACGATCAGTGTCTTTGCGCAGGTGCTCACGTGAAGCGCACCGGTGAGATCGGCGCATTCCGTATCACAAGCACACGCTGGGCCGATGGCGTGCAACGTATAGTGTTCAAACTCTCGTAAATTATGAAATTCTTGAAAGTCTTTTCAGTAGTGGCATCGCTCTTTATGTCGAGCTGCCACATGCGTGCCCAAAATCCCAACGTAGAGGTTATTCCTCCCGAGGAATTTAGCACACGTATAAGCTCAGACCCCACGGCATATTTGCTTGACGTGCGCAAACCCGAAGAATATGCCGCTGGCCATATAGCCGGCGCACATTTAAGCAATTGGCTCGACACAGAATACTTCAAGCAAAAGGCGGTTCAACTCGACAAGACCAAGACCATCTACATCTATTGTCGCAGCGGTCGCCGCAGCAACGATGCTGCCCAATATCTCGCTTCTCAGGGGTATAAAGTGGTGGATTTATCTGGCGGCATTCTTGCATGGGAAGAACACAAGCTCCCCATCGAGCGCTAAATTATATATCACAATTAAGGCCGCAACTCCTTAACGGGGCTGCGGCCTTAATTATTTGTGGTGTTTAGGATTACTTCACAACTACTTTAGTTGTTGTACCGTCGGTGAAGCGTACTATATAAACACCTGCAGGTACCTGGAGTGAAGACTGACGTTGGCCGGCGATGTTGTAAACTTCCACTTTTGAAGCGTCGCCAGCTATGATGATTTCACCTTCGCCACCGTAGGCAATGTTGTTATCAACAACATCAGTCGCGATATCATCTACCCCTGCCACGGCATTTGATGCGAACACTGCGTAGCAGCGTGGTGGAATAGACGCAGTGAGCTGGTTGCCATTAGCGGTAAGTACTGGCTTAGTTGTACCAACTGAGTGAGAGATCACTTGATAAGCCGATGCACTCATCTGCTTGGGTGTGAAGCTGATGTTGCGAGCCGACTGTGAGGGGTTGATAAGCACTACAACTTCCTTGTTGCCCGACACGAATTGAGCCTGTCGCTGCACTGAGCCCGAGAAGCTGAGTGTGCCGGTATTCTGTGCGAAGAGCTCGGGATTGTCGCGGCGCAACGTGAGCAGCTCTTTATAGTTGTTGTGCAGACCTCCACGATCGGGATCATCAAGGTAGCTCCATATCACAGTTTTGGGATCAGTGTCATTGCCCGATGAATTCTTTGTTGTCTGATCGGCACCAAGCTCGCCAAACTGCCATATCATCTGCGGACCGGGAGTCATCAGCAACTGAGCGGCGAGGGAAGAAAGATTCTGCATATTGAATGTGAGCGAACTCTTCACTGCTGCTGAGCCTTGCGACTTGGCGATATATCCTATACGCTCCTCGTCATGACTCTCAAGATAGCTGATTACACCTCCCCAGGGACGTGAACAGTTAACGGCCGAGAAGTAGTTGAGGTTGGGTGTGCCCGCACCCTTTGCCCAGGCCTGTGCATTGCCGTTCTGATTGTTCCAACCTATCTGTCCGTCGTTGGCATACTGGATTTCCTCGTTATAGTCGCCGAGGAATTCATTGATGTGAATACCGTTGGGCTTCACCTCCTTGATAGCATCGTGGAAGGCTTTCATAACAGGTATACGTGACGCATTGTAACCGTCGGTTGATCCGTACTGAGTGCCGAGACCCTTTACGAGGTCGAATCGGTAGCCATCAACGTTATACTCTTTCATCCACCATTGAAGCACATCTTTAAACTGCTGCTGTACTACAGGATTCTCCTGCTTCCAGTCGTTGAGCACGCCCCAATCGTGGGGAGCGGTGGCGTTGTAGAAAGGATTGCTACCTACGGGGTACATCTGATACCATGGGTGCAGACCATCGGAGTGATTAAACACGATGTCGAGTATCACAGCGATGCCAGCTCCGTGGCATGCATCTACAAACTGCTTAAATTCTACTGGCGAACCATATGCTTTGTCGAGAGCAAAGTAGAAATTTGTGTTATAGCCCCATGAATTGTTGCCGTTGAATTCCATCACAGGCATCAGCTCCACAGCGTTAATGCCAAGATCCTTGAGGTAAGGGATTTTTTCTATGGCCTTTGCCAATGTTCCATTACCTTCGTTAGCCCCTTCTGTGCCGGTAAAGTCACGGATCAAGAGCTCATAAACCAACAGATGATCGTGCTGGGGTATCTGGAAGTTGGTTACACGCCACTTGTAGGGTGCGAAGTTGCTGCGATGCACCGACACCTGACGGTCTTCAAACAGAGCGTAAGGGTATTTAGGACGATCGGGGAATACATCAGACGGGAGCCACTTATCGCTATAGCAGTCGAGCGACAGACGGGCGTAAGGGTCACCTACATTGATTACACCATCAACATTGAAATAGTAATTGTAGTCAGTGTTGGGATCGAGGCCGGTAACGGTGGTCCAGAAATAGCGGCATCCATTGTAGTCCTGATACGACATGATGCGGCTGTCGAGTGTAGCATAGTCATCCCATGAGCCTACAATCATTACTGTTGACTTACGGGGAGCTGCAAGACAGAAAGTTACCGAGCCGTCGGCATTGACCACTGGGCCCATCTTGGGAACACCGCCAGGATAATTGGCCTGTGGCGATGTGGGGATATAGAGTATATTGAACGACTGTGTCAGAGTTTCTGAGCCGTTTGAAGCTGTTGCCTCAACAAGGTAGCTACCCTGCGAGCCGAACGAATACTCCTTAGTGAGTTTTGTACCGTTGGCGGTTGCAATTTGTGATCCGTTGACCTTTAGCACTATTGATGCAGCCTGAGTGGTAGCCACCGTGAACGTATAAGTTGTCGGAGCAGTGATTACGGTGGATTCAAGGTTGTGATCGAAGGTCATTGCAAATCCGTCGTCGACCACATCGATAAATTGGTCGGAAGTCTGATCGGTCTGATTATTATTTGCCGTAGGCTTGCGGGCAATAACGCAAAGGCGTATGATCTTCTCATCGCTTGGCACACTGAAATATTGATGCATGTCGGCAATAACCATCTCATAGCGGTCAGTGCTTACCTGCTTAAATTCATTATCAGCGCTGTTTTTGTTCCAGGTTGTAGGAGTGAAGGCCCATGTATCGGGGTGCTTGTCGGTCGACACGCCGATGTGAGCATAGAGGGAGCCAGTGAGGCCCTGTAGACCAGCGACACCCGATTTCTGGGCATCGAAAATAATCTTAACATTCTTCGTGGAGTTTTGCACGGGAGATGGATCAGTGGTAAACATCTGAGCCGAAGCCGTGCAAACAGCCAGCAAGAAGAAAGCTGTCACTAACGATAACAGTTTTTTCATGTTGTTACTTTTAAATATTCTAAAATGTTGATTTATTGTGTCTTAAATGATATTATTCCACACTTATTATGGTATTCTCCTTTTATGCCTACAAAGATAATGCAAATCGCCCAATTCCACAACCCCCATCCTCATAATATATTTTAATACGAAATAATGCTGGAGGGGTATCGAAAGTTGAATTTCGATACCCCTTCAATTACATCTTTATAGTTTGGGCAATTTTATAGTTTGGGCAATACTTTTGAGAAGTATGAACAAGTCTTAAACGTTTTCGATATACTATTTAATGAGGTAGTTGACGGAGATGGACTGGTTTTCATGGATCAATCGTATGGTGTCGGCAAACAGGCGTGCCACAGAGAGAATGGTGCACTTTTTGCAACCCTTGTTGTAAGGAATAGAGTTGGTGAAAATCATCTCTGTCAGACCGCACTGGTCAACACGCTCACTCGCGGGATCGCTCATAATGGCATGCGATGCGAGAGCCCTTACCGACCGGGCACCTTGCGACATCATCAGGTCGGCAGCCTTGGTGATTGTACCGGCTGTGTCGACCATGTCGTCAACCAATATAACATCCTTATCCTTCACGTCACCAATCACGGTCATATTGGCTACAACGTTAGCCTTAGCACGGGTTTTGTGGCAAAGCACCAGAGGAACGTTGAAGAACTTGGAATAGTTGTTAGCGCGTTTCGCTCCGCCTACGTCGGGAGTGGCTATAACCATATCCTTAAGATTGAGCGACTGGATGTAGGGTATGAACACCGATGAGGCATAGAGGTGGTCGACCGGTACATTGAAGAAGCCTTGAATCTGGTCGGCATGCAGATCCATTGTGATCACTCGGTCAACGCCGGCTGCACTTAGCAGATCGGCCACAAGTTTGGCGGCAATTGACACACGCGGCTTATCCTTGCGGTCCTGGCGCGCCCAGCCAAAGTAAGGCATCACTGCCACAATCTGCTTGGCCGAAGCACGCTTGGCGGCATCTATCATCAGCAGCAGCTCCATAAGGTTGTCACTGTTGGGGAATGTCGACTGCACCAGATAAACCTCATGGCCACGGATTGACTCCTCAAACGAAACTTCAAACTCTCCGTCGGCAAAATGCTGAACGTTAAGTTTACCTAACTCCACACCGAGTTCTTTGCAGATTTCCTCGGCCATGTAACGTGATTTCTCACCTGAAAATACCTTTAAGGGGGGTAGATTTGAGCTCATAATCTATTTGGAAGATGAATGACTGTGCAAATTTATTGATTTAAGGTCGACTTTCCATATCACGGCATCGTGCGCTCCCACATAGGTGTTGAACGTAGCGTCGTCACGTATTGACTTACGCATCTTTTCACCTGTGAGAAGGTCGATTGCCACAAAGTCGCCCTGGGGTATATCAAATGTATCGAAAGCATGAGTGGGTATATTGACCTTTAGATCTACACCTACCGAGTCGAAGTTGACAGCTATCACCATCAGCTCGTCACAGTGGCAGCGTAGAAACACATACTGTCGGTGAGGATTGAGGGATGGATTATGATAGTTGACATACATCAAATCGAAGAACCGTCCTTTGCTGATGGCAGCTTCGCTTCGTGCAATATTGAGTATCTTGCTATAACGCCCGCGAAGCCACACCTCATGAGGTGTGAGTTGCTTGTTGCCAGGACGACCTCCGTTGGCCCATCGGCGTATAGTTGACAGGCTCCAGTAGTCAAATATGGTGGTACGACCATCCCTGCCGCTGAATCCCTCCGATTCAAGAGCCTGCTCACCAAGCTCTTGACCCGCGTAGAGCATAAATGGCCCGGTATTAATCATAGCACTCACCACGAGCGATGGGATAACCCTCGCAGGGTCGCCGGCATACTGTGGCGATCCGAACCGCTGCTCGTCATGGTTTTCGAGGAAATTAAGCATATGGTCGGCTATACCGTCTACAGTCTGCCAGCAGCTCGTGATAGTGGCAGCCGACTGAGTCGATGTCTCAATGGCACGTAATGTGTCGTATAGATTCACTTTATCATATAGGTAGTCAAACCCTGCATCGTTGATAAACTGTCGGTAAAGCCCCACATCATAAATCTCTGCGATGAAGATAATGTGGGGGTAGTGTTCCTTTACATTGGCTATAGCCCACTTCCAAAATTCCACAGGCACCATATGCGCCATATCGCAGCGGAATCCATCGATACCCTTCGATGCCCAAAAGCGTAGTATATGCAGCATCTTGAACCATGTGTCGGGGATAGGCTGAAAGTGTCGCGAACCGTCACCATAATCTACACCATAGTTGAGTTTCACAGTCTCGTACCAGTCGTTGGCGCTGGGAAATGCTGTAAAGCAGTCGTTGCCGGTAGCTTTAGCTGGAAATTCCACATAAGCATCATCCCCCGAGCCCATGTCGACAGATGGGGCAAATTGTTGGCGAGGTATATAATAGAAGTTGTTGTTATGACCAAAGAAAAGATCCTGGTTATCGTCAACTCCGAGGTCTTTGATGCCGGCTGGTTTTGCATCTGACTTATATTGACGCGCCACATGATTGGGCACGAAATCGATTATCACTTTTAGTCCGGCCCGGTGTGAGCGCTCAACCAGTGCCGTGAACTCACCCATACGATTAGGCACATCCTCTGCCAGGTCAGGGTCAATGTCGTAGTAATCGGTGATTGCGTAGGGCGAACCCGCCTTACCTTTCACCACATGTGGATTGTGACGTGGTATGCCGAAGGCCGAGTAGTCGGCATCGTGAGCGTGCTCTATCACCCCTGTATACCACACGTGGGTAGCGCCCAATGCGGCTATCGATTTAAGAATAGATGAGTTTATATCATTGAGCTTACCAGCGCCGTTTTGTTCAATGGTGCCACCGGGGATGCATGAGGGATTGTAGTTTGTCATCAATCGCGGGAGCATCTGGTAGATGATTGGTTTGCTCTGGTGTATCATATCGGTCTTACTGTTGCGGGTCGGGGAGCCAATCTATTGACTTCGCTGCTTGCATCATTGCGGCGTAGCCCGAACTGTATACTTTATTTGTCTCTTTCATGTTGAACACGCGGTAGTGGGCTATATCGCGTGTCTCCACCACAAGGTCGCACATATCGGCATCGACTTTCACATTCTGTTTTGTCATCAGGCGGTAGGTGTGCTGTGCCACATCGATTATCGAGCCCATTCGTGGCTCTTCGTCACCCATTGGCGAACAATTGATGCCTATGAGTTTATCGCAATGCTGACGTATTGCCCATGCAGGCAGATTGCGGAGCACGCCGCCGTCCACATAGTTTACGCCATCAATATTAATCGGCTTGAACAATATGGGTATCGAGCAAGATGCCCCTACCCTTTGCGCTATGTTGCCGGTGGTGAAGTCTACCGCACGGTCATTATCAAAATCTGTGGCGCAGATATGTGTTGCTATAGGCAGGTCTTCAAGATTCTTGTGCCCTCGAAGTTGCGTTTCTATGAATTTGATGAAGCGGTCTATCTTAAACACACCGCAACCGCCAAGCGCAAGTTCACAACTTGTCGAAAACTTTACCTCGGCAAACACATCAATCATTTCTTCAGGCTTAACCCCTGCGCTATACAAGGCGGCTATCACTGCCCCGGCACTCACTCCGGCCACGATGGTCGGCTTGATGCCAAGCTCCTCAAGGGCTTTGAGTGCTCCTGCGTGGGCAAAACCACGCGCACCTCCACCGCTGAAGGCCACCCCAATTCTATGGGCTTTTTGTTTTGGCAGTAATTGTGACATATCTTTACGGCGCGAATTTAGCGATTTTCTATGAGAAATTACCATCGGTCATAAGAAATTTTTCCATCAAAACAGCAACAAGATTTGAGGCACGAATCACTCAATGCGACTCACGCCTCAAATTATCAATATTTAAAAAGTTATTAACCTTTTCGTCGTTCACCTGCGGTGCTTCTTGCCGATATTTGTAAGCACCATGCCTCCCACTATCACAAGCATTGCCACTACCTGAATCCACTTCAGGTGGTCGAGGCCCATCATCACAGCTGATATGGTAGCAAACACCGGAACAAGGTATTGATAAATCGACACCATCTCCGATCCTATGCTCTTGATGGCCGGCTGAACCAGGAAGTAGGCCAAGAATGTAGGGCATAAAAGGATAAATCCGATTTCAACCCATGGGGTAACTGTAACTGCCGTCAATATTAGTTCGTGTTGCATTCCGGGCACGAGAAGCAACCCCGGTATTGCAGCAAAGAGAAACACCCACCGGAGCAACACCGTAGGGCGATATTTCTTGGTAGGCTCTTCAAGCACCACAAGGTATATGGCATAGCACATCGTGGAAAGTATGGCAAGAAAGTCACCAAGCATATTGTCGCTTCCATTTGCGCCTCCACTGTTGGCCAATATCACGATAGCCGCTCCTATAAACGAGACGACTATGCCAACATATTCCAGCAACGACGGTCGCCTATGCTTGAAAACTACACCGATCAGTATCACAAACACCGGCGGAATCGTCATTATGATAGATATGTCAATGGGATTGCCATAACGCAGTGAGGTGACAAACAGGTAAATAAAACCGAACAGACCTACAATGCCACCCGCAATTAAGCGAACCCAGTCGCTGCGGTCAATACTCTGCCACTTGAAGAAAAGTGATACAATCCAAAACAACACACATCCACCAATTAGACGCACTGCAGTGATGCCCTCTGCCGACATCCATTCGGGTATCAATGCTTTTGTAGCCGATACGTTCAAGCCCCAGAATATTGCGGCTGCGAGTATGCACAGGTTGCCTAATACCATCGATTTACCGTTTTGCCCCATCGGGGTTGTGGAGTTGTTGTTAACTTTTGTATTATCCATAAATAAAAGTCTTAAATTTTCAAACAGAATGTGAAATAATCACTATTCAATAACAGCCCACCCTTCCTCCAAGTTCAATAGCTGGGATAGAGTAGCGCCCGGACGGGCGCGGTGGCGCTGGTTTCACCCACTCCCGCAAGCCAGCTCCGCTGTCATGCGGTTATATAGAGTTCATCACTGCGGGTTAGATCTGCTTCTTTCGGCGACTAAATGTTAAAAAAACATAAAATTGTAATGAATTATTTGTGATTGTTTTTTAAGAGTGCTAAATTGCGTCCGAAAATCAAATATACCATTAAATTTCTATCACTATGAAACATTTTGCCTTTTGCCTGTTGTCGTTTGCAGCAATCATGACAGGATGCACTTCACAAGAATTTGACGAGCCCGCGTGCGTTGTTTCGACAGAAGATGAAGCTGCGATATGGGGTGATATAGAGAAGGAATATAGGATCAATGTGTCGGAGCTCTCCGCAGAGTTGGACGCCCAGTTAAACCAAGAGTATTATAAGGATGAGAACGGCTTTTGGTATCCCATCGACGAAAACGCAAAGATAACCGCCCAGCAGATGAATGAAAAAATCATAGGACACGGATGGGAGAGAAGATATAATTCACTTCGAGATATTCGCGAAGACGGCTCCACAAAACCATACTACGTCACACCAGGACTTTCAGGCTGTGCTGGCTATGAAGATGTCAAATTTTCCTTTCATCCGGGCTATGTAAGGAGGTATGGTAAGAGATATTGGGATCATGATTTTTATTATCATGATGAGAGCAGACTCGACACCGACGCTCCTATAATAGGGTACACTTCGACCGAAGATCGTGATTGGCTTATGCCGATTAAACTGATTGATGATAACACCCTCTTGGTCGTTGAAACAGATTACACCTATAAAGGTAATGGCGTATACGCTCTTACAGGAACTGGTGCTGACTACGTGCTTGAACGCGTGTCGGATGAAGAATATGCAACCTGGGCGGAAAAGTACACCGTAGATTACTGGGGCAATTAAGTCGTAACATTCGAATTTAAACAACAAAGCGCAGAGGCTCGTCGACATCGGCGAGCCTCTGCGACGTGGTGTGATATACTCGGATAGCCCGGCATCTATATCCGAAAGGTCGGTAACAATACCGAAAATATTGGGGGTTGTGATGAGAAATCAGGTTTTTTTGTGTACTTTTGCGTGTCAAAAAATTGCCGAACATAATGAGTATAATCAGATACCGTGATGTCGAAATCCTGCGCAAAGAGCATGTGGTGCTAAAGCACGTCAACCTCGACGTGGAGCAGGGTGAAATGGTCTACCTAATAGGGAAAGTGGGTAGCGGCAAAAGTTCGCTGATGAAGTCAATGTATGCCGAAATTCCCATTCATAGCGGAGAGGCAGAGGTGCTTGGCCGCGACATGGCTACAATACGCCGCCGCGACGTGCCGATGCTGCGCCGTGAAATCGGCATCGTATTCCAAGACTTTCAGCTACTGATGGACCGCAACGTGCATCGCAACTTGCAGTTTGTGCTCGATGCTACCGGCTGGCGCAACCCCATAGAGATTGAGACACGCATCGAGCAGGTGCTTAAGCAGGTAGGGATGCTCACCAAATCGTACAAGATGCCATATGAGCTTTCGGGAGGTGAACAGCAGCGCATTGTGATAGCACGGGCTTTGCTCAACAAGCCCCAGCTAATCCTCGCCGACGAGCCCACAGGAAACCTTGACCCTGAAACCAGCGAACAAATCGTGAGCCACCTGCACTCAATAGCCCAGCAGGGCACTACCGTGATAATGGCAACACATAACTTGGGCATGGTAGACCAGTTCCCAGGACGAGTGCTGAGGTGCGAGGGGAAAGAACTTATTCCGTCAAATTAAGCTACTGAGATGAACGTACTCAAATTCGGTGGCACTTCGGTAGGAAGCGCCGACAACATCAAGCATGTGGCTCAGCTGGTGATGAGCCGCGGCCGTAATATAGTGGTGCTCTCGGCAATGGCCGGAGTTACCAACACACTCGTTGAAATTACTGAATATCTCTATCGTGGCAATAAGTCAGCGGCAAAGGAGGTGCTGAGTCAGCTAACCGCTAAATTCATGTGTACCATTGATCAGCTAATCGACTCTCACGATCTGCGCAATGAAGCCCGCAACAGGGTGATGGAGCATCTCAATCTCATTCACGACTTTGCCACCGATGCATTTACTTTATACGAAGAAAAGGAGATCCTGGCCCGCGGCGAATTGATGTCAACGGCTATGATGGACTGCTACCTGCGTCAGCAGGGGGTGAAATCGGTAGTGCTCCCGGCGCTCGAATATATGCGCACCGACAAGACAGGCGAACCCGATTCACCGTATATCCACGCACATCTACTCTCGCTCCTTGAGGTAAATCCCGATGCCGACATCTACCTTACTGAGGGGTATATATGCCGCAACGCCTATGGTGACGTTGACAACCTGCAACGCGGAGGAAGCGACTACACCGCCTCGCTCATAGGAGCCGCCATCCGAGCCGACGAGATACAGATATGGACAGATATCGACGGCATGCACAACAATGACCCTCGCTATGTGAATGGCACCGAGCCGGTGAGGGAACTGCACTTTGAAGAGGCAGCTGAACTCGCTTATTTCGGCGCAAAAATCCTTCACCCCACTTGCGTACTTCCGGCTAAATATCACAATATACCGGTGCGTCTGCTTAACACGATGCAACCCGACGCCCCAGGCACTCTAATACATCATACTCCAGGCAACCATGCCATTAAGGCCGTAGCCGCCAAGGACAATATCACCGCCATCAAGATAAAATCGAGCCGTATGTTGCTCGCATACGGGTTTATGCGCAAGGTTTTTGAGATTTTCGAGAGCTACCGCACGCCTATCGACATGGTGGTGACATCGGAGGTGGGTGTATCGGTCACAATCGACTCCGGACAGAATCTCACACCCATCGTAGATGAGCTACGAAAACTCGGATCGGTAACTATCGACAAAGATATGGTGATAATATGCGTAGTAGGCGATCTGGAGTGGAGCAATACAGGCCTTGAAACCTTGGCAATGGATGCCCTACGCAATATACCTGTGCGCATGGTAAGCTACGGGGGATCAAACTACAACATATCATTCCTCGTGCATAAGTCAGATAAAGTGAAAGCCCTGCAGGCATTGAGCGACACACTCTTTCCAAAATGAAAATTACGCCAGAACTTACGCCTTATTATGAATATGATCTGAGGGTGCTTCGCCGTACCCTTGAGGAAATGCTTAACGCAATCCCTGATCCACGCTACCGAGTGCACTATGCCATCAAGGCCAACACCAATGCCAGTATTCTGCGTGAAATAGTTGACACACGCAAAATTGGAGCTGACTGCGTGAGCGGAGGTGAGGTGGAGACAGCCCTGAATGTTGGTTTCAATCCCGCCGATATCATGCTTGCCGGGGTGGGCAAAACCGACCGAGAAATACAATTGGCACTCGACAGCAACATCGGGTGTCTTAACGTGGAATCGCTCGAAGAACTCGAAGTGATTCATCAGATTGCACAAAAGCAGGGTGTGAAGGCACCGATAGCATTTCGCATCAACCCTAATATCGATGCGCATACGCACAAATACATTACTACCGGAACCTCTGAAAACAAATTCGGTATACCCTTATCCACACTCGACCGTGCAATCGACATGGCCACCAGATGGAACGACAGCATTAATTTGCGCGGCCTTCACTTCCACATCGGATCGCAAATCATCGACATGCAGCCTTACGTAACTCTGTGCCACACTATCAACAAGATCCAGGAGCACATCGAATCACAAGGCGTGCATTTGGAGATGATCGACGTGGGCGGAGGACTCGGCATTGACTATCTGCACCCCCACACGCATCCAGTGCCTGATTTCGGTACTTTCTTCAATATTTTTCAAAAACACCTCCTGCTGCGTACCCACCAGACTTTACACTTTGAATTAGGACGTGCGATAGTAGGGCAATGCGGATCACTAATCACACAAGTGACTTACGTAAAACAAGGGTTGCATCGCCGATTCATAATAGTTGATGCCGGGATGACCGACTTGATACGTCCTGCGCTCTATGGAGCCCATCATCATATCGACAACATTTCGGCACCTGCCGATGCGCCACGTGAGAAATATGATGTAGTGGGTCCTATCTGCGAATCATCCGACACATTCGCCACCGACATCACTCTCCCACTAACACGCCGAGGCGACCTGCTTGCGATACGCTCGGCCGGAGCATATGGCGAGGTTATGGCCTCGCAGTACAATTGCCGTAAGCTACCCCACTACCATTGCATCGAATGATAGGAATTAATCTCGTTTCAACTCAACTATATCTTTAAACGTTTATACATATCATAATCAATTCATACTTACCTTAATGAAACAGTTAGCAATTCTGGCCGCCACCCTGCTGATCAGCACGGGTGCTCAGGCCAAACAGAAACACGTTGGCTCGACCGACAACAATGTAATTCTTCACGCATGGTCTTGGTCGTTCGACACCATAGCCGACAACATGAAAGACATCGCCGATGCCGGTTACGCTTATGTACAGACATCACCTGCCAACACCTGCTATGTAGGTGAAGGTGGTGGCATGGCCCTCTACAGCGAACCCGGCGATTCAGTCACCGGCAAATGGTACTACTATTATCAACCTACCGATTGGAAAATCGGCAATTATATGCTTGGCGACCGCGACCAGTTCAAAGCCATGTGCGACAGCGCTTATAAATATGGTGTGAAAGTAATAGTCGATGTGCTCCCCAACCACACTGCTATCGACCACACAGCAGTGCTACCAGGACTCGATAACGCCGTTGGTGGTCATGAAAACCTCTACCATGCCAACGGATTCACCCCTATTACCGATTACAGCGACCGCCTGCAGTGTACTACCGGCGAGATGGGCGGACTGCCGGATGTCAACACCGAAAATCCTGACTTCCAGTACTACTACCTGCAATACGTCAACGACCTGATTAATCTCGGTGCGCGAGGATTCAGATACGACACGGCCAAGCACATCGGGGTACACTCCGACCCAGTCGACCCTAAAGCCGAGCGCAATAACTTTTGGGATGTTGCCACAGGTCGTGAGGCAGTCAAGGGTCTTTCGCTGCTGATGCCCGACTCTATTTACATCTATGGTGAAGTGCTCCAGGATCGTGGCGTTCCCGAGAAAGAATATGCCGAATATATGGATATGACCGCAAGCTCTTACGGTCACTTCCTCCGTGAAGCCCTTGAAAAGGGTAACTACAACGCCGCCGACCTGCGCTCATGGCATCATGACGCTGACCCATCTGAACTCGTCACCTGGGTAGAAAGCCACGACACATACTGCAACGCCCATGAATCAGCCGGCCTCACCGACGATCAGATACGCATGGGATGGGTATTCCTCACCGCACGCGACCACGGTACTCCCCTATTCTACTCACGCCCGGCAGGTAGCACACGCGAGAACTATTGGGGTAACAACCGCATCGGAGCCCGCGGCAACGACGAATTCAAGCACCCCGAAGTAGCAGCCATCAACCACTTCCGCACCGCAATGGCCGGCGAGCCCGAAACAGTAGTCGCCAGCGATAACGGAGCCGTGGTCGAAGTGTCCCGAGGCTCTAAAGGCGCAGCATTGGTCAACCTGTCATCACGCGTCCAAAAAGCGAAACTCGCTACCACACTCCCCGACGGAACATACACCGACGCAGTTCATTCCAACACATTCAAGGTGAAAAACGGCATCATCGAAGGAAAGCTCCAACCCCTTACCTCATACATCCTAATGTAATAACACACCGCCTATACCATCAAGCAGCCTCGCACACCCGCGAGGCTGCTTTTTTATCCGCTACTCTATTCACACCACCATTGATGTGTTCGTTAGCACTGATAAACTGTCGGGAATAGTGGGTGACTTCAGAAAAAATGAGTAAATTTGCGCCGTCAATTCAATGACACCCCACGAAAGTTATGATACATTTTTTCAAAAAAGGAGCTGATCTAATTACTGCCATCGAGGTAGATCATCAGCTCTCCGACCGCGAGATTGAGCGCCTTGTGTGGCTTCTTGATGGAGCCAAACCCCTGAAAAGCCGCTCTGTCAGCGGTCGCTTCGTTGGCCCCCGCCGCGAAATGATCACCCCCTGGAGCACCAACGCCGTAGAAATCACCCAAAACATGAGTCTCAACGGTATCACCCGAATTGAGCAATTCACAAGGGCCGATGTCCACGGCACTCACGACCGAATGCTCCAACGAGTGTATGACGGATTAGGCCAAAACATCTTTAAAGTCGACATCAAGGCGCAGCCAATAGTACATATCGACGACATCGCCGAATACAATCGCACCGAGGGCCTCGCATTGAGTGCCGACGAGGAGGAGTACCTGAGGCAACTGAGCGCTAAGCTCGGACGCCCGCTCACCGACAGCGAGGTTTTCGGATTCTCCCAAGTCAATTCAGAGCACTGTCGCCATAAGATATTCAACGGCACTTTCGTGATCGATGGCAAAGAAATGCCTTCATCATTGTTCAAACTTATCAAACGCACATCACAGGCCAACCCCAACAAGCTTGTATCGGCTTATAAAGATAATGTGGCATTTGTAAAGGGGCCCAAGGTCGACCAATTCTACCCTGAGCACCCCGAGCGTCCCGACTTTTTCACAGTAAAGCCTATCGACACGGTGATCTCGCTGAAAGCCGAAACGCACAACTTCCCCACGACAGTTGAGCCATTCAACGGAGCCGCAACAGGCACAGGCGGAGAAATTCGCGACCGCCTCGGCGGCGGCAAAGCTTCGCTCCCCATAGCCGGAACAGCCGTCTACATGACATCATACCCACGGCTAAGCCCCGAACATCGTTGGGAACGCATACTCGATCCCCGAGCCTGGCTCTATCAGGCCCCTTCTGAAATTCTCATAAAAGCCTCCAATGGAGCATCAGATTTCGGCAACAAGTTTGGCCAACCTCTCATCTGCGGCTCACTCCTCACATTTGAGCATGCCGAAGGCAACCGCACTTACGGTTACGACAAGGTGATAATGCTCGCCGGAGGCGTAGGGTACGCTGCTAAAAAAGATGCCCTCAAAGGGGAAACTGAACCTGGCGAAAAAGTAGTGGTGATGGGTGGCGACAACTACCGTATAGGCATGGGTGGTGGTGCCGTTTCATCGGTTGAGACGGGCCTCTACGACAACTCAATCGAGCTTAACGCCGTGCAGCGCGCTAATCCCGAAATGCAGAAGCGCGTGGCCAACGTGATACGCGCTTTGGCCGAAAGCGACCACAATCCCATAGTATCGATCCACGACCACGGAGCAGGTGGTCATCTCAACGCCTTGAGCGAGCTTGTTGAAGCCACCGGTGGCTGTATCGACATCGACGCACTACCTGTGGGCGACCCTACCCTATCCGACAAGGAAATCGCCGGCAATGAAAGCCAAGAGCGAATGGGCATGGTGGTGAAAGATAAGGATATACCTTTGATAGAGCAGATAGCCCAGAGGGAGCGTGCTCCGATGTATGTGGTAGGAGAAACCACCGACGATCATCGATTCACCTTCGCACACCACAATGGTGTAAAGCCCATCGACCTCGAAATGGCCGATATGTTTGGCAACTCCCCAAAGACGGTGATGACCGACCACACAGTAAGCCATACATATAGCGACCCAAAAGTCGACGTATCCAACTTTCAGAACTACATCGTATCGGTGCTTCAGCTCGAATCAGTAGCATGCAAGGATTGGCTTACCAACAAGGTGGACCGCTCAGTCACAGGCCGCATAGCACGTCAGCAATGCCAGGGAGCAATTCAGCTGCCCCTTAGCGACTGCGGTGTGGTGGCTCTCGATTATACCGGCAAAAAAGGTATTGCAACCAGCATTGGCCATGCACCCCAGGCCGCTTTGTCCGACTCTGCGGCAGGTTCAGTACTGGCAGTTGCCGAAGCGCTCACCAACATCGTGGGAGCAGACTTAGATCAAGGGTTAAAGAGCGTATCGCTTAGTGCCAACTGGATGTGGCCATGCCGCAATGAGGGAGAGGATGCCGCTCTGTACAAAGCAGTGAAAGCGTGTTCCGATTTTGCCGTAGCCTTAGGTATCAATATCCCCACAGGCAAGGATTCACTTTCGATGACACAAAAATACGGCGACAAGAAGGTGCTTGCACCTGGCACGGTGATAATTTCAGCGGCTGGTGAAGTACGAAATATCAGACGCACGGTCGGCCCAGTCATACGCCCCAAGGCATCGACACTTTACTATATCGACCTGTCATCCGACAACCTTAAACTTGGAGGATCGGCACTATGGCAGACACTCAACGCAGTCGGTTCGGAAGTGCCAACGGTAAAAGATACGGATAAGTTTGTCACTGCCTTTAACACCATCCAGCGACTTGTGCGCAACCGCAAACTATTGGCTATGCACGATGTATCGGCCGGTGGCTTGATCACAACCCTGCTTGAAATGTGTTTCGCCAATACCGATGGTGGTCTTAACGTGTACACCGACGGCTTCAGAATGCATGGCGAAACCGATCTGTTAAAAATACTCTTCGCCGAAAACCCAGCTGTAGTAATTCAAGTTGAAGACTCAAAGAAAGAATCAACAGAAAAGATACTCGACGATTCGGGCGTTAAATACTTCCCAATCGGCACTCCGTGCGACGAGCGCGTAGTGATGCTTAGCGACAACGAGTCAGTGTATCTGCTTGGCATCGACTATCTGCGCGACGTATGGTTCGACTCATCTTATTTGCTCGACACACTGCAAAGCGGCAAGGAATGCGCGGCGCTACGCTTTGAAAACTACAAGAAGCAGCCCATACGCTACCTCATACCCGCAGCCTTTGATGGGCACCTTGATTCGCGTGGTCTTGCCCATAGCCGCTCCCAACGCACAGGAGTGCGTGCAGCCATCATCCGTGAGAAGGGCGTTAACGGCGACCGAGAGATGGCCTATGCCCTACACTTGGCAGGCTTTGATGTCAAGGATGTGCATATGACCGACCTCATGAGTGGCCGTGAAACCCTCGACGATATCAACATGATAGTATTCTGCGGAGGGTTCTCCAATTCCGATGTTTTAGGCTCGGCAAAAGGATGGGCCAGCGGGTTCAAATGGAATGATACAGCACGCGAAACACTCAAACGCTATTTCGACCGTTCCGACACCCTCAGTCTGGGCATATGCAACGGTTGCCAGCTGATGATAGAGCTTGGTCTTATCAATCCTGAGCACAAGCGTCCTACAAAGATGCTCCACAATATATCGCATAAGTTTGAGTCACAGTTCTTAGGACTGACAATCCCCAAGAACAACAGCGTAATGCTCGGATCGCTTTCGGGATACCGATTAGGCATATGGGTAGCCCACGGCGAGGGTCGCTTCCATCTACCTGAAGCATTGTCGAGCTACAACATCGTGGCTAAGTACTGCTACAATCAATACCCTGGCAACCCCAACGGCTCACGTGGAGCAGTAGCCGGCATATGTTCGGCCGATGGTCGCCATCTTGCCATGATGCCTCACCTCGAGCGCGCAATATTCCCCTGGCAATGTGCCTACTACCCCTATTCGCGCCGCAACGATGATGTGACACCATGGCTTGACGCATTTGTCAACGCCCGCAAATGGGTAGAGCAGCACAAAAGTTAAATAACCATAGTCCGAGCATACAGCTACTCCAAGCTATATGCTCGGATTGCTTTTATAATATTTAATTCAACAACATTTCCAATGGGAGGTTTCTTTGGCGCTACCAAGCGCACATCATGTGTTAACGAACTATTTTATGGCGTCGATTACAACTCACATCTCGGCACACGCCGCGCTGGCATGGCTACAGTGTCGGAGGCCGGAATTTTCGCCCGTTCAATCCACAACATCGAAAACTCATATTTCCGCACCAAATTTGAACCCGACCTGCACGAATTTTCGGGAAACGCCGGAATCGGAGTAATTAGCGACACCGATGCCCAGCCCATCATAGTCAACTGTCATTTGGGCAAATTTGCCATCGTCACTGTGGGGCGCATCAACAATATTTCTGTACTTGAAAAAGAACTTTTGGCCAAGGGACACCATTTCTGCGAGCACAGTTATGACATCATCAATCCCACCGAAATGGTAGCCGCTCTAATCAGCGAAGGGGATGACTACCTGAGCGGTGTGCGCAACGCACAGCAACGCATCAAGGGATCTTGCTCTATGCTTCTGCTGCTTGACGACGGCAGCATCATAGCCGCACGCGACCGCCTGGGTCGCACCCCCATCACCATTGGGCGCAAAAGTGGAGCAATGGCCGTGACGAGCGAGACATGCGCTTTTCCAAATCTCGGCTACGAAATCGACTACGATTTAGGGCCGGGAGAGATAGTCAAAATCTCGCCCGATGGACGTGAGCAGATGAGCAAGCCTTTAGAGTGCAATCAGATATGTTCATTCCTATGGATATACTACGGTTATCCTCCCTGCTCTTATGAAGGCCGCAACGTCGATGAAATGAGATATGCCGACGGCGAAGCCATGGGTAAAGAAGATGAAACTGAAGTAGACTTCGTGAGCCCCATCCCCGACTCAGGAACAGGTATGGCACTGGGATATGCCACCGGAATGGGTGTGCCATTTAAACGCGGCATTTGCAAATATACCCCCACCTGGCCCCGGTCATTCACACCTTCAACCCAAGATCGCCGTGAACTTGTGGCTAAGATGAAACTGATACCCAACAAGGACTTACTTAACGGCAAGCGCGTGATATTCTGCGACGACTCAATAGTGCGCGGCACCCAGCTGCGCGACAATGTGCATGACATATTCAACGCCGGAGCTAAGGAAGTGCACGTGCGTATATCATGCCCTCCACTCCTTTATGGATGTCCGTTCCTCAACTTCACTTCGTCAAAGACCGATATGGAGCTCATTACCCGGCGGATTATCAAAGACCTGGAAGGTGATATGAACAAGAACGTACATCTCTACTCAGTCACCGGAAGCAATGAATACAACCGCCTTGTGGAAGAGATACGCAAACGCCTTGGTGTCACCTCACTGCACTTCTCTACCCTCGACAATGTGGTGAAAGCCATCGGTCTGCCCAAAGAGTGTATCTGCACCCACTGCTTCGATGGTTCAAGCCACGATTAACAGTGCTTTCGGCCACTTTTTCGGTGAAAATTACACATCGTTAGGAATATTTAAGGGTGTTTTTTTGCGTTTTATAACATATATAAGTAAATTTGCACACTTGCAAAAGCAAATATAGTAATAATTAATACCAATATCTAACATGAGCTTAAACATCATAGTGCTCGCCAAGCAGGTGCCCGACACCCGCAATGTGGGCAAAGACGCTATGAAAGAAGATGGCACAATCAACCGCGCTGCGCTTCCAGCCATCTTCAATCCCGAGGACTTGAACGCCCTTGAACAGGCTCTCCGCCTCAAAGATGCCAATCCCGGTT
Organism: uncultured Muribaculaceae bacterium; assembly: GCA_964517875.1. Lineage (GTDB taxonomy): Bacteria > Bacteroidota > Bacteroidia > Bacteroidales > Muribaculaceae > JAJPXC01. Next base: position 1,169 of record CAZFEU010000028.1, on the reverse strand, counting down.
CTAAAGTAACACTCCTCACCATGGGTCTTCCCCGTGCCGCAGAGATAATACGTGAAGCCATCTTCCGCGGTGCCGACACAGGCATCGTGCTCACCGACCGTGCCTTAGGTGGTGCCGACACCCTCGCCACTTCTTATTCGCTGGCTCAGGCCGTGAAAAAATTCGGCAACTACGACATCATCCTCGGTGGTCGCCAGGCCATCGACGGCGACACAGCCCAGGTAGGTCCTCAGATAGCCGAGAAACTCGGTATCCCACAAGTGACCTACGCAGAGGAGATTATTGACCTCAAAGATGGCTATGTCACAGTAAAACGCCGCCTCGAAAACGGCGTGGAGACAGTGAAAGCTCCCCTACCATGCGTTGTAACCGTCAACGGTTCGGCCGCTGAATGCCGTCCCCGCAACGCGATGCGCGTGATGCAATACAAATATGCCGTGTCGCCCAGCGAGAAAGCCAAGCTCACCCCTGAGATACTCGCACTCGTGGAACGTCGCGACGACCTTAATCTGCAGGAGTGGAGCGCTGCATACGTTGACGCTGATCCCGCACAGATTGGTCTGGCAGGCTCCCCCACTAAAGTGAAAGCAATTGAGAATGTGGTGTTCACCGCTAAAGAAAGTCGTCGCCTTGATGACAACGATGAGCAGCTTGAGGACCTGATTAAAGAACTGATTCACAACCACACAATCGGCTAACCTGAAGCCACCACAACCACTCACCCCAAAAACACGAAAATAAAATGTCAGACAATAACAACTTAATAGTATATTGCGAGTACGACGAGGGAAAAATCGCCGACGTGAGCCTTGAGCTGCTCACCAAAGGCAGAGTGCTCGCTTCGCGTCTTGGCGTAAAGCTTGAAGCCATCGTTATCGGCGACAATCTCAAAGATGTAGAAAAACAGATAGCCCCCTACGGCGCCGACGTAATCTATAAGGTAGAGGATAAGCGTCTTTACCCCTACACTTCCAATCCCCACGCTGCCGTTCTGATCAACCTTTTCCGCGAGATCAAGCCTCAGATATGCCTTATGGGCGCCACGTGCATAGGCCGTGACCTTGGCCCCCGTGTTTCATCATGCCTACACAGTGGTCTCACCGCCGACTGCACCGCCCTGGAAATCGGCGACCACACCGACCCCAAGACCGGCAAGTCATACACCGACC
>CAZFEU010000027.1:6904-29296 GCA_964517875.1 uncultured Muribaculaceae bacterium | reverse complement strand
TGCGGGAATATGAAGAAGCGGCCGCGATCCTGTAGCTTGTCGATAGCGTAGGCATAAGCTGTGCCACCCTCCATGGCTATAAGCGAGCCATTGGTGCGACGCTCTATTTCCCCCTTCCAAGGTTGATATTCCAGGAATCGGTGAGCCATTATAGCCTCGCCGGCCGATGCGGTTAGCACGTTGTTGCGCAGGCCGATAATGCCGCGCGACGGTATTTGAAATTCCATGTGTGTGCGGTCGCCCTGAGCTGTCATCGACACGAGGTCGCCTTTACGGCGTGTGACCATATCGATCATCTTTGAGGCATACTCATCGGTGACATTGATGGTAAGGAGCTCCACTGGCTCGCACTTCACGCCATCAATCTCCTTGATTATAACCTGCGGCTGACCTACTTGGAGCTCGTAACCCTCACGACGCATTGTCTCGATCAGTACCGACAGGTGAAGCACGCCGCGGCCAAATACCGTCCAAACGTCCTCTTTGCCGGCCTTCTCCACGCGTAGCGCCAAATTGCGGTCGAGTTCGCGTGTAAGGCGATCACCTATGTGCCGCGAAGTCACATACTTGCCGTCGCGGCCGAAGAATGGTGAATCGTTGATAGTGAATGTCATCGACATCGTAGGCTCGTCGATTGCGATACGAGGTAGTGGCTCGGGATTTTCAACCGTGGTGACGGTATCGCCGATCTCGAAGTCATCCAGGCCTACAATGGCGCAGATATCGCCACTGGCCACCTCGCTCACTCGCTTACGGCCCATCCCCTCGAATGTGTGCAACTCCTTTATGCGCTGCTTCACCACCGATCCGTCGCGCTTGCACAGACCGATATCCATCCCCTCACGGATGACTCCGCGGTGAACACGCCCTATGGCAATACGGCCCACGTAGTTAGAAAAGTCGAGCGATGTGATCAGCATCTGGGGATCTCCCTCATACACCTTAGGCTCAGGGATATACTCGATAATAGCGTCGAGGAGCGGCAGGATGTTGTCGGTAGGTTGCTGCCAGTCGGTGCTCATCCACCCCTGCTTGGCCGAGCCATAGATTGTGGGGAAATCGAGCTGATCCTCAGTGGCATCGAGGCTAAACATCAAGTCGAACACAGCCTCCTGCACTTCATCGGGGCGACAGTTGGGTTTATCCACCTTATTTATTACCACCACGGGCTTAAGGCCGAGCTGGATTGCTTTCTGAAGCACAAAGCGTGTCTGGGGCATCGGGCCCTCGAAAGCGTCAACCAGCAGCAGACAGCCGTCGGCCATATTTAGCACACGCTCCACTTCGCCGCCGAAGTCGGCGTGCCCCGGAGTGTCTATGATATTTATCTTATATCCCTTATAGTTTATTGACACATTCTTGGAAAGGATTGTTATGCCTCGTTCACGTTCCAAGTCATTATTGTCAAGTATAAGCTCGCCGGCCTGTTGATTATCACGGAAAAGGTGTCCGGCCATCAGCATCTTATCCACCACCGTAGTCTTACCATGGTCGACATGGGCTATGATGGCGATGTTACGTATCTTCTGCATATTGCCTCTATTGGATTTTCAGGGTGCAAAGTTAACGCGCACAAGCATTTTAAACAAATTGTCGGCTAATTTTCGCTCAAACTTGGCTCAAATATGTTGTTTAGCACAAACTCCCCCGCCTTACCCAGAGACTCTTTCACCCTCTCAATGTAAGGCCGACCTTGATTTATCCTTAATAGAGTATGCCAAAATCTACGTTTTACAACGGCCTACGTAAGTAATTATTAATCTTTATGGGTCAAAATCCAGCACATCCCAACCACTAATTTTGTATCGGTGATCCAAGTCTCGAAAGTTTTTCGTACTTTTGCACTAATAATATGCGCCCGCGCAGACAAATAGACCTCATCGACTTTATGTCGCTTTGCTACGGCAAAGATTCAATGTAAGTAACACTTATAATCTATATATTAAAGAACTTCCCTTGTAGCCGCAAAAGGTTTCTTGCATACGCAAGCGTGCCAGGCACGATAAGGTCGCCCTGTCTGCCTACTCGGAAGTTTTCTTGTTTATAATGAAATCAAGTAGCTACAACATAATAGACCTTTTCTGTGGTTGTGGAGGTTTTTCGCTCGGATTCGAGCGAGCCGGATTTCATGTTTTGCTCGGAATAGACGTGTGGAAAGATGCCCTTGTTACTTTCTCACATAATCATAAAAGTAGCAAGACCCTGCATGCAGACTTATCTATCATTTCTCCAAAAGACGCCGAGCCACTTTTGGGAGAGAGGTCTATTGATGTAATTATTGGAGGTCCTCCATGCCAAGGTTTTTCCGTCGCAGGGAAAAGAATAGTTGACGATTTACGTAATAAGTTATATAAGTCATTCGTCGCCTTTGTGGAATATTATAAACCCAAAGCCTTTGTATTAGAAAATGTTCCTAACATTCTTTCTATTGGAGATGGAATTGTAAGAGATTCTATTGTTGAAGATTTTACAAATATTGGCTATACTGTAGAATACAAAGTTTTGACTGCGTCTGATTATGGTGTTCCGCAGAATAGACGGCGAGCTATTTTTGTAGGTTTTAATAATGGTCACCATTTTTCATTCCCTGAACCATTCGATACTCCGAAAGTAACAACTAAAGAAGCACTTTCTGATTTACCCGAATGTGGTATTTCTGATGGAGGAGTATACCCAAATGAAATACAGTCAGAGTTTCAATCGCTTATGAGAAAAAACTCAACTGGTATCTATAATCATCAACCAACAGTACATAATCAAAAAACCATTGACATAATTTCAATGGTACCTGACGGCGGTAATTATAGAGATTTGCCGTGTGAATTGCAATCTACGCGTAAAGTGCATATTGCATGGACACGTCTCAATAGTGAAAAACCAAGTTTCACTATTGATACAGGGCATCGTCATCATTTTCATTATTGCTATAATCGTATTCCTACTGCCAGAGAAAGTGCTCGCATACAATCTTTCCCTGATGATTTTGTGTTTTTATGCAGTAGGACAAGCCAATTAAAGCAAATTGGTAATGCCGTTCCCCCTCTAATGGGAGAAGCCATAGCACATTCACTGCTTAATCAACTCTAAAATATTATGCCGAAGTACTATAATATCCCGGACGAACACTTTCTGAGGATTCATTTTGTAAGACCCCGATTCAAAAGCGATATAGAAAATGTTCTTTTGTATTTTGCCAACGAATGCTGCAAAATACAAGATAGTGATTGCGTCACATATAAGGAGAGTCTTAACAATGCCATCCGCTTGTTCCCAGGAAATATAGCTTTAAAGCAGAAAACTATAGAAAACTGGCGCACTGAAATTTCAGCCCTCTGCGCTTTTTACATTGAGGATAAAATTTCAAACATTACTCGTACTTCAAAACTTGCTTATTTTTTAAACGAGCATCAGGACTTAACGCAATTCTTCAAGTTCATTATGCTTTCATTCCAGTTCCCTGGTGGCCACATCAAGAATCAGGATAACATAGAACTCATCTGCAATAATGTACGTTTTAAACCTGCTCAGTTTATCTTAAATGTATTGTTGGATGGCAATAAGATTCTTGCTTCTCAAAATAGCGATAAAGAGATGAGCATAAATGATGAAGAAGCGACTTATTGCATTTTTAATGATTTAAGAGTTACCACCGGGCAACGTACACCACAAGAAGTGGCCACGCTTATACTTGAAAATAGGAAGAAGAAATTAAAATATTTCAACAAAGAAGATAAGAGATATTTCAGTTCTACGGGCACCCCAAGAAGTAAAGGCGATGTCGTAAGATATGCTGGAGATGTCCTTGACTATATGGAATATGCGTCATTACTTGACCGTAGGATGGATGGTTACTTTATTTTGAAACCTAATGAGCTTAAAGCCATTACAGCTTTTGTCAACGACAACTCCTATTTTGAAGGCTATGATCAATTCTATGGCGTTAAGAATCTAAAGCCTTCTATGTTAGCACCTGTAGAGGCTGATTGGTTCAGCTATGTAGATAGTCTATTTCGGCCCGATAAGTTTAAAACTGACGTTGCTTCTCTCATTTCTGATAGTAGGGTTGTGGTTCTCGTTGATCAACGTATTTCAGAAATTATAGACAACGAAAAATCTACGACTAAAGATATTGGTAACATAGGGGAATCTATTATATTCTCGCATGAGAAAATGAGACTCAAACTTGCAGGGTATGAGGATTTGTTGCATCGAATTGCAATCGTAGATAGTCCCTCTTATCATCCCGGATATGATATTGATAGCCTCGAAGGTGACGGTACTCGTGACCATAGATATATTGAAGTCAAGACAACTATAAGTAAACAAAAAATCAAACTGTTTGGCTTCCATATGTCTCCCAACGAATGGGATGTAGCCAATACAACTCGCGAACACTACTGTGTATATCGATTGATGCTTAGTACAAACGATAAGACACTTTATATTTTACGCAATCCTGTTTCCCTATACAAGCACGATATTATCGATGCCATTCCTCGCAATGGTATGGAGGTTTCTTTTGACGCTTCACAGTTTAACCCTGAACCACTACTGGTATGGCAAGATTAAAAGTTGCATCTCTCTTTTGCGGCTGCGGAGGAATGGATTTAGGACTTCTCGGTGGCTTTGACTATTTAGGACAGGAATATCCATCGCTTGATTTTGAAATAGTTAAAGCAATTGATAACGACCCATACTGTACCAAGATCTATAACCAAAACTTTAAGCATCTTTGTGAAGTAATAGATGTGCGCAACTTGGAAATCGCCCAATTGCCGCATTTTGATGTGCTTATTGGCGGATTCCCATGTCAGTCGTTTTCTATTTCAGCTCAAAACCCTCCGCGACTTGGATATAAAGATGAAAGAGGGATGCTATTCTTTGAAATGGTTAAGATTCTCAAGGAAAAGAAACCCCGTTTTCTGATTGCAGAAAATGTCAAAGGTATGTTATCTGCCAATAAAGGCAAGGCTTTCCCTATGATTATTCAAGAATTTGAAAAAGCGGGCTACCATATCAAATTTAAACTCCTAAATGCCTCGGAGTATGGGGTTCCTCAAAAAAGAGAGCGCGTAATTATTGTCGGTTTTAGAGAATACTCCGACTATGCACATTTCGCTTTTCCGAAGCCCATAACCCTATTTAATAAGATACCACTTCGTTATGTTATTAACGAATCTGACAACACCAATGAACGACTTTTCTTTAGTGAAAAAGCCGTCGCTGGAATGATGCTTGTTCGCGACAAGATGAATAAAGGCCGCGCACAGTCCTTAGAAGAACCTTGCAACACAATAAGTTCCCATTTAGCTAAGGTTAGTCTCAATTCTACCGACCCGGTTTTGTTCATTAACGGAAGGTATCGCCGATTTTCAAGCAATGAATGTGCTCGCATTCAATCTTTTCCGGAGTCGTTCTTATGGGATTCAGTCTCAGAAGCGAAACAACTAAAAGCTATAGGCAATGCCGTTCCACCAGTTCTCATGTGGCATATTGGTAATTCCTTAGCTTTAACAGCCAACCGACCAATCCAATCAGTCATAAAGCCAATTGAATCTTCTTCCTATGAGTTCTCTGATGGGAACTGGGTTCAACTTTCTCTTTTTGAACCCGAAACTTTGTATATTTCAAAGCAAGATTTTGGAAATTTCCTTATTGGGACATGTCGCAAAGGTATCATAGATTGGATCAACAATTCTAAAAAGTATTGTTATCCCATCTCTGATGAGGATTTGAGACAGCATCCCGAATTATTAAATGTTTCACGCTTGTTGATTCGTCATAAAAAAAAGGTTATTGGCTCTTTTGAAGTTGTAGCTACTGAAATTGTTGTCAAGCCCGAATTAAACGCTTACGGGTACCCAACACGTAGTTCACGTCATAAAGCAGACACCAAATATCTCTTATACTCTTTAGTTGATTCTAAACTGAACGCAGAGGTGTTAGACGTAAGCTCATTCATTCCTATTATTGGAAGGGGTGTTAAAATGTAGTCGCTGATATGGAAAGATTTTCACCACTTCGATATCCAGGAGGAAAGGCAAAGGTCGTGCCTTTCCTAAGGTCGTATGTGGAAGCCAACAACTTAAAAAATGGAATATACGTTGAGCCTTATGTAGGTGGTGGAGCTGTAGCCTTAGATTTATTAATGAGTGGGTTTGTAAGTCAAATCTACATTAATGATAAGGATAGGTCTATTTTTGCTTTTTGGCATTCGATTCTTAATAGAACCGATGATTTTTGCGATTTAATTGAGCGTACTCCTATCTCAATGGAGGTTTGGCATCAGCAGCGAGAAATCCAACGAGATAAAGAAAATGCGGATTTGTTAGAATTGGGCTTTTCTACGTTCTTTCTTAATAGAACTAATCGTTCTGGCATCCTATCCGGTGGTGTTATCGGAGGTCTTAACCAACAAGGAAGCTATAAAATGGATGCACGATTTAACAAAAGCTCGTTGATTGATAGGATTCGAGCTATAGGTACATTCGCTGAGAGAATTCATCTTTTTAATCAGGATGCGATTGAGTTGGTACGCAGTTTGGTTGAAAAACTCCCAACTGAAAAAACTCTATATTACTTTGATCCCCCTTACTACGTCAAGGGTAAAGGATTATATTTAAATCATTACCATGAAAATGACCATAAGGACATTTCAGAATATGTAAAACTTCTTCTGAATCACTATTGGCTTATTTCTTATGATAATGCCCCATATATAATCAATCTTTATAAAGACTTTAGGCAAGTTATATTTGAATTAATATACAGCGCAAGTAACTCCGGAAAGGGTCAAGAGATTATGATTTTTTCTCCGAAATCTATCATCCCTCAAATGACCATAGTTAATTATAAATCTAAGTCACATGAGAATTACTAAAATTTCTTTCGGCGAAATACCGTTCAGGATGTTTCGGGACATGGACATCCATATTTCCGAACGATTAACTGTAATTGCTGGCCACAACGGAATCGGTAAATCTACGTTACTGGGGCTTATAGCAAATGGTTCTGAATTAAAAGCCACCTTCGGAAAGACTCTCTTTAATAGACCGTTTCAGGCGCAACTTCACGAGCTTTTCTACCTTGACGAGGAAAGGGACTATGTACAATCAAGTAAACTAAGGCCATCCTTTCAATTGCATTATATCAAAGATGGATCTGAACCACTTATTAAAACCTGTAACGTTTCAAGGCATACGGATAGTAAGAAACATGAAGTTCGGCTTAAGGTTGTCCCACGTGGATCCTCAGATGACTGGACTGTAGGTAATGAGGCGAAAGTGCCCATTCCCACTATGTTTCTCAGCATGAGTCGAATGCTTCCTATTGGAGAATTTAGTTCTGACCTAAAATCTCAAATTGAGAAAAAAATGGATGACGAGGACAGAGCGTATATACGCGATAAGTTTAGGTCTATCTTTGACCATAAAGTCTCTGAATCTTCCACTATTATCAAGCATGAACTTTCTTCCACTACTAAAAGGTCGTTACTGCCAGAATTTGATCATTCAACTCGAACTATTTCATTAGGACAGGATTCTCTTAGTTCGATTATCACTGCACTTGCATCATTTAATCATCTCAAAAGGATATATGGGGATTATTGTGGTGGAATCTTGTTGATAGATGAGATTGATTCAGGCTTTCATCCCAAAGCTCAGGCTAAGATTATCCAACTCCTTAAGAAAGAAGCTAGACGGCTTAATCTTCAGGTGATCATGACATCTCACTCCCTTACTGTTGTAAAGGAAGTGCTTAACATAAGCGATGAAGCAGCAAGAGTAGGTCGTAATATTGACTCAGTCGTGTATATTCAAGACGTACTGCGTCCACATTTAATGGAGCATGTCTCTTATGAAAATGTAAAAAGAGATATGCTAAGTATTCTACCTACCCCTGAAAAAGAATCTCCCAAAATAAAAGTCTATTTTGAAGATGAAGAAGCTGAATGGATTTTCCTACAAATACTAAAGTATCGGGGGCTTGACATAATGGCTTTGTACGGAATAGAACTTACTACTATCGCTGCCAAATTGGGCTGTGATAATTTGCGTTCCCTTTACGAACAGGATAATTATTTCAAATCTGTGATAATTGTTTTTGATGGAGACGCTATTTCTAATAAGTATATCAACAATTTAGTTGACAAAAGTACGATACTTATCCTTCCTACCATTTCTAACGGAGATATGGAAAAAGATGATCTCACACCCGAGTATCAAATCTTCTTTTATTTGAAATCTCTTCTTTCTCACTTAGACCATCCCTATTGGAACAATCTTCCGTCAGATTATAATGCAGAACTTATTAAGGACACAATAATTGAAGATTTCCCTACTATGAAAACTGATAAGTCACTTAGGGTTCTTAGAAAAGAATGGTTCAAAACCTATTGTTATCATTTTGAAAAAACGCAATTGCTCAAATACCTGGTCCATGACTATGAACCTCTCATTAACCCATTCATTAACGATTTCTGTGAAGCTGTTAAACTATTAAAGAGCAAGCTACAAGTATGAATGGAGTTGCGGCAGTGCCGCAACGCTTTCGCGAACGGAGCTTCGGTCTTCGCTGTCCGGGTTGGCTCGGTCAAGTCTCGCCCTGCTCCGCGGTCAATCGCTAACTCATACAGCGAGCTTCAGCACCAACTTAAGGTTGGATTCAAGGCTCGCTTTTTCTGTTCGGGCTGTCGCTTCGGTGGGCGAACATTCGCTTGATTATGGACTTTTACCGTACATTATGCCCTTTGGGGAGGGGCGTAGAAACTCGTAGACCCTGACCATTTGCTACATCGCCTTCTTACTGAGTGGGCGTTTTGCCTCATCCAAAAATGATTTCAGTGGTATTCGGAGATTCTTCAAATCACATTAGCGAAGTAAGCGTCTTCACAAGTACAAGTGAATTTGATTTCTCCAGATTTAGAATTAAAAGTGAATATACACGTGCAAAGGCAGCGTATTTTTTCAAATAAAAGTTGTACCTTTGCAGTGAAGTAACTAAGAATTCACTTAAAATATCATTAACCATATAAACTCAAAACACAAAATGGTAAGCTACAAAGAGTTAGGTTTGGTCAACACCCGTGAGATGTTTGCCAAGGCCATCAAGGGGGGATACGCAGTTCCCGCATTCAACTTCAACAACATGGAGCAGCTCCAGGCCATCATCAAGGCCGCCGCTGAGGAGAAATCACCCGTGATTCTCCAGGTATCAAAGGGTGCTCGCAACTACGCTAACCCCACACTTCTTCGCTATATGGCGCAAGGCGCAGTAGCCTACGCCAAGGAGCTCGGCTGGGAGCATCCCCAGATTGTGCTTCACCTCGACCATGGTGACAGCTTCGAGCTGTGCAAATCATGCATCGACAATGGCTTCTCATCAGTGATGATCGACGGCTCACACCTCCCCTACGAGGAGAATGTAGCCCTCACCAAGCAGGTAGTTGACTACGCCCACAAGTACGACGTGACCGTTGAAGGTGAGCTTGGCGTGCTCGCCGGCGTTGAGGATGAGGTTTCATCTGACCACCACACCTACACCGACCCCGAAGAAGTTATCGACTTCGCTACCCGCACCGGCTGCGACTCACTCGCAATCTCGATCGGCACAAGCCACGGCGCATACAAATTCACCCCCGAGCAGTGCACACGCAATGCTGAGGGTCGCCTCGTGCCCCCGCCATTGGCATTCGACGTGCTCGACGCCGTAATGGAGAAGCTCCCCGGGTTCCCCATCGTGCTCCACGGTTCATCATCAGTGCCCCAGGAAGAGGTTGAAACCATCAACAAGTACGGTGGCAAACTTCCCGACGCTATCGGTATTCCCGAGGAGCAGCTGCGCAAAGCCGCCAAGAGCGCCGTTTGCAAAATCAATATCGACTCTGACAGCCGCCTGGCCATGACAGCCGCAATCCGCAAAGTCTTCGCCGAGAAGCCCGCAGAGTTTGACCCCCGCAAATATCTCGGCCCGGCCCGCGACAATATGGAGAAGCTCTACAAGCACAAAATCGTAGAGGTGCTCGGTTCAGCTGGCAAGGCTGAATAATCACAACCAGCCGACAAACGTAAGGGCTCAACTCCTAAAAGCCCTAAACCACAATAATCGGAGTGATTTCACGTTAATATATAACTATGAAATTACTCCGATTACTTTTTATATTTGCCACGATAATCACAATCGCCACCTCGTGCATTGAGGATGGCGTGTCAACATCAACTGCCGACCAGCCCACATTCTCGGTCGACACACTCGACATGGGCATGGTATTCACCGACCAAGGGTCTACCACCCACCGCTTTGTGGTATACAATCACGCCGACAAGATAATCAGTATAGGCTCTATCGCTCTGCGCGACCCGGCTCAGGGCATTTTCCGCATTAATGTCGACGGCATGTCGGGCAAAGAGTTTCACAACGTGGAGATACGTCCCAACGACTCGATTTACGTGTTTGTTGAGTGCACCGCCCCTGCCACCGGCAAGCTTGGGCTGGTAAATGTGCTCAACCATCTCGACTTCACCACACTTGGCGTTACCCGCTCAGTAGTGCTCAGTGCCGATGGTATTGACGTGGAGCGTCTTAATGGCGTGGTACTTGACAGCGACATGCGTTTCACCGCCGATCGTCCTTACCAGATACGCGACTCGCTCGTGGTAATGCCCGGTGTCACCATGACCGTCGATCCCGGCGCCACGCTCTACTTCCACGACGGCGCCGAGCTGCTGGTTTACGGCTCACTAAAGGCAAATGGCACCGCCGAGCGTCCCATCAGCATGATTGGCGACCGCACCGGCAACGTTGCAGCCTCGATACCCTTTGAGCTCATGTCGGGACAATGGGGAGGTGTATACTTCGCCCCATCCTCGCACGATAATCTTATCCAGCACACCTCGCTGCGCAACTCAAGCTATGGTGTGGCAGTCGACTCAATCACATCTACGCTCGACCGTCCGGCACTGCGCATCATCAACAGCCAGATACGCAACTCCTCGGGATATACCTTCCAGGCCGCCCACTCAGCGGTTGAGATAATAGGCACCGAGATTACCGACGCTTCGCAAGGCATACTGTATATGCGTGGCGGACAGCTGCGACTCAACCACTGCACCCTGGCCAACTACTACCTCTTTACCGCACTTGGAGGTCTGGCATTGCAGCTGGCCCACGTCAATGCCGATGATGACGATCAGTCAGGTCTCCCCTACCTGCAGGCCGACATCACCAACACAATAATATATGGCAACGGCAACGACCTGTCGCATGGCGATCTCACCGGCACATCGGTGACACTGCGCAGATGCTTACTAAAGTCGGCCGGAACTGACGACGACAATTTCATCAACTGCCTATGGGATACAGATCCGCTGTACTACACCGTTCGCGAGGATTATCTCTTCGACTACCGTGTCAAGCCCGATTCACCAGCCATAGGCGCAGGTGATGCGTCGCTCACATTACCGGCAGCCGCCATCGACCGCTTTGGCCTACAGCGTTCCAATCCTCCCACCATCGGATGCTATGAATTTCAAGCTGAATAATGGAGAAATTTGAAGTCCAGATTCTTGGTTGCGGCTCGGCCACGCCCACACGCCGTCACTTGCCATCATGCCAGATTATTGACATCCGCGACACTCTGTATATGATTGACTGCGGAGAGGGTGCGCAACTGCAAGCCCGCAAGATGGGTGTGAAATTCAACCGTCTGCGTCACATATTCCTCAGTCATCTTCACGGGGATCACTGCCTGGGTCTGACTGGACTACTTTCCACATTGTCGTTGCATCATCTCGACGGTGAAATCACTGTGCACACTTTCGCAGAAGGGGTCGATATGTTCCGACGCATGATCGACTTCTTCTGTCATGAGCTCACATACACTCTCAATTTCAACACAATAGAGCCTCGCCGAGCCGTCATACTCGACACCCCTGCCATCACCGTTGAGACAGTACCGCTATATCACCGCATCCCCACCGTGGGATACGTGTTCAGGGAGAAGCCCAAAGTGCGCCACCTACGCTCCGACATGCTTGACTTCTACAAAGTGCCCATATCACAGCGGCGCAACTTGCAGCTGGGAGCTGACTTTGTCACGCCTGATGGAACGGTAATACCCAACCACCGGCTCACCACCGACCCCGACCCCTCGCGCAGCTATGCCTACTGCTCCGACACCATCTTCGACCCGCGCGTAGCACACGATGTTGGGCAAGTGACCGCAATGTATCACGAAGCCACCTACGCCGACGACAGTGCTGATAAAGCCAAAGCCCGGTTCCATTCAACAGCTCGCCAGGCCGGCGAGATAGCCCGCATGGCTCCGGCCGAGCGCCTGATAATAGGGCATTATTCAAAGACATATACCAACGAAAGCTTACATCTCGCCCAGGCAAAAGAAGCCTTCGGTGGCGAGGTAATCGCTGCCACCGAAGGTATGCGTATAAATATTTAGTGTGTTGTATATTATAGCTCGCTGTCGCGCTTGGCGTTGAACGCCTTCACACGGTCAATTACGTAGACTGTGAACAGCGGCAGCATCAACATGCCGGCAGTAGGGAGTATCACGGAAATAATCTTGCCTACCGGGGTCACGGCTGCAAAGTAGCAACCCACGGTGGTGGTGTTCATCGCCGAGAAGTAGAGTGAGTCCCAGTAACTCTTGACATCGGGGTTAACGCCAAACTCCTCATAATAGAATATGAGTGATAGTATGTAAACCAGGGTCAGCAATATCACTACATATTGCGAAAGAATCGATATAGCCTTATTGCGCGAAATGTAACCCACAATCATCGTCAATGCGTAGCAGCCTCTGATAAGCGGGATAAACCGCACGATGTACATCATGCCATCCGAGAGTACCAGATTGTCACATGCCGAAAGGATATTAAGATAAGGTATCGATATCAGCAGATAGAACCAATGCCCCTTCACATAGTCCCAATGATCATGTGATATAATCATCTCAACGAAGAAATCAACAAGGAACACAATACATACCCACAGCTGGAAGGTCATGTAATGCTTATTTTCGAGGAAAGGTATACCTTCGAACGTGTCGTAGCTAATGAATACAATGAGAAGTAAAGACAGCACCAACACCAGTCCGTGGAGTATCGACACTATCAGACGCTCGGTTTTGGTATAAGGACGTTCGGCCGACTTGCCCTGGGCAGGAGTTGGAGTTGCCTTTGACGCAGCTTTCTTGTTAGTCGTGTTTGCTGATGAATCCATGATAGATAATAGTTGAAAAGTTAATGCTTGTAATATGTCGGGGCCGATGAATAAGCCCTCATATACTTATTAACAACTATTACCCGCGGAAAGTTAGAGCCTGTCCCATAATATCTACGGCAAAGCTAATTGAAAGCGCGGTCATTGAGTATGCGCCCATCAAGCCGCTCGCGGTCGTGCCTGTAGTCCTTCGATGCCAGGTAACGCTCTATCGCCTCTACATGCGACGCATTGTGCAAATCAGAACCAATAAAATCCACCAATTCATTCTCGATAAGCCACTCGGCCTGACGACGCTGATCCTTGCCATAATGACCGGCCAGGCTCAGCAGATTGATTTGAAACAAGGTGCCGTCGTCATGAATCTTCTTAAGCCGCTCGCGATTATCGAAGTAATACAGGTAACGCTCCGGGTGAGCCAATATGGGGCTCAGTCGCTTGACCTTAATGTCAAACAACGTTTCGTCGAGTCCCCAGGGCTCCTGTATCCACGAGTTTTCCACAAGTATAAAGTCGTTGGGATATGGCTTGCACTCGCCGGCGGCAAATTGCTTTTTGAACAGGTCGTCAAGTCGATATTCGGCCGAGTGCTCTAAGGCAACGTCAATCCCTGCATCACTGAGAGCCTGCTTCAGCTCGGTAAATGGAGGAGTAATAGTTTCGACCGAATTTTCAAAAACATCCTCAGTAACATGGGGAGTGGCAATAATGCGCTTGATACCCCATGAGCTCATCGAGCGGATAAGATCCACCGAGGTTGCCACGTCGGTCGACCCGTCATCTATGCCCGGCACTATGTGGCAATGTATGTCAGTAGAAAAAAACAAAGGTTCGGGCGTCGCCTTGCGACGTGAAAATATGTTGAACATTTGTCGGTTAGATTTGATTATAGCTTATTCTCGCTTTTACCATGCGAAAATAAATAATATTTTTAATTCAACCACAAATTATTTGAGCAAAAATTGTGGAAAAATTTCCGTAATTAATATTTAATACATACATTCGCGAATGTGAGTGGGTATCGATCCCATTTGAATACACCGAATAATCCTAATCACTAAAACTTAACATAACGATGACCCAGAAATTAAGAATCCGCGACTTGACACTCCGCGACGGTCAGCAGTCGCTCTTTGCCACACGCATGAGCCAGCAACAAATCGACAAACTGCTCCCATTGTATGAGGACGCTGGCTACTATATCATGGAAGTATGGGGAGGCGCCGTGCCCGACTCAGTGATGCGTTATCTCGACGAGTCGCCATGGAACCGTCTGCGCACAATCAGCAAGGCCATGAAGGGCAAATCGCTTCTGTCGGCGCTTTCACGCGGCCGCAACCTGTTTGGCTACGTACCCTACCCCAACTCAGTGCTCGAAGGCTTCTACAAGGAAGCTATCGATAACGGCCTGAATATAATGCGTATCTTCGATGCCCTCAATGATATCGACAACGTAAAGGAGTCAATCAAGCTCATAAATCAGCTCGGAGGCATTGCCGACGGAGCCGTGTGCTACACCGTCGACCCCAAAGAGGAGCCCAAGACCGAGAAGAAAGGATTCTTTGCCAAGCTGTTCGGCAAAAAAGAGGAGGAGCCTGAGAAGATTTTCACCGACGAATACTTTGTCGACAAAGCTCGCCAGATGGAGGCTCTCGGAGCCAAGATTATCACACTGAAGGATATGGCCGGACTGGTAAGTCCGCTGCGTGCTGCCTCAATCATCGGCAAGCTCAAGGCCAACCTCAGCGTTCCCGTCGATTTCCACACCCACTGTACCCCCGGCTACGGCCTGGCGTCGTCGGTTATGGCAATCCTCAACGGTGTTGACATTCTTGACACCAACATCTGGTGGTTTGGTGAAGGCTCAGCCGCTCCGGCCATCGAGCTCGTCTATGTATTCTGTAAGAAACTGGGCGTAGAAGTTGAAGTCAACATGGAGGCTGTAGGCAAGATCCGCAAGCAGCTCGAAGGCGTGCGCAAGGAGCTGGCAGCATACGACCTCAACAAGGATCACTTCCCCAAAGAGTTCGACCCGCTCAAAGATACACTTCCCGCAGAGGTAGATGCCCTCTTCGATACAGCCATAGCAGCTGCCCGCTCGATGGACGAGGAGGCTCTGCTCGAGGCTTGCCACGCCATAGAGGAATATTTCGGATTCCCCAAGCCCAACCTGCTCGTTAAGGACGCCGAAGTTCCCGGCGGTATGTACTCCAACATGGTGGCACAGCTCAAATCGCTTGGCGCAAGCGACCTGCTCGACGACGCTATGCGTCTCATTCCCAAGGTGCGCCGCGATGCCGGCCTCGTGCCCCTGGTGACCCCCACAAGCCAGATTGTAGGCTCGCAAGCCGTGAGCGTGGCACTCAACCGCAAGAAGGGCAACCCCGACTATGCCACCACATCCAACCAGTTTATATCGCTGGTAAAGGGTGAATATGGCAAAACCCCAGTACCCGTCAACCCCGACTTCCGTGCACAAATCACCGGTAGCCCGGAGGAGAAGCCCTACGACACCGCATCCTATAAGATGCCTGAAAATCCCACTCTCGACGACCTCGGAGGAGTGAAGCTTGCATCTAATAATGAAGAGTATCTGCTGCTTCAGCTACTCCCCACCGTGGCCAACGGCTTCCTGCGTAAACGTCGCCAGGAGGAGTACGATGCTAAGAAAGCATCCGAATCCCCGGCCGATACAAAGGCTGAAGCCGCCGAAGAGGCTGACAATGAACCCATCACCGGCCCCACGCTGAAGGCTCCGATGGGTGGCCGCATCATTACAGTGAACGTAAAGAAAGGTGACGCTGTGAAAAAAGGACAGATACTCCTTGTTTATGAGGCAATGAAGATGGAAAATGATGTCACCGCCGATAAGGACTGTGTGGTGAAGCGCGTCTTCGTCAAGCCCGACGAGGTAGTAGGCACCGATGCCGTTCTCATCGAGTTCGAGTAATCCACCTCATAATTCTCATCATGGACTCTCTGCTGCGCTATGTTGCGGCGGAGAGTTTCTTTTTCTTCACACTAAATCAATGCGTCACAAAAACGAGCGGGCTGTAACCGATATTCGGCACAGCCCGCTGTAATATAATGCAATCAGATGATTAGTCGCGACGAGGTCCGCGGTTGTTATCGCGGCGTGGTCCACGATCACCACCCTCACGACGGGGTCCGCGGTCGCCACCTTCACGGCGAGGTCCGCGGGGACCGCGCTGAGGTTCAACCCATCCTTCAGGTTTCTCCTGGAGTGCGCGCATTGACAGGCGATATTTGCCGGTCTTTTTGTCAACCTCAAGAAGCTTCACAGTGACTGTGTCACCTTCCTTGATGCCCGATGCCTCCATATTGTCAAGACGGTTCCATGATATTTCTGAGATGTGGAGCAGACCATCGCGGTTGGGCATAAACTCAACGAATGCGCCGAAATCCTGGATAGTCTTTACCTTGCCGGTGTAAACCTTACCTTCCTCGGGTAGCTCAACGATGGCATTGATCATCTCCATGGCTTTATCGATTGAAGCCTTGTTGGCTGCGGCCACTTCGATGTAGCCACCTTCATCGATTTCGTCAATCGATACGGTAGCACCCGATGCCTCCTGAATGCCTTGGATGATCTTGCCGCCAGGGCCAATCACTGCACCAATTAGCTCCTTGGGGATAATCATGGTGACAATGCGAGGCACATGAGGCTTGTAGTCTTCGCGGGGCTGAGGTATTGTCTCGTTGATAATATTGAGTATGTGTAAGCGTCCGGCTTTTGCCTGATTGAGAGCTTTTTCGAGTATCTCGTATGAGAGACCGTCGCACTTGATATCCATCTGTGTGGCGGTAATACCCTCTGTGGTTCCGGTGACTTTAAAGTCCATGTCGCCGAGGTGGTCCTCATCGCCGAGGATATCGCTAAGCACTGCATACTTAGGACTGTCAGAGTCTGAAATCAAGCCCATGGCGATACCGGCTACGGGGCGCTTCATCTTCACACCTGCATCGAGCAGGGCGAGAGTGCCGGCACATACTGTGGCCATCGACGATGAGCCGTTTGACTCAAGGATGTCGCTCACGATGCGTGTCACGTAGGGGAAATCGTCGGGGAGCATGCTCTTGAGAGCACGGTGGGCCAGGTTGCCATGCCCTACCTCACGACGGCTCACACCGCGGGGTGCGCGGGCTTCGCCGGTAGAGAATGGAGGGAAGTTGTAGTGGAGCAGGAAGCGCTCATGACCCTGGTTGAGCACCTCGTCGAGGATCTTCTCATCGAGCTTGGTACCGAGGGTGACAGTAGCGAGCGACTGAGTCTCGCCGCGGGTGAACACCGCCGATCCGTGAGGGCCGGGGATATAGTCTACTTCGCACCAGATGGGGCGTATCTCATCGGTCTTACGGCCATCGAGACGTATGCCTTCATCGAGCACACATCGGCGCATCGCATCCTTCTCTACATCGTGGTAGTAGCGTTTTACAAGTGGGGTTTTCTCTTCACGCTCCTCCTCTGGGAGTGAGTCGATGTATTCCTGGCATATTGCATCGAAGCTATCCTGACGCCAGTGCTTGTCGGCACAGCCAGCCTTGGCGATAGCGTAAGCTTTATCATAGCATTTCTCACGCACATCCTTGCGGAGGTCCTCATCATTGACCTCGTGGCAGTATTCGCGCTTCACGGTGGCGTTGGCCTCCTGAGCGAGCTCCATCTGGGCTTTGCACTGCTCCTTGATGGCATCGTGGGCAGCCTTAAGGGCGGCGAGAAGTACATCCTCGCTCACTTCCTTCATTTCGCCTTCTACCATCATGATGTTATCGTAGGTGGCACCAACCATGAGCTCGAGATCAGCGTTTTCCAGCTGATCGAATGTGGGGTTGATTACGAATTCGCCATTGATGCGGGCCACGCGCACCTCAGAAATAGGGCCGTTGAAAGGTATATCGCTGACAGTAAGTGCAGCCGATGCGGCCAAACCGGCCAGCGCGTCGGGCATGTCCTGACCGTCGGCCGAGTACATGGTGACTTGTACAATTGTGTCAGCGTGATAATTGTCGGGGAAAAGGGGGCGAAGTACGCGGTCGACCAGACGTGCTGTAAGAATCTCGTAGTCGGAGGCACGACCTTCGCGCTTGAGGAAGCCGCCGGGGAAACGTCCGTTGGACGAGAATTTCTCCTTGTACTCCACAGTCAGGGGCATGAAATCAACGCCCTCGCCTGCCTCCTTGGCCGATACTACTGTGGCCAGGAGCATGGTGTTGCCCATGCGGAGCTCTACGGCTCCATCAGCTTGCTTGGCGAGCTTACCGGTTTCGAGGGTAATCTCGCGACCATCGGCAAGTGTGATGGTTTTCTTGATTGGTTGTAACATAAATTCTCTTTGTATATTATTTTCTGCTTAAAATCATGCAAAGTTACAACTTTTTTTCGACATACGCCCCACATCACGCCAATATTCTCGCCGCAATTGCCACAAAATAAGGCAAAACACTACAAAGACGGCATGTCGAAGCATAAAACTTGACACACCGTCTTCTCTATTGAGTGATGATAGCTTGTCGTTGCTTTTATTTGGGGGCCTGTGTGTCGGCAAAAAGGCCGCGTATCGAACCTATGGACGAGAGCACCGAGGTGGCTTCATAGGGCATGTATACTACCTTGTTGTCTTTGCCCGAAGTGATGTCGCGGAGTGTGTCGATATACTTCACGGCGAGGATATAGGTGGCTGGATCGGTCTGCGTGGCCTTGACAGCTTCGGCCACCTTCATGATGGCATCGGCCTCGGCCTGAGCGTTGAGGATGATTGCCTTGGCCTCACCCTCGGCACGCAGGATTTCTGCCTGCTTGGTAGCCTCGGCCTGGTTAATCTTTGATGCTTTCTCTCCCTCTGAGCGGAGTATACGCGACTGCTTGTCACCCTCGGCATTGAGTATCTCAGCTCGACGGTTGCGCTCGGCCTGCATCTGCTTCTCCATGGCCACGCGCACGCTCTCGGGGGGTGTGATGTCCTGTAGCTCCACGCGGTTCACCTTCACGCCCCACTTGTTGGTGGCATCGTCGAGGATAGTTTGAAGTTTGGAGTTGATTGTGTCGCGCGATGTGAGGGTTTCATCCAGTTCGAGCTCACCTATGACGTTGCGGAGCGAGGTCTGGGTGAGCTTTTCTATAGCGTTGGGCAGGTTGTCGATTTCGTAGACTGCCTTCTTGGGGTCAACAATCTGGAAATACAGCAGGGCATTGATCTCGGTAGTCACGTTATCGCGGGTGATTACCTGCTGCGAGGGAAAGTCATAGACTTGCTCGCGAAGGTCGATAACCTTGGTCGATGTCATTGACGCTACTCCACGACCATCTAATGTGCGGCCTACTGTGCGGCGATATATCGTTTTTGGTTTATCGATAAAGGGGATGATAAAGTTGATGCCGGGAGGCAATACACTGTGAAATCTGCCAAGGCGCTCGATCACGCGGGTCTCGCTCTGGGGCACAACTTTTACTCCAGCCGATATAATGGCAATGGCGAGAATCACTATCGCTGCTGCAAGTACGAATATTTCCATAATTAAAATGTATTAGGTGTTTAATCTTTTTCTTGACGACTAATGGGGCTTACATATAGGATGATGGAGTCGTAGCCTGTAACCACTACCTCGGTGCCTCGGGGTATTGCCACTTCACTGCCAGGCGACAGCATCTGCCAGTTGTCGCCGTCGATGCGGCCGCGACCCGGGCGGTCGGGGCGTATCTCATCCTCGATAAACGAATGGCGACCGAGCAGCGCATCCATGCCGGTGCGCGCGGTCTTACCCTGGCGGGCAACTGCCTTAGCGTGCAGCTTCTGAAACATGGGCACCAGCACCACATAGGCCGCTACCGACACCAAAGCAAGTATCACCAGCTGCCATATCACACCGAGGCCACAAAGAGCGGCAATGCAGCCGCCCACGCTCCCTATGGCAAGGCACATTGCCCACATCATCTGCGAGAGCACCTCCACTATCATCAGCAGGGCTGCTATTATAAGCCATACAATCCACATTTCCATGACGCATAATTATTTTTCCTTACAAATATAATGAATTCACATCAACTATCCTAATTCAAATTATAAAAAGCGAACCCGAGGCAACACTTTGTGTCACTACGGGTCCGCTAATGGCTTATTTTATTCTGTATTGTCTTACTTGATGCCGAGACGAGCCTTTACCAGAGGGGTTGCATCGATCACGTCAGCACTTTGGTAAGCCGCTACGCCCTCGGGGAGGATAAGGGTAAATCCATTCTCAGCGCCCACGGCCTTGATGGCGTTGGTAAGTTTCTCCTGTACGGGAGCCATGAGCTGCTCATATTTGCGCTGCATCTCCTGCTGAGCCTGGTTAGAGAAAAGCTGTGCTTTCTGCTGGAGCTCCTGTACTTCCTGCATACGGCGTTCAAGGATACTTTGAGGAGTAGTGCCGTCCTGAGCCAGCTTCTGATATTCGGCAACCTTCTTATCGAGCTCTGCACCAAGTTTCTCGAGCTCGTCCTGATAAGTTTTCTGGTCGGCCTCGAGCTGAGCTTTCATTTGTGCGGTTTCGGGCATCGCATCCACGATGGGATCAATCTGCACGGTGCCGATTTTGATTTGTGCCTGGGCTGCGGCGAGCATAGGCAAGGCGAGCATAATCGCCAAAAGAGCTTTCTTAATCATTGTAATTTATTATATGTTATTAGTTAATTTACTGAATATCCAAGTTTTGCAAGAACTTCGTTCGATATATCGATTCGGGGTGACGCATAGATGATGTTGGCCGATGATGCACGGTCGAATATGGCCTGATAGCCACGTTCCTCCGACACCTTCTTTACGGCGTTATACACATCATCCTGTATGGGCTTGAGCAGCGACTGACGTTTTTTGTACAGCTCTCCATCGGGGCCGAAATACTTCATACGCAGCTCGGTGGCCTCCTTCTCCTTAGCCACTATCTCTTCCTCTTTTTTCTTCTTTTGGTCGTCGGTGAGGAATACCATGTCTGACTGATAATTCTTATAGAGTGTCTCAGCCTCTTTAGCTTTTGTCTCTACTTCTTTTTGCCATCGCTGCGACAGCTGGTTGAGCTGTTCGTTGGCCATTTCGTATGCGGGCACGTTTTTGAGTATATATTCCATGTCTACCAAGGCAAACTTCTGGGCACGTGCTCCGAGGGCACACATCACTGCTACTGCAAGGATTGTTACTACACGTTTCATATCGATTAAGTATGGTGGTTAGTATTGTTTTATCGATTCACAATATAGACGTTCGGCGGTGCAAATGGTTTAATCTTTTAGAACTCTTGACCAAGGATGAAGTGGAACTGACTGCCACCTTTAGTGCCAAATACCTTATCGAAGCCATACGCCCAGTCGATACCCATCATACCCACCATCGGCAGGAAGATGCGCACACCGGCACCGGCCGACCGCTTCATCGAGAATGGGTCAAACGCTTTCACCGATGTCCAGGC
The DNA here is from genome assembly GCA_964517875.1 of uncultured Muribaculaceae bacterium. GTDB lineage: Bacteria > Bacteroidota > Bacteroidia > Bacteroidales > Muribaculaceae > JAJPXC01. The sequence continues at coordinate 7,597 of CAZFEU010000027.1, read as the reverse complement.
GTTGCCGGCTTCGGCAAATACAAGGCCGTATATGGTGGTAGTGGGCTGTAGCATGAACGGGAAGTGGAGCTCCATGCCGAAGCGAGTATAGGCGTAGCCTTCGCTGCCCCACGGTGTGAACTGACCATTGTTGTAGCCGCGGAGTCCGATAGTCTCGGTGGCATATGTGTAAGAGCCGCTCATGCCATCACCTCCCACATAGAATGTTTCAAACGGCGATTTGAGCCACTTGTTATAACTGCCGAGCAAACCTATGTCGGCGCGTGTCATAAGCACCAGGGTCCACTGTCCGGTGGGATCGGTAAGCGGCGTATATGTGCGCGACTTGAAGCGGAGTTTCCAGTATTCTATCCATCGATAGAGCTGTTTTTTCGATTCGGTGGTTTTCTCCTGCGCCAGCTTTTCCCAGTTTTTCCCGGGGTTGAACAGCGATGCCGGGGGTGTGAGCTGCAGATTGAGTGAGAATGTGGATCCGCTGCGTGTATATATCGGGTTGTCGATCGAGTTGCGAGCCAGGGTCAGGCCAAGGACAATGGCATTCGACGTACCGTTGTTCATATAGAAAAGGTACTCCCAATTCTTGAGGTAATACCAGTTGTAGGTAAGCTCGGCGGTGAATGTAAACCAGTCGTCGGGCCATTTTAGGCGTTTACCCAGACCAACGGTGACTCCTGCCATCTGAAGCACCTTGTT
>CAZFEU010000027.1:0-6894 GCA_964517875.1 uncultured Muribaculaceae bacterium | reverse complement strand
GTCGTAGGCGTTCTGAATCTGATTCTGGTAGTATTCATTCCACAGGCCCTGGTTATAGTAGTTATTACCATATATGTTGCCAACACCGTATCCATATGGATTAGCCCAGGTGGAGTTATAGTAGCTCGAGTTAACACCGGTCTGACGGCTATAATATGCCGATACCTGGAGCGAATTGGGGCGTTTGCCTCCAAACCATGGGTCGAGGAACGATACGCTATATGCCTGATAGTAGCGTGCGTTGGTCTGTGCCGAGATGTTGAAGGTCTGACCCTCACCCTGAGGCAGCAAACCTTTATAACTGCCGGGGCGGAAAAGATTCTTGATCGAGAAGTTGGTAAATGTCAGGCCAAGTTTACCGATAATACCGGTCTGTCCCCAACCAAACGAGAACTCGATTTTGTCGTTGGCCTTCGACTCAAGATTGAATACGATGTCAACCGTACCGTCATCCTCGTTGGGCTCAGGACGAATATCCATATTTTCAGGATTGAAGTGACCTGTCTGTGCTATCTCACGGTACGAACGCATAAGATCCTCCTTGCTGAACAGCTCGCCCGGCCTTACACGCAACTCGCGGCGTATCACCTTCTCATAGAGACGGTCATTACCGTTGATGGTCACCTTATTGATGCGGGCTTGCGGGCCCTCCATCATGCGCATCTCCAGGTCGATGGAGTCGCCGCGCACATTCTTTTCGATAGGTATCAGCTGATAGAACAGGTAACCACGGTTCATATAGAGGTTTGACACTGACTCGTCGTCCTCGCGAATACGCTTCTCAAGGAGCTTCTGGTTGTACACATCTCCCTTATGCATGTCGAGCAACGAATTGAGCTGATCGGTAGAAAAGACGGTGTTGCCTACCCAGTCGATGTTGTTGATGAAGTATTTCTGCCCCTCTTCGAGCGTGATATATACGTCTACTGTCTTTTCATCGTATGGCACTACACTATCTTTCAATATCTTAGCATCACGATATCCTTTTTCGTTGTATTTCTGGATTATACGGTTCAGGTCATCTTCGTAGTCCTGTTCCACAAATTTTTTCTGTTTAAACAGGTTGCGCAGCGGGCCCTTTTCGTTGGTCTTTTTCATTGCGCCCTTGACAGCGTTGTCCGAGAGCACCTCATTGCCATCTATGTAGATCTTGTTGACCTTTGTCTTATTGTGTTTGTTGATAGTAATGTCGACAAACATGTAGTTGGGTTGCGATAAGTCCTCGCGCAGGTCAATCTTAACATCGGCGTTGGAGAATCCCTTCTCCGAGTAATACTTCTTTATGATATCGATCGCGCGGTTTACGTCATTCTGGGTTATCTGATTCCCTTTCATTATCTGCAAGCGCTCCTGCAGGTCGTCACGTTCACCTTTCTTGATGCCGATATAATTTACATCAGAGATGCGCGGCTGAGTGCGCAGTGCTATTTCGAGCCATACCTTGTCACCGGCTATCTTGTTCACCTTGATTTGAGCCTGGCTGAATAGGCGTTGACGCATGAGTCTTTTTACGGCCGATGTAATCTCACTGCCCGGCACATCTACCTTATCGCCGACCTTGAGTCCAGAATACCCTATGATATTGTAAGTGTCGTAATTGTCGGCTCCGGTTACGATAATGTCGGCAATCTCATATTGACGGGGCATGCTGCTGAAAATCACCGGTGGGTTGTAGATAGTGTCGACTACTTCCACTGTCTCCTGCGCGGCCACATGCCACGTTGTGGATGAGGCGGCGATGATTGTCAACAGTAATAATATCTTATTTAGCATGATGAATGATGATATGATCGGAATTATTCTGGTCTTATTTTAATTGCTGGCTGGTGCGGCCAAAACGTCGTTCGCGTCGTTGATACTCTATGATAGCCTTGCAGAAATCGGCTTTTGTAAAATCGGGCCAATAGGTATCGGTGACATATATCTCTGAGTAGGCGATCTGCCACAGCAGGAAGTTGGACACACGCATATCTCCCCCGGTACGTATTAGCAGATCGGGGTCGGGCGTCCCGGCTGTGCACAGCGCGTCGTCAACCATCTCTACTGTAATATGGTCGGGATCTATTTCACCTGAGACTGCCTTATGCGCTATGTCGCGCACAGCCTCGGTGATTTCCCAACGTGATGAGTAGCTGAGGGCTAACACCAGGTTGAGCCCTGTGCAATGCGCTGTCTGGGCCATGCACTGCTCCAGCCGGGTGCGTGCTTCCTCCGGCATGCGGTGTAGGTCGCCAATCATCGTAAGCCGCACATTGTTCTTAATCAAGTCGGGTGTTTCACGCTCGATAGCCACCACCACAAGATGCATCAATGCGTCAACTTCTTCTTGTGGACGGTTCCAGTTCTCGGTTGAAAATGTGTATAGCGTGAGCACCTTGAGCCCCAGCTCGGAGGCTATTTCGGTAATCTGACGCACGGTGTTGACTCCCTCAACATGCCCAGCCGACCTATCAAGGCCGCGGGCTGTGGCCCAGCGCCCGTTGCCATCCATGATGATGGCCACATGTGCCGGCAGTTTAGTTTTGTCAATCTGTGCTGTCAGTTGATCCATAGTTAATCTACATAGTGGCAGGTTACACAACGCTTGCCAAATTCATAACTTATCGACACTTGAATCGATGATGTCCAGTCGGTATTCTTCAGAAATGAGCTCTTGATCTGGTATAGGTCGGTGAGAAACTCTGAGTCAACTTTGTCGCCGAACACTTTGGTCATGCAGAATTCCGCCCCCAGATTCCAGCGTTCCTTAATCTTATACTTTACCCCAAATGCCATGGGAAGCGTGGGCGCAATGAAGAAGCCACCGGCATGATAGGACGAAAGGCACACTCCCACACCAAGCGACAGGTAGGGGGTCCACCGCTTCAGCTTTTTGTATGTCTCACCGATGCCATAGTCGAAAAAATTGAACTCAAATCTTGCCCCAAGATCAAACAGAAGCGACTTGAAGTCGTAATTCTTATTGCCAGGCAAAACATTATCCCACCCCTCGGTGCTTCCGCTGAGGGTGGCAATATTAAGAAGGCCCCGAATGGCCATACGCGAATTCATCAGATAACGCACCGACACATTGCCTGCAAAACCAGGGCGGTGGAATATGTTGCTTTCGTTGGCGTCGCCGAGATAACCGCTCATGCCGATGCCACCTCCAAAGTCGAATTTGTAGGTCTCTTCCTGTGCTATCGATTGAGCGCTGACTACGTTCACGGTCGACATCACGATGGTGGCTATTAGAGCGATTAGGTATCTCATTATTATCTTCAGTGCCTTTAAGGGTTATTGCAATGGCTTAAACGTCAACCGATTGATTGCGCCACGCCAAACTGTGTTGTAAAGCGCCCCATAATCGTTAACTCCACCAAACAGATATATCATCGGCACGTCCCATTCGGTGATCGGTGACACAGCCCTGCTCTCCATGGGCTTGAATATTGTACACCATCCGGGCAGGGGCTTGTCGCCGCAAGCAACCCAGTCATCACCTGCACGCGATGCGCCATGCTCTGTCACTTTAGCCACAAAGGCCTGCGCCTGGGCCATGGCGGGGATGTATGAGGGCATTTGCAACAAATCATCACCTTTGGTCCAGGTAATGCCCATGTTGCGCGATATATACATGCTTGCGTCGTTGATTCCGTCGGAGCTACGTCCACCGAAGGCGAACATCGTGGGGTATTCCGTAACTTTCCAATTGGTGCTGTCGGTGGTGAATGTGGAGTAGAGGAACATCGTTTTACCCTCTCCGGCGGGAACTTCGCTACGGCTTATGCGGGCCCATGATTTTCCGTCATAACCCCACACTGATCCCGTGAGCTCTCCATTAACCTTACGACCTCCTATCATTAATTTCTGCGGGGTCGACGACCACTTAGAATCGATGTCAATCATATCGCTTGTGCCGCGAATCGGAAAATCCTCTGGCAAAGCCACACTGATTCCTGCGGGATATGTAACGAACATATACTCCCCACCTTTATTGACACACGCCAGGGCCTGAGCACCAAATGTGCCGTAAAGCGTTTCAACAGTCACGCCTGTCTTACGCCATTTAGTGCCGGGCATTCCGATGGCGGCATCCACTTCATCGCTTACATACATCTCACCTTGCTGGTCAAGGATGTAAAGCACGCCATCACCTGCCACAAGGGTCGTTACGTCGAGATTGGCGGGGAAGTCTGCGCCGGTTTCGGGCTGTATGGCATTTACATCCCAGCGTTGCAGATCAATCAGGCACCCTATATTGTAAGTCTGATTGTCGGCTGCACCGGCAGCAGTGAGGCACAGATACTTATCCCCATATTTCACTGTCTTCTGTCGGGCAGGGATAAGCGACAGCACCGGCAATGTTCTACGTGCCGTGCGGTTCCAGTATAGCGAATCCGGCACCATCTGGTGGACATTCACCTTGAGCTGATAATCACGCTCTGTAACGCCGTCATTGGCCACGAGATGGAGCTTCACCGGGCCGTTGGCAAAGTTGATTGAATCGGTACTGTGCTTAAGGTAATCAACTACAGTGTCATTGCCATGTACCGACTTAAAATGCAGCTCGGCCACCGAGCAACCTGCTGTACCTATTACAGGTATCAGACGGCTCACATCAGTGCCATATGGAAGGGAATCGGCGTTAAAAACCTCTGCATTGCCAAGATCGATCGAAAAATACACCGAGTCGAGACCGGGAAGTATGTGAGTGTCCTTTGTCAACGAGAACGACGACACTATCACAGTCGAATTCGATGCTGCAAGGTATCCGATGTCCTCGCTGTCTTTATTGCACGAGGTGGCAACAAGGCCCAGCAACACCGACAATATGATGAATTTAGTGTAATTCATTATCATTAAATAACTCGTTGGTTGAATTTTGTTTCTACTTTATTTGGTTGTCAGAATCGCCTGGGGCGTCATGAGTGCATGTCGCATGGTGATTATAGTATCTTTCAAATTGCAAAGTTAAGAAGATTTCCCATAATCACATCTATCGGCACCCCAAATTTGAAGTTTTATAGGTTTTTAACGGCTGTATACATATTGTATACGTTTACTCCCTACGGTAATAATACAGCCGGCTCGAGCCCAATCGGCACACATCGTGGGGTGTAAGCGCTAAAACTGGCACATGCCTAACACCTCTGTCACCAAGCTCCATATCCGCCACTTCCACACGTGCGAAATCCCACAAATTCCTCTCAATGAATTCTTCAAGCAGAGTTGGCCCGGCTTCTACCAACACCGATATTATACCACGTTGATACAAATCGCACAGCACATTCTCCAGATCGCCGTCGTATATCCATGTCCTCTCGTTCTCAGCCACATGGCTGTCAGCCGGAAGTGGGTGTGTGGTCAATACCACTGGCCTCGGATTGCGCCCCGCCCAGCCGCGCACCGTCAATCGGGGATTGTCACTCCTCACGGTGGCACCGGTAGTGAGTATCACATCATTCTCCGACCGCAATTTTGCTGTTAGCAGTTGAGTCATTGCGTTGGAAAATCGTTGGGCAGGTTGGTCAGCTGTGCGGCAACGGTCCATCCACCCGTCGCTGCTCTGCGCCCACTTTATTGTCACCACGGGGCGACGACGCTGATGCGCAGTCATAAATGTATGGTTTAGCCTTCGACATTCCTTCTCAAGCACACCTACAGTCACCTCTATTCCAGCTTCCCTAAGCATTTTTACCCCTCTGCCGCTCACCTTGTCAAAGGGGTCGAGAGTTCCCACTACCACACGCCTGAATCCGCACTCTATTAGCAGATTAGCACATGGAGGAGTTTTACCGTAATGCGAACAGGGCTCAAGCGTCACATATATCGTGGCATCTTTCAGCAGAGTACTGTCGCTTACTGAATTTACAGCATTCACCTCGGCATGGGCTTCCCCCCATTTGCGATGATACCCTTCACCTATTATTATGCCATCACGCACGATCACGGCACCAACCATCGGATTGGGCGATACATATCCTCTGCCGCAACCGGCCAGCATCAGCGCCCTACGCATATAATCAATATCACACATCAGTTTCGTACATTATGATACCACAAATATACACAAAATTCCATTTCACCCACATCTCCTTAACCCCTCGCAACTCTAACAGCTTTCAAAACTCTCAAAACTCTAAAAACTTTCACAACTCTACCTGCCATACCCGCGAGGGGGCGGTGTAGAATCAAACACCACATGAGCGGAGCGAGTGTGGGGGAAAAGTCGAAAAGAATACGGAGTGTCGGCGACACGATGTAGTGAGACATCAACCCGCCCGGAGGGCGCACCTCTATATAACCCCATGACAGTGTGTTAACGCTGACTTGGGGAAACACCGACACCACCATGCATAGCGCCAGGAGGACTCAAACGATTAATAATCTCACGCTGTAGGTCGGAGACCTGTGCGTGAGGAAAGCGTACATCCCTTCACCCTCCCGACCTCGGCGAGGTCCCACCGGGGTTGGACCCCTCCGAGGTCCATTTTATTTTGTTGTGCTCCCCCTCCAAAAAACCGCGTTAGCGGTACAACGAACGTAGCCGTGGGTGCAACCCACGGAATATCATACTATATTGTAATTGACCGATTTATCGGTCAATTGGCCGCATTATTCGACCAATCCTTGGACGTTACCCACGTGGAAACCTCCAATCCGTGGGTTTGTCACCCACGGCTACAATAATCTCGTGGCTACGCCACCATCCACAACCATCGGACGCTCGGGCCGAGCGTCCCTTCAATTTGTTGCCTCCATCGGCGGCTGAACCGTTGCTCAGCCCCACTTTTTGGGCAACACCCCAAAAACACAACGGGCCCGGGCGCTTGGGGCGTCCGGGCTCGTCGGCTGTTGAAAAAAGGGTGGCTGCGACCTACTCTCCCGCTTTCGCAGTACCATCGGCGCGGT
>CAZFEU010000026.1:0-31135 GCA_964517875.1 uncultured Muribaculaceae bacterium | reverse complement strand
CCTCGCGCGAGCGGAAGTCACCACCCTTTACGGTGTCGTAGAAGAGACGATATACAGAGTCGCCGTCGTTCTGGTAGTTCTTGGCTGCATTGATACCACCCTGGGCGGCGATTGAGTGCGCGCGGCGGGGTGAGTCCTGTATGCAGAAGTTGAGCACGTTGAAGCCGAGCTCACCAAGTGTTGAGGCTGCCGATGCGCCGGCCAGGCCGGTTCCTACCACAATCACGTCGAGCAGTCGCTTGTTGGCGGGGTTGACGAGCTTCTGGTGGGCTTTATAGTTGGTCCACTTCTCAGCGATGGGACCTTCAGGTATCTTGGAATCAATCTGATACTCGGGGAGCTTCGACGACTCGATGTCGGCGTAGTCCTTCATGATGGGGGTTGAATCAATCATCCCCTCGAGTTTCTTTAAATCTGCCATATCTGTAGAAGTGGTTTATTTGTTATTGTTATGCTCTTTGCAGCTGTTAGCGTCGCACGGTGTGGGAGTCAGCCCCATCACACCTTCACCATTTACCAGTGCGTCCTGATGCTCAATTGCCATTTCAAGATACTGCACTTTCAGGTCATCGCAATTGGTGTAGGCCTTCTTGTGGGCTTGCACGGTGAATACAATACCCTCGGCGAAGAAAAGAGCGATGACGATGGTGGTCCACCACAGGCCTATCTTCTTAAGGCGGGGGAGCCATACCTTGTTGTTCCAGCCCACTGTCTGCATCATCGACCAGAAGCCGTGGTTGAGGTGGAACCAGAGGGCGATGAAGCCGATGCCGTAGACAAGCAGAGTCCACCACTGCCCAAAGGCGAGCTGGAGGAAGAGTGTGCCGGCTGCCGGGGGAACGGCCTGGTTGTCAGCGTTGAGGTAGAGCTCGCCGCGTACTTCCTGCCACTGCATCTTGGCCCAGAATTGGATCAGGTGTACCACGATGAAGGCCAGGATTACCACACCAAGCACAAGCATGTTCTTTGATGCCCACTCTACTTGAGGAGGACGCGAGGTTACGAGGTAGCGGTCGTTGCCACGTGCTTTGCGGTTCTGGATGGTGAGCCAGCAAGCGAGGATGATGTGCACGATTACTGCTGCGGCGATGATGGCTGAACCTATCAGGGCATACCAGTTGGCGCCCAGGAAGGCACACACCACATTGTAGGCTGCGGGCCAGAAGATGGCCACGGCATTCATCAAGCAGTGAAACGTTACAAATAGGAATAAGAAAGCTCCGGTCAAGGCCATGATGAGCTTTCGTCCTATAGATGAGTTAGTTAACCACATAGAGGATGAAATTTTGTGTTATTAAATTGTTTGAATTATTTACGCTATTGAGGTTTATCGTGCAAAATTAAAGTAAAATTCTTCATTTACACAATTATTAACGAAAAATTTCCTTATTCCCCCCCCTCATTCTGCATCGCATCGCGGGGCTCCGGGGGAGTGCACTACAAGGACACGTCGGACATTGCATCGTATAGTTCGGCGTAGCCGTACGTTCATAGTATAGGGTGCAGGATCAGCGGTTGTTGCGGGGGTGGAAGCGGAGTATCTGGTCGCGCAAGTGGGTACGGTCGAGGTGGAGATAGATTTCGGTGGTGGCGATTGACTCGTGGCCGAGCATCTGCTGTATCGACCGCAGATTGGCCCCTCCCTCGAGCAGGTGTGTGGCAAATGAATGGCGCAGTGTGTGGGGAGAGATGGTCTTTTTGATTCCCGCTGATGCTGCCAGGCGGCGGATGATGTAGAATACCATGACTCGTGTGAGTCGGTGGCCGCGGTTGTTGAGAAACACTATCCCTTCCTCGCCGGGCTTTATAGGTGCGAGTGAGCGTTGGGGCAGATAGTAGCGTATCTCGGTCAGTGCGCTTTGGGCTATGGGCACTATGCGTGTTTTGTCACCCTTGCCGGTGACTTGTATGTACTCCTCGTCGACATAGATGGAGTTGAGGGTGAGATTGACCAGCTCACTCACGCGCAGGCCGCATGAATAGAGAGTTTCGACTATCGCACGGTTGCGCTGACCCTCGGGCTTGCTCATGTCGATGGCGGCAATCATGGCATCGATTTCGTCGATGGTGAGCACTTGTGGCAGATGGCGCCCGGTGCGCGGGCTTTCGAGGAGCAATGCGGGATTCTCGGGTATGATTTGCTCAAGCTTGAGGTAGCGGAAGAAGCTGCGAATCCCCGACAGGATGCGTGCTTGCGATGTAGGCGCGATGCCCATGTCGTGCAGGTCGCCCACCATCCAACGCAGATGTTCGATGGTCACTTGGTCGAGACGCATATTGTTGTCGCTCAAATAATTGAGCAGCTTGTTAACATCGTCGATATATCCCTGACGGGTGTTTTCGCTCAGGCCGCGCTCCATGAGCATGTAGGCGGCATAGCGGTCGACAAGGAGAGGTAGCTCCCCGGGGGTCAGAACCATAGCTTGTAGTGGTGGAGCGGCAGATGGTGCTCTCCTGTGATGATGCCTATCTTGGCGTTGGTGAAGCTCATGCCGCGCTCCATGGTGTGGGTCAAGGCGCGCCACAGCTCACTGATATTGTGGTCGGTGCTGAGATTGCGCACTATCGTCACACCACCCATGTCGGTGTGGCGGCGTAGCAGTGTGGTGACCCGTGCGCGGTCCTCAGCGCGCAGTTCGCTTATCACTATCAGGGGGAAAGGTGGGGGGGTAGAGGAGTCGCCTGTGGTGGCACGCATTATGGGCTCGATGTCGTCAACGATGTGAACGCGTTGGGGGGTGTTGTCGCCGCTACGGTTGTCGTAGAGAGTGATATGTAGCTTTGAGTCGTAGAGCAGCGCTGTGGCGGTGGTGAGGCCATGGGTTGAGCCGATCTGGAGCATTGTCTGGGGCTTGTAGTGGCACAAGATGCGATAAATCATCTTGGCATGTTTTAACGACATCACACGCGAGTGCCCCTTGACATTGCGCATTTTGGCCAGCGCCTGCTGCCTTAGGTCGGCGATAGCTTCGTAGTCGTAGTAGGGTGTGCGCTCACACAGCACGCGCCTTATGAAATAGAATGCGAATGGTGAGTGGACGCCGAATCCTCGGCTACGTTTGTATCGTCCGGGGGCATTGATATATTGTCGCAGTCGGGTCATGGCATTACGGTTTTTGCAAGTCGGATGTCTCGGCCATCGTACCCCTGCGGTAGAAGCTCAGGGCTATAGAGGCGAGCACCCACAGGTAGATGATGATAATGGCTATTGTGGCCAGTGTGCCGGTGACGTGGAGCGACTGCGGGTCAAATTGCATGGTGATGGTGTGCTTGCCCTGAGGCACCTGCAGCGCGCGGAGCACATAGTTGACGCGCCCGAGGGTGGCTGGCTTGTCGTCAATGGTCACCTGCCATCCCCATGGGAAATATACCTCTGAGAACACGGCCAGGCCACCGTTGCTTGAATTGGCTTCGTAAGTGAGCTTGTCGGGGGCGTAATCAGTGAGTGTGATATAGTCGTCGGCTGCGATATCGTATACGGTGCGATCGCCAAGCTGCGACTTGAATTGCTCGTCGGCCACGGCGCGGGTGGATGGATTGAGGCCGGTGAGGGCTTGCATCTCGGCATCCGCTCCTTTCACATAGGTGAGCGAGTCGACAAACCATGCGTTGCCCAGCGCCCCGGGATTGGCTTCCCACTGTCCCTGTGCCATGATGTAGCGAGCGTTGAGCATGTCGAGCACTGCGGGGTTGAAATTCTCACCCGACATCTGGCCGTCGATGAGATCCTGATAGCGGGTGAGCTTGGCAGCGTGGTAGCCCCCTATCATCGAGTGGTGGTAGGATGGCATGGGTGAGCCGAACTGGTCAAGGCTCATCACGCGGTAATGCTTATAGCCGTGCATATTGGCGTCGGCTATGATGGCGCGGTCGGCGGCTGATTCGGGGATGGGGTTTTCGCTTGCCATCTGCGCGGGGGCGAATGACTTGGCGTTGAGATATCGGTCGTTGACGTTGTAGAGGTCGGCCACTACGAGCACCGCCACGGCGGCTCCGGCCACCATCGTTGAGTTTTTCAGGGTGAGCAAGCCGCGGGCATAGATCAGCAGCACTGCCCCGGCGGCGAGGATGAACCACAACGACCGCCAGGCATCGGCCACGAGAATGGCCTCGCGGGTTGAGGCGATTGTGCGGAATATGCCGTTATTGAGGTTTTCGATGCTATATTGCGCAATAATTTGCTGCACCTGGGGCGACTGAGGGTCAAAGCCCTGGCGTACGGCGTTATCGGTGATGCTTTGTACATATTGCGCCGATAGGGAGTAGTCGGTAGATGTGACGAATGGGCCGAATGTCGATGGAACAACGATGGCGATAAGGCATATCGCAGCCGGCACGCCAAATGCCCACGCCACTTGCTTGAAGTATTCACGCCCGTGATTGGGGGCGGTAAGCAGTTTTTGCAGTCCGAGCACACCCAGCAGGGGCATTGTGAACTGCGCTATCACAAGAATCGACTCTACGGTGCGGAATTTTGAGTACATCGGCACGATGTCGATAAACAGGTCGGTGAGCGACATGAAGTGGCGACCCATGGCCAGGAATATCGACAGCAGTGTCATTACCAGGAGCGCCCATTTCAGCGGCCCCTTGACGATAAGGCATCCTAAGATGAACAGTGCGCAGATGATGGCTCCAACGTACACCGGGCCGTTGGTTCCCTCGGGGTCGCCGTAATAGGGTGGAACGTTAAGCAGAATGTCCTGAGTAGCCTGCGGGAGGGCGATGCCGTCGTACTGGTCGGTCTCGGTGATTGACATTCTCACGGCCTGACCGTTTTCTATCTTGGCCGAAGCTCCCCCCTTGATGTTGGGTATTAGCAGCGAGAATGACTCGTCGGGCTGGTAGGAGTATGTGGTGATATAGTCGCGGCTGAGGCCGTCGGTGGCCTGCGATTGGTCTGCCTTCGCTGAGGTGAGCTCAGTGTGGCCGCCGCGCATCGTCTCTTTGGAGTATTCGTAGGTGTTGTAGAGCGAGGGTGAGTTGGCTGCCAGGGCCAGTATCGCAGCGAAGGCCAATGTGGCGGTGGCGATGCCGAACTGTCGGAAGGTTTTGTGGTGTATGGCCGCTACCAGATAGCCGATGATGATGGCAGCAATCACCATGCCGAAGTAGTAGGACATCTGAGGGTGATTGGCCGCAAGCTGCATCATGGCCGATATGGCTGCGAGCGCTCCTCCTATAAAGTAGCGTCCGCGGTAGGCCAGAATCACGCCGGCTATGGTGGGGGGCACATAGCTCACGGTGATGAATTTCCACAAGTGGCCTGCACCGATGATTATAATCCAGTAAGAGGAGAATCCGAAAGCCACCGCGCCCATGAAGCCGTATAGCGGCTTGATGCGCAGCGAGGCCATCAGTATAAGAAATCCCATCATCATCATGCACAGCAGATTGGAGGGATTGGGAAGCCCCATGCCGTAAAGCGAGTTGATCCAGTCGAACAGCGAGTTGCTGGGATAGGAGGGTGAAATCTGGAATGTGGGCATACCTGAGAACAGCGAGTTGGTCCAGCGGGGCGTTTCACCTGTGGCCTGAGCGTATTGCTGGGTCTCATGTCCGTTGGCCAGACCTTGCAGCATGTCGTACTGCCGCAGGGTGCCACCGTCGGATGCTTCGGGGTAAAAGAACAGGAATGCCAGTAACCAGCACACTACTGCTGCCAGGAGGTAGCCCCACACTTGGGGGCGTTTGAAGTAATCGATTATCGGCTGAATTTTGAAACTCTTCATTATCATTTAAGGCATGAGGTGTGATGTGTGGTGTTATTTTACGAGCACTCGGCGCGAGAAGTCGTCGACGGTGACTATGTACAGACCCGCGGGGAGGTTGAGGGTGAGGTGGCCATCAACAGCGCCGTTGTAGCGCTGTAAGCCGTCAATAGAGTATACACGGGCCAATGCGGCATCACCTTCAATCACCAGACAGCCATCGAGGCAGTATGCATCCCAGGAGTGATAGTCGAGGTCGTTGGCCACCGACGCGCCCACATAGTCGCTTATGCAGAGGTCATCGAGGTTGAGGCGGCTACCTTTGCCATCGGGGCGCACAATCCTGATGCGGCCGGGGCCCTCGCGGTTGACGGTGAAGGCAAATTCGTTGAATTGTGAGGCGTCGTTGCATATCTGCTCCCCAATCTTCTCCCAATTGTTGCCTTGATTGTCGGAGTACCATAATTCAAGGGTGGCATCGGGGTCGTTATTCCATTTTTTAGCCATGAATTTCACTGTGCCTATGCCGTGGGTCTTATCCTCGGCCATAGTCAGCGCCACTTCGCCATCCTTGGCGCGTCCGAAGCGCACCGACTGGTCGCCGCTCACATGAGGCTCGCTGTTGCCGGCATAGATTCCCATGGCTTTGAAGTCCCACACGCACATTGTGCCCTGGTATGTGCCTCCTGAGTAATTGCCAAGTCCTGATGCTGATTTCTCGAAGTCTTCGGCAAACGTGAATGTCTCACCCACAGTGGCATCAACCTCCACATCGGTTGTATAGTCGCCTGCGGTGGCAGTGAGGTGGGTGGTATATTCACCGGCAACGTCGGAGAGTACCTGCATGTAGAATCTGTCTTCCTCGGGGTCGAGGATCACAGAGGTGCCCCATGCCGATTTGTTGGTGCTCACACGGAAGGGTGGTGTCACTGAAATAGTGATGTCGGTATCGATATTGTCGATTGCAAGCAACACTTCGGCCACTTCGCTGGGCACACCGGGCTGGGTGATGAAATACAGCTCGCTGTCGTAAAGGAACTGGATTGAGGGTATGGGTTCGCCGGTGGTGACGGTCATCACCTCCGACTCCAGGCCGTCGCCGGTTATCTGGTAGGTATAGGTGGTCGACGGGTCGAGCCCTTCCACCGCGATTTGCTCGTCAGCTGCCTTGACGGTGATAGGATATCCGGCCATATACTGGCCGTTGAGCCACAGGTGGAGTGTGTAGTTGGCATTGCTGCCCGATATATTGACCCAGTGGGCTGTGAATGAACGGTCGGAGATGTCGGTAGCGGCTCCCACGGGTATTCCGGTCATCGCCTTGGCGGTGAGGGTTACTGTGGAGATTGCGTTCCCTGAGGTGAGGGTGAGTGTGCCGGTCGATGTCCCGGCTGTCGGGCGCTTGTATAGTATGCTTAGAGTTGCGCCGGCATCGGTAACGTTGCTGTAGCTCAGGGTGCCGGGGGTGGCCGAGAAGCCATCGCCGGCAACACTCACTGCCACATCGGCAGTGAGTCCCCCACCCTTCACGGTGATGGTGCGGGTCAGCTGTGTATTGACCGCTGTGACTCCCAGGTCAATTGTCGAGCCGTCAATCGGAGAGGTAATCACGGGGTCGGCCACGGCGGTGCTTGACCATCCCACATTCTTCTTGTTGCCCCATATGTGTTCGGCAAGGTCGGGATAGTCGATAAATGGGTTGCGGTTGCCTTGAGCGGAGGCCACAGCCTCCTGGCGCACAAGCTCCTTGGTACTTACCGGATCCTGACGGTGCCACTTCAGCAGCAGGTTGATGGCCCACTCCTTGAATGCCGGGTAGGAGTTGGATGCGAGCATGTCGGACGACCATGTGGCGATGCGCTCGTTGTAGCATGCGGCCATGTAGAAGTAGGAGCGCGCGAAGTCCCCCTTGTATTCATCGTCGGGCTCGAACACTTTGCCGTTGTAGCCGGCAAAAGTGCTGGCACCGAGTCGGCCCAGGGCACGCACGTTGCCGTTAGAGGCCAGGGTGGTGCCACCGGCACATTCGCCGAATGGGTAGTTGGAGCGCTGACCGTTGACCTTGCCGTCGGTGGGATACAGGTGGTAAGCGTCAGAGTTCATCGGCGACTTGTCGCCAAACCAGCTTTTGGGGAATGAGTGCTCCTTGTTGAGGCAGTCGCCCACCACCGAGTAGTTGCCGCAATGTTCGGCACCCATCTTCCAGTGCTTGGTTGAATACATGTCCCACACGGTGCCGTCGTCGCGCACGTCGGAGGTTTCAAACAGGTCCCACAGCCCCGTCTTATAGCTGATGGTGGTGTGTGATGATATCTTTGAGCATAGGGCCGACAGCAACGCGCTGCCGCTTTTCCCCTCGCATGAGGAGTAATAACCGGCAGGAGCCTCGGCCATCATAGTTGATGTAGCCATTATTGACGCTACACCGCAAAATATACGCAATATGTTTGCTTTCATTGTATTAAAGGTTAGTCTGTGAAATTATTGTAGCATGTTTTCCATGGCCTCGTAGGGCTCTGGTGATTGCAATCGGCAAAATTATGATAAATAAGTTAATGCGCCAAGCACTTTCTTATATTATGTGTAATTGATAGGGCCGGTCATTGGCGATGAGCCGATGCGGCAATCTGTTGGTAGATGCGCATTATCAGCTCGCCGTAGGCATCGTTCATAGCCCAGCGGCCGCTCAGGTCCTCCCAAGTGGTGGCGCATCCGCGGGTCACCAGCTTGAAACGCGGGTCGACGAGCTGTTCGCGGCTTGGTATGCTGCGCACGCTTGAGTAGGCGAACAGGTGCTGAAGGTGAGCCCTCACCCCATCTTCCACAGTGGCGAAGCCTTCACCCTCCACCCCGTTGGTCACAACTCCAAGGCCGCAATAATTGTGGTGATGAGGCTTTACAGCCGAGCCTTCGTACCTGAACCATCCGGTCTCCACGATGGCCTGGCATAGGGCGATATCGCCGCGTATGCCATACCTGTTGCTCAGGTTGATATAGGCCTCGGCTATCGCAGGGTCGAAGTCGGGGGTACGCTCGCGTATATATGATGCGATTTCTTCGGCGGTAAGCTCGGGCTTGCCGTGTATCGGAGTCTGCGCCGTGAGTGTCAATAAGGGGAGCAAAAGCGCCAGTATAGCCGTTTTGAATCGTGACATGGTGCAAAATTATCGCTTTACGTTGGATAATTCAAGTTTATTCAGTATCTTTGTGCGCTAAAATGCCCTAATGGGTTGAACCAGTGCAAAATCTACTCTCTATTTTAAATTCTGAGGAAAAAGTAAAAACAAAAACATAAAATTTAAATGGCAACACTTGAAAAAATCAGAAAACGCTCAGTGCTTCTGTTCACTATCATCATTGTGGCTTTGCTGGCGTTTATTCTTGGCGACTTCCTCAACTCCGGTCGTTCATTCTTCAGTGACCCCACTACCGCCTCTAAGGTAGCAGGGCATAAGATTGACATTCAGGAGCTCAACAACCGAGTAAACCGCCTCAAGCAGCAGGACCAGAACGCCGACGACGGCGCTCTGCGCGAGCAGGTGCTCAACGAGATGCTCAATGAGGCCCTCTTTGAGGAGGAGCTTGAAAAGGTGGGCATCGTGATCACCGACGACGAGCTCACAGCCTACCTGTTCCCCGAGAGCAATCCCGAGCAGAAGGCACAGATGCAGCAGTTCTACGACGCTGCTATGAATCCGGCTAAATATGGCATTGATGAGCAGACTGCCGCTCAATACAAAGAGCAGTGGGCTCAGATGGAGAAAATGGCTGAGAGTCAGCTCAAGACCATTAAATACAACCAGCTTCTCCAGAATACCCTCGTGCCCAACAAACTCGACCTCGCTGCCGAGCGCGAGCTTTTCACCCACAACACCAAAGCCCGTGTGGTGAGCAAAACCACAGCCGACCTCAACGACGATGATTACGCCGTGAGCGATGATGAAATCGCAGCCGAGTACGAGAAATTCAAAAACTCACCCGCATTCAAGCTCAACGAGGTTGAAACCGCCATCGACTACATCGTGGTCGACGTTACACCCTCTGAGGCTGACTACGCCGCCGCTAAGGACGAGGTTGACTCAGCTGTAGTGAAGCTCAAAGAAGAGACCGAGACCGACGCTGTCAACAGCAACTACAACTTCCAGGTGACTCGCGCACAGCTCACCCCCGAGCAGCTCAATCAGCAGCGCGGTCAGATGCAGCAGGCCATGTTCCAGGCATCGCAGCAGCGCATGCAGATACCCCCGGAGTTCATGTCGACCCTCACCGCACTTAATGTGCTCGACACCCTCCCCGCCGGCAATCTTTGGGAGTCAGGTCTTACCAACAACAACTACACCATCGCTAAGATGATTGCTCGCAACGAGGTAGCAAGCGACACCGATACCGTCGTTACCTACGACTTCGCCATCATCAACTACAACGTGGAGCCCTCTAATGCTACCCGCGATGAAGCCAAGCAGAAAATCTCGGAGTTTGCCAAGGCCAACAACACCGCAGAAAAATTTGAGAAAAACGCAGCTGACAACGGATACGTACTGCAGTCAAGCTACGTGACCCCATCGTCATTTGCCCTCCACGCCCTCACTCCTATGGGCGATCAGGCAATTCCCGACACCTACAATGCAGCCCATTGGGCAGTGAAGGCCGAGAAAGACCAGGTATCACCCATCTTCGCCAATCAGCAGGACAACCGCTTTGTTGTTGTAGCAGTTAAAGATGTATATAAAGGTGACCTCATCCCCGTTACCGACAGCAACGTGCGTAAGGCAATGACCCAGCGCCTTCGTGAGCGCAAGAAGGTTGAAGCCCTCGCCAAGGAATATGCCGGCAAAGCCGATAATATCGAAGGTTATGCCGAGCTTATGGGCGTGCCGGTCAACGAGGTTGAAATCAACTTCAACACCGCACAGCGCTACGGCGCTCAGACCCTCGGAAAGGCTGCCATGGCTAAAGAAGGCGCACTTGTGGGCCCTGTAAACGGCAATGGTCAGGTAGTAGTGTTTGAGGTGATTGAATCGGGTACAGTAGAAGCTCCGGTCACCGACAAGCAGCTCGCCGAGCAATTCAAATCGCGCATGGGTGGCAATTCAGTAGCCAAACTTATCCCCTCTATACTTCGTCACGACAAGAAGGTGGAGACACGCGTACACGACCTTATGGGCGGCGACCAGTAATCGCAATCCACAATCACATACACAACGAGGGCGCTCCCTATATCACGGAGCGCCCTCGTTGCGTATCTGAGCTTCAGCAGTCAGTTATTGATTTGTGATTTACCCCGATGCCAAAGAGGGCGTAATCGTATATAACCGGATCGTCGGGGCGAAGCGTGCGCAGAGTGTCGGTGAGCTGCACAGCCGAGCGCTTATCGTTGGCACGGCGGTCGAGTAGCCCCAATTGCCGGGACACATTCCCCACGTGTACATCAAGAGGTATGTAGAGCTGCGAGGGCTTGATCACATCCCACACCCCCATGTCCACGATGCCGTCGTCGCGCACAAGCCAACGTAGCGCCATGTTCACGCGCTTAAGGGCCGTGGTGTCGAGATTCTGAGGCATGCATCGTGAATTGCGCTCACCACAGTTGGCTTCGGCTATAAGCTCGTTCATAGCCGATACCAGAGCCCATGCCGGCAGCTCCTGTTGGTCTATGTGAGCAGCAGCAGCCAGCCCCTGCACCGAGCCATAGCGGTCGAATATCAGCTTAAGACCCCTCAGCATATGACGCAGGTCGCGGGCAAAGAATGTGCGGTGGATATTCTGGTCAGGAAGATCCTCATAACCCTTGTCCATCACATATTGGTAGGGCCTCCCATCCATCAGATCAATCATTTTCTGGCAATTGCGGCATATCATCTTGCGGTTGCCCCAGGCAATGGCCGACGAGAGCAAAGCCACAATTTCGATGTCCTGAAGGCGGTCGAACAGACGCGGAAACTGCACCGGGTCGTTGGCTATAAATTCGGGGGAATTGATGAGACGCGCCTGCTCGTCGAGCAATTCGCGTATATCTTGAGCTACATTCATGCCGCAAATTTACTGAAAATTGCGTATATTTGCGCGATATGACACTCCGAGAGATTACGATTGCCAACTTCAAAAACATCCGTGACGCAAGGCTGGAATTTTCCCCAAAAATCAACGGATTGCTCGGCCATAACGGCATGGGCAAGAGCAATCTGCTCGACGCTATCTACTACCTGAGCTATTGTCGCAGCTACGCCGGTATACCCGATGCGCAACTCATCACGAGAGGTGAGACATTCACCACCATCCGCGGCGACTACACCCGCCGCGGGGTCGAGGAGACCGTGGCTATAGGGATGATGCCCGGACAGCGCAAGAGTGTGAAGCGTAAAGGGAAAGAATACCAGCGACTCAGTCAGCATTTCGGCGTATTCCCGCTGGTGCTTGTGTCGCCCGCCGACCAAGTGATAATATCGGGTGGAGCTGAGGAGCGGCGACGCTTCATGGACATGATGATAGCGCAGAACGACCCGGTATATCTCGACCGCCTGGTGCGCTACTCCAACGCACTTGAGCAGCGCAATAAACTGCTGCGCGACCATGTGGTGGACCATCATCTGTATGAAGCCGTGGAGATGACCCTTGTTATGGCAGCCGACGACATCTATCGTGGCCGCATGGAGTGGATTGACCGCCTTCAGGAGGTGTTTGACGAGTACTACCACCTCATAGCCGGTGACGATGAGCCAGTGAAGCTCAACTATGTGCGCCCCGACTTGCCGTTGCAGCAGCTACTCGACCAGGCTCGCCGTCACGACGAGATGGTGGGTCACACGTCGGTGGGCCCTCACCGCGACGACCTTACAATGACCGTGGGCCACCTGCCGGCGCGCCGCATGGCCTCGCAAGGGCAGTGCAAGACATTTACCATCGCCCTCCGCCTTGCCCAGTACGACTTCCTCAGCCGTTCTACCGGCATGAAGCCGTTGCTTCTGCTCGACGATATATTCGACAAGCTCGACGCCCTGCGCGTGGAGCGCATCATAGCACTTGCCACACGCCCCAACATGGGACAGATGTTCATTACCGATACCAACCGCGACCACCTCGACCAGATAATGCGCCGCATGGGTGGCGACTACCGCCTGTGGGAGGTGGAGAATGGAAGTTTCACCCCTATCACCACCAACCACGATGAAGCGTAGTGACCCACAGTCGATTGCGGCGGTTATTGACCAGGCGTTGGCCGACACCGAGCTAACCGGGGTATTCCGCGAGCAAAACGCCTGCTACTTGTGGGCCGAAGTGGTGGGCCCGGGCATCAACCGCTATACCACGCGACGCTATGTCGACCGCGGGGTGATGCACGTGTACATATCATCCGGCCCATTGAAGGGTGAGCTGCAATTCATGCGCTCCAAGCTCGTGGAGCAGATCAACAAGGCCGTCGGCGCTCCGGTGCTCACAGATTTACAAATACATTGATTTTATGGGCCATATAGAGTTTTCAGAACAGCACAACAAGCGTGTACCCACCCCCCGAGTGCCATTTCGCCACTCAGTAGACCTGCAAACGCGTTTCAACGACGCCGATATGTTGGGACATCTCAACAACACTGTGTATCTGTCATTTATGGATCTCGGAAAAACACGCTACTTCACTGATGTGATGGGGGGCGACATCGATTGGCGCCACATCGACGTAGTGGTGGTACATATCGAGTGCGACTACTTTGCGCCGGCCTTTCTCGATGAGCCTCTGGCAGTGGCCACGACGGTGGTGCGCGTGGGAGAGCACTCCTTCACCCTCGAGCAGCGAATCTACAACACCGTCACAGGCCAGGTGAAGTGCGTGGGTACTACCGTGATGGCCGGATTTGACCCCGCTACAGGCACATCGCTCCCTATCAGCCCCGATTGGGTTGACGCCGTCTCGGCATACGAACAACGCCCCTTGTAGCGATGGAGTAAAACTTTTTCAGGGTCTGAGTGACAATTTATACTATGGATTCATTATATTTGCAATTATAAACCGGGGCTTATGAAGTTGATTGAGCTTAACCTACAACGTATTATTGACCTTTGCCGCATTCATAAGGTCAAATCACTTGCTGTATTTGGCTCTATACTTACCGATAGATTCAACGACCAAAGCGACGTGGACCTGCTTGTGGATTTTGAGCCTATTGACCCCGATAAAGAGGACTACGTTAGCAACTACTTTGATTTGTTGAATGGATTAGAAAGCCTTTTTAATCGTAAAGTGGACTTAATAGAGGAAAAAGCACTGCGCAACAAATATTTCATCGCTAATGTTAACAGTACGAAACAAGTGATTTATGGCTAGTATCGAAGTCCTCACTTACCTGCAAGACATATTGGACGCAATTGCCGATGTTGAAAGTTTCTTTGTGGGTTATCCTATGAAATATGATGTTTTTGAGAAAGACTATCTACGTAGAAACGCGGTTGAGAGAAAAACTGAAATTATGGGGGAGGCTTTAAATCGAATTAAAAAGGCTGACCCAACATTGATTATTCCAAAAGCCAAAGAGATAATAGGAACTCGTAATCGAATCATACATGCGTATGATAATGTTCAACCAGAGTTTCTATGGGGTTTGGTAGTACGCCATATTCCTCAGCTAAAAAGGATGTTGAACGTATCATTATTGAATATGAGGCACAATACACACGTGAAAGCAATAGTGATTCAAATTGCGAATAATCCATAATTGTACCTTAATTAAATTGAAACGTTTTGTTTTATTTAAAATCGTTGATTAAGGTAATTGTAAAGTTATTAACTTTGTGAGTGCATTATATTTGAAACAATTAACCGAATTAACCAAGATATGTTTTCAGGAATTGTAGAAGAAGCAGCCCGCGTGGAGCGTGTGGAACGCCAGGGGGGAAATGTGAACATTACCGTGCGTTGCTCATTCGTCGACGAGCTGCGCATCGACCAGTCGGTGGCTCACAACGGCGTATGCCTTACAGTGGTGAGCCTCAACCCCGACGGCACATACACCACCACAGCCATCCAGGAGACACTCGACCGTTCAAATCTCGGCGACCTCAAAGAGGGCTCGCTGGTCAACCTCGAGCGTTGCATGGTGATGAATGGCCGTCTTGATGGCCACATAGTGCAAGGGCACGTTGACTGCACAGCCACCTGCACCAATGTGGAGCAGGTCGATGGCTCATGCTATTTCACATTCAAATATGCCGCCGTCCCCGAGCTAATGGCCAAGGGGTATTTCACAGTCGAAAAAGGGTCAATCACTGTTAACGGCGTAAGCCTTACGGTGTGTGACTCGGAGATTGACACATTCCGTGTGGCCATCATACCCTACACCATGGAGCATACCAACTTCCGCGACATCAAAGTAGGCACACGCGTCAATCTCGAGTTTGACATCATCGGCAAATACGTGTGCCGCATGCATGAGATACAAAATATCATTGACAAGTAACCGATTGAATGCCATGAAACTCCTATCGCTGATAGCATCTGCGACAATTGCTTTTACGGCCTCAGCGGCCAGCGACGGCGTGGTGAGCGTCACCACCCCTGCCGGGCGTGAGATAACCGTGGAGGTAATCAACGACAATATCATACGCGTAACCAACGCACTTGCGGGTGAGGTAATACCCCAGTCGCGTGCAGCGCTGCTCAAAGCCTCCCCATTTACAGGCACTACCTCTAAGGTGGGCGACTTCACCACAATCACTACACCTCAGGGAGTTACCGTGAGCCTCAACGCCACCACCGGTGCTGTCGACATCAACGGTGGTGCAGGCCGTATCATATCGGACAACGGTATCCGCCACAAGGCCGACGGCAAGCAGAGTCTCACCCTTACCACCTCGGGGCGAGGCTCGTTCTATGGCGCTGGTGAGCGCGGCCACTCGTTCAATCTCAAGGGCGACACACTGGTGATGTACAACCGTCAGAACTATGGCTACACCAAGCAGGATCCGCGCATATCGCAGATGAATATCACCATGCCACTCTTTATATCATCAACAGGCTACGCCGTGGTGTTCGACGACTTTGCGGCTGCCGAGATGATTATGGCCGATCCGATTGAATACATCTCTGAGTCGCGTTCCCCCATATCCTACTATTTCATCAACGGCGCCGGTACACTCCCCGGTGTCACCGCCGAGCTGTCGCGCCTTACCGGTCGGCAGGAGCTCCCACCCTTCTGGGCTCTGGGCTACATCAACTCGAAATACGGCTATAAGACCCAGGATGAAACCATAGGAATCATCGACACCCTCAAGATGCGCGGCTATCCAGTGGATGGCGTTGTGCTCGACCTCTATTGGTACGGCAAGGAGGAGGATATGGGCCGCCTTGCCTGGGACAAAGAGCAGTGGCCCGACCATGGCAAGATGCTTGCCGATCTCAAGGCCCGAGGAGTCAATACCATCATCATTTCCCAGCCCTACATACTCCAGAATGGGCGTGGTGTCGACAACTACAACACCCTCGCTGCCACGGGCATGATGGTGAAGGACTCGGTGGGAGGAGTGGAACCTGTGACCATATGGGTAGGTCATGGCGGCATGTTTGACGTGTCCAACCCCGACACACGCCGCTGGCTCACCGACCGCTACGACCAGCTCACTGCCGAGGGCGTGGGTGGCTGGTGGGGCGACCTTGGCGAGCCCGAGGTTCACCCCGAATCAGGCTATCATGCCAACGGACTCACAGCACGCGAGTATCACAATCAATATGGCAACGACTGGTCATCGATAATCTATGACCTGTTCAAGGAAAAATACCCCGACACACGCCTTATGACGATGATGCGCGGGGGCACCACCGGCCTTCAGCGATACTCGGTATACCCATGGTCGACCGACGTGTCGCGCTCATGGGGAGGCCTGCAGCCGCAGATTACCATCATGCTCAACTCAGGACTCAGCGGCCTGGGCTACATGAGCCACGATGTGGGAGGATTTGCCGTTGACCCCGACAATCCCTATATACCCGAGCTCTACACCCGCTGGGTGCAGCTTGGACTCTTCTCGCCTATCTTCCGCACCCACGCACAGGAGTATGCCGAGCCTATCCGCTATCCCCGGCAGGAGCAGTATCTCAAGCAGCTTGTGAAGGAGCGTTACCGCTGGCTACCTTACAACTACACGCTCGCCTACGAGAACGCCTCACAGGGGCAGCCGCTGGTGCGTCCGCTCAACTACTATAGCCAGGGCGCTAATCTCTACGACGACATCGACGATGAATATCTGTGGGGCCGCAACGTGCTGGTAGCTCCGGTGCTCACCCCGGGTACCACCGAACGCCTGGTAGTGTTTCCCGATGGTGAGTGGGTTGATTACGCCGACCCCACCAAGGTTTACAACGGTGGCGACAGCGTGCTATACCCCGCTCCGCTCGAGGTGCTCCCGCTATTCATCCGCGCCAACTCATTCATACCAATGGCCGACTACAAGATGGGCAATACGCTCGACTATGACCCCTCGAAATATACCATCAATTACTACCCCACCGAGGGAAAATCGACCTATACGCTATATGAGGACGACCGCACATCGACCAAGTCGCTCAGCGACAACGCCTATGCCCTACTCAAGTTAAGCGGCGACGCTACTCCGGAAGTTGTCAAAATCGACTATGCCGTTTCAGGGTCCTACAAGGGGATGCCAGCCAAGCGCGACATCACTTTCAAGATCCATGGATGCGATAAAGCCCCTGCAACGGTGACGGTCAATGGCAAAAAAAGCAAATGGACATACGATGCCACCACCGGAGTAATCAGTGTCACAGTAAAAAACATAGTTAATAACACCCAAATCATAATCACGAATAAATGAAAACACTTAAGCACCTGCTGGTACTCAGCATGAGCATGCTGCTCATCGCCGGTTGTTCCTCCAAGAAGGACGGATCAAGTGATTCCTCATCGTCAGACAATTCCGAAAACAATCGCATAACTGAGGTAAACAGCGAGCTACTGCGCACCGTCGACTTCAACTCAGCCATTGTGGCAGTGGCCAATTTCGAGCAGTTAAAGGCAACTTATCAATCGGAAGAATGGAGTGAGATAAACGATTATGATGAATTTGCCGACTTGTCATCGGTAGTAATCGTTAAGCCCGGTCGACATGCTGATAAGTATACCACCTTCAGTATAGATAACCAGGATGCGTTCACCACCTATGCCACTCAAAATCTCACTCAGCTTACCGACCGCGGCGACTTTGCCGTGTACCAGCCAAAATATAAGGATGGGTTCATCATGGTAAAAGGATCGCAGATGTGGATCGGTGACAATCCGGCTGCTATCGAGAGCAGTGTGAAGAATGCCGCCACAAAGCATTTCGGTGAAGGTCTTGCCATATCCGCAAGCATCGAGCAGCCCCACACCATTAATGTAGCTGTCAATATGGCCATAATACCTGATGTAGCCAAGTATAACGAAGAATTAAGCAATGCCTGGGGTATAGCCAACATCGATATGACGAAATATACTGTCACCGGCGATGCCAAGATTGTAACGGGCAACGGTGATGCCGTGCAATTTCCCGGTATGCAGCCCATTAATACCTCTTTTCTTAAATACACCGATGGTGAACCCAACATGGCACTTGCTCTTGGCATAAGCAAGGACTTCCCCTGGAAAACATTGCAAAAGATTCTTGGCGACACCGGAGTAGACTCGTCAACATTGTCGTATATGACGCTTATCGGCAGAATGATTAATGGCACTGTGGGTGTTTCCGCATCGGTTGACCCCGACAACGGTGAAATATCTTTCTCAGCACTCATCGAATCGTCCAATGCCGACCCGGAAGCCCTCATGGGTATGCTTGAAGGGGTTGTGGGTCAGCTACCCACCACCCCTGACGGATTCTACACTATACCTATCGAACAGTTGCCCACAGGCAATGTATTTATAGGCGCAGTAGAAGAGAAATTTTATGTGGGTAGCCATCATCCCTCTCAATTCAACGGCAACAACAGCCTGCAATCGGTATTCTCAGGCAATGAAGCTGTGTTCTCAATCAATTTGCCTAAGAGTTTAGTGTCGCTCTTCAGTGAGGGAGAATTGTCATGCGGAGTGAAAGGAATTGCCCAGGTAAAAAATTCAACTGCCCACTTCGAAATATCGGTCACCGATACCAACCTCAGCATTATTGAGGTCTTAAGCAAGCTTTAACAGGCAAAATCATATCCTTAAAAATAAGACATGAACATGAGCATATCACATAATATTACCAGTAAACTGAGTGCGGTGGTCATCGCCCTGACGGCTATTTTAGCCACGGGTTGCTCCAAGACCGACGACATTCTCAAAACCATTCCGGCCGATGCCACCGCAGTGGTGCATATCGACTTGAAAAAGGTCATCGACAATGCCGAGCTACGTGAACGGGGTAAATCATACGCCCTGCCCAAAGAGTTCGACGATCTTAGCGACAATTCACTTGAGGAAGACCTTGAGATGCTCTATAAGATGGAAAAATGTGTCGATCTGAGCAACGTGTTCATGGTAAATATCCAACCCGGTTTAATGGATGGTTCTGATGAGGAGAAATATGGTGACTTTGTCACATTCCCAATCACTGATTTCGATGAGTTTGAAAAGCAGATAAAAGGTCTTGACTACTCGAAGGAGTCCAGTGAAGGTGGCTTGGACTGCTACTCAATGAGCAAGAATGAATGGAGTGCTTCATATATATTTGTAAATGATAGCCGTTCGCAGGGTTGGTCTGCAACGGCCTACGGTATCTGGGACGCTGATAAGCAAAAAACCGTAGTAAAGACACCCAAGGTAGTGAGCGAAGCTCTCAAGAGAGCTGATAGAAACTCAATTGCCGATTGCAAGGGCCCGGCCAAGGTGCTCAACAGCGATAAGGTAGCATCGGTAGTGATGACTGACAAGGTGCTGAAAAATAAGTGGATAACTTGCTCAGCTGAGCTTCCGGGCAATGGAGAGGTGCGATTTGAAGCCAATCTGATGGACGAGGATGGCACATTATGCGCTTTCGATCAGTATTTCAGCACAGTCAATACCGAGATTCTTGAATATCTACCCCAAGATGCCGACCTTGTGGCTGCGATGTCGTGCAATGTCGAAAATCTCCGCAAGCTCATTGAAGAATTGATTGGAAAATTCGGCAGTAAAAGTGATGTAGGGGTGTTCAAGCAGTACCTTAAATTTGTTGAGCCCTCAGGCGACATAGCTTTTGGAGCGAATCTAAGTTCGTTTGACAAGGTGTTGAATTCCAATTTCCGACACGAGGAGCTGCTTTTAAATGGCAAATGGACAGCGGTTGCAACGTTTAAAGATCCTGAAACCACTCTTGAGGTTTTAAAATCATTGGCAGCCTATAATATCAAATCTCCCATGACACCGGTAGCAGACAACAAATATGAGATATCAATTGAGAAAAATCTCTACCACTACGACTATACTCGCGACACCGACGTGTTCGATGAAAAGTTGTCGGCCACGGTCTATGTTGGGGCGATAGGGAAGTACCTGTATATATCGACTGTCGATGTCAACAAGAATACGGTGTCCGATCAAGTGAAACGAGTGTTTGACAATGCATCGTTCGGTGTATATGCCCATACTCCCTCGAAAATCAAGACATACTTTGACCTTCCCGGCGAATTCACCGCAACGGCGCGCTGGAAAGGCTCGTATACACTGATGGTTGATGCTAAGTTGGAGAATTCAACCCATGGCTTCATCTACGATATGATCAATACCAGCATCAAGGTAGAGAAGCAGATGAAAAAGAATTTAAAATACTGATATGCGTATTGACACCATAGAACTCAAGGAAGCCCTGCCTCAGGTATTTCGCGACGATCCGGCCCCTGAGTCGCAGATATGGCTCACCGATGTCGTATTTAGCCGTCCTGACCTGTATATGGTCGCTGCCGAGTCGGGCAAGGGTAAGTCGTCGATGTGCAGCTACATCTACGGCAACCGCAACGACTACATGGGGCAGATACTCTTTAACGGCGAGGATATACGCGACTACGACATCATGCGGTGGTCAGAGATACGCCGCTCCCATCTTGCCCTTCTCCCCCAGGAATTAAGGCTATTTCCCGAGCTGACGGCAATGGACAACATCAGGCTTAAAAACCGCCTTACCGACTTCAAGACCGAGGAGGAAATACTCACTATGCTCGATATGCTTGGCATTAAGCATAAGGCCAATCAGCTTGCGGCATACCTGTCGGTAGGACAGCAGCAGCGCGTGGCTATAGTGCGCACGCTGTGTCAACCCTTCGACTTCATAATGCTCGACGAGCCGGTGAGTCACCTCGATATGGGCAACAACCAAATCGCGGCCGACCTGATTGTAGCCGAAGCCCGGCGGCAGAATGCCGGGGTGATAACCACCTCGGTGGGCAATCACCTGGCTCTGGTAGATCCAATCGTGCTGAAGCTTTAACTTATCCTTATTATTTAACAAGCTAATTATTTACCACTTGTCACAACCCAGTATAGTGTGGCGCCTTCTGCGCCGAAACATATCAGCAGGGCAGATTGCAGGATTTGCCGCGGCCAATCTTGTGGGCATGGTAATCGTGCTCACTGCATTACAGTTTTATCGCGATGTCACCTCGGTGATCAACACCGATGACAATATGCTCACACAGGATTATATTGTGCTGTCGCGGCGGGTCAACGACGTATCATTCGGCAAGTCATTAGGCTTCACCGACACTGATATAGCCGATCTTGAGAAACAGCCCTGGGTGAAGCGTGCGGCACCGTTCACAGCCTCGCGTTTCCATGTCACAGGTAAGATTGACCTGGGTCGAGGTATGTATACCCACTTGTTTTTCGAGTCGATACCCGACGATTATTTCGACGTGCTCCCTCCCGATTGGACATTTGACCCCGAGGCCGAGGACCCAATTATACCAATCGTGTTGTCGCGCGACTATCTGGCGCTCTATAACTTTGGTTTCGCCGCCACCCGCGGCCTGCCCCAATTCAGCGAGGAGTTGATAAGCGATCTCGACTTGAAGGTGTCGGTGAGCGGCAATGGTCTTGAACGCACGTTCCCGGGGCGCGTAGTGGGCTTCAGTAACCGCTTGAACACCATTTCAGCTCCGCAGGCATTTGTCGACTGGGCCAACGGTATCTATGCTGTAGACAAGGAGGAAAACCCTATGCGCATGATCGTGCAGGTGACCGATCCGGGCGATCCAGCCATCAAGGAGTATCTCGATGAGCACCAGATGGAGAGTGCTGGCGACAAGCTCGAGTCGGGCAAGGCTGCTCACTTCTTCACAATAGCCACGAGCGTGGTGGTGGGCGTGGGAGTCATCATATGCCTGCTGTCGTTCTTTATACTTATGCTGTCAATCTTCCTGCTGATACAGAAGAATCGCCAGAAAATCCACGATCTCATACTCCTGGGATATACCCCCGCACAGGTGAGCAAGTACTATATACGCCTGTCTGTGATAACCAACGTGGCTGTGCTGGTGCTGAGCTGTGTCACGGTGTACGTGGCGCAGCAATTATGGTTTGAACCGGTAAAGACCATCGGGTCAGAAGTGGCCTCATTGATTCCCACCTACGTTGTAGGACTGGTGATGGTGATGGTGATAATAGGCTTCAACGTGGCCGCAATCAAGCGCCTTACGCGCCGCTCAGTCTAAGAGCCTGTGCCATAATATCTGTTAACGCTGTAGCGGTCAGGCTTTAAATATCGAGAAGTTGACCGAGCCATAGGCGCGGTGCTCCACAAACATCGGGTGCGACGAGTAGTCGTGATGCTTGTTGTGCTCAAGTACGAAGTAGCCTCCCGGGCGCAACAGATTGCCTTCGAGCACCATCTTCGGCACATCGTCGAAGTTTGGCAGGTCGTAGGGGGGGTCGGCGAAAACCAGATCGTAGCCACTTCGGGGCGATTTGGCGGCCAGAAATTTGAACACATCACCACGTATGAGCCTTACTTCGTCGGCACCAAGCTCATCAATTACTTTGGCAATAAAGCGTGTTTGAGTGGGAGCTTTCTCGACAGCAGTGACGGAGCGGCACCCGCGAGAGGCGAGCTCAAAGCTTATCGCTCCGGTGCCGGCAAAGAGGTCGAGGGCATCCACCTCATCGAAGCAAACGAGGTTGCCAATCACGTTGAATATGTTTTCACGGGCGAAGTCGGTGGTAGGCCGCGCCGTGATATTGGTGGGCACCGAGAAGCGGCGGCGCCCGTATTTACCTGTTATTATTCGCATAGAGGCATTACAATTAGAGAGAATGGAGCTTCCGACGCGTCCTGCCGCGAGCCGTAGAGGGTGGCCGGAAATATGGCGGGCATCACACCGGCAAGTAGGTCGCGCAGGGTTTCGGTGAGCTGGTCGCGCAGTGATCGGTCGCCGGCAATGATGAGTTCATCGGTCGTCTGGTCGAGCTGAAGCAGCTCGCGTGTGGCCATAATGAAGTAAACGGCATCGACAGTGTCGGTGAAAGTGAAAGTATTGAGCATCCTGAGGCCGTTGCGGCCGTATACGATGATGTCGAGGGTGCGATGGTCGCTTACGTTGACATACATCTTGCCGGCTTGACCTATGCGGCTCTTGGAGTAGAAATAGCGGCTCAGCGGGGCTACCCGGTGTTCGATGGTGGCGCTTGGCCACGTGCGCATCACAAAGTTGCTCAATTTTTGAGGTATCTTGAAGTCGAGCGTCTCCACAGCTCCGGCCTGGCATCGCATCCACCTGGGGGCCGGTTCAGTGTCGGCCGCGATAACCGGGGGTAGCACTGAATAGTCGGGGCCATCGTATATCACGCTCACGCGCCCAAAGTCGTTGACAAGCCACGCATTGGCGTAAACTGCCTCCTCAAGCGAGTGGGTGATGTCGTCGGCTCTGTCGGCATCGTCGAGTGGGATGGTAAGTATGTGAACCCCTGCTGCATCGGCCGAGTGAAATAGCATCACGTAGAGGTGGCCAGGGGTGATGAACATATACAGGCGCCATAGGCGTGGCTGCTCGATGTTGGGGGCTTCAATGGTCATCGGCTTAAGGAGCTGTTACTATTGTTGTTGCGTAACCCGCCGCCGTGCGATATGCCCGACGATCCGCGGTGGTTGTTGTCATATTGGTTGCCACCGCCTTGGTAGAAGTTGTCAAATTCATCCTCATCTTCATCTTCGTCGGTGCGGGTGGTGGTCTTTTCCTTGGTAACGGGCTTGTTCTTCTTGATTGCGATTGGCTTCTGCATGTCGAGTGGCAGTTCATAGATGTTCCATGACTGCTCTATGTCCCAATTGGCTCGTACGTTTATTTTTTTTGGGTAGTAGTACACCTCCTCGGGCTGTATCGAGTTCATAAGGTTGCCGGTATCCCACTTGCCGTTATTATTGGCATCGATATAAGCGCGGGCAAAATAGGTGCCGGGATTTACGAAGTTGAACACTGCGCTGCTGCGGTTGACGCGCGATTGAGCCACGGGTTTGTCGTCGCTCCCGAGCAACTCCACCACAAGGGGTGTGTCGCTGCCGGCGGCACCCATGTTGAATATCAGGTTGGCGTAGTCCTCTTCCTTTCTGGTCTGAAATTCCATGGATGTGGGTCGGTTGTGGTCGCCGTAGATATTGGCTACGGCTGCCGAGTCGACAACAAAGCGATAAGTGGCCCCGGGGTCCCAGTTCCACCTGATGGTATCGGAGAATATGGCTTGTCGCATACCCGAGCGGGTGGGTGGCTCGGTGTCGGTGAATGGTGGCAACGTCACTTCATTCCATAGCGTATCTTGCTTGATTGACAGGTGATAACCTGAGCGGTCGATAGTACCCAGCGGTTCATCCCACTTGATTACTAACGGCTTATTGAGATCGTGCATGTTGCCCCCCTCTTTTCTCAGCGTTATGTGGTTGAGCTTGGGTATGGAATCATTTAACTCGTCGTCATTCTTTTTCTTCTTCTGCTCCTTCACCTTGGGGGGGCGGTAATACATCTTTAGGGTGTCGGTGCGGGCGCTTAGTTGGTTGAGTGTGTCGGTGCGCAGATAGGTGGTCGACATCAGTATCGAGTCCTGCGCTATTACATCCTCATCGGCAATCCAATAGGTGATGGTGTCGTTGGTGGGATTGGCTTGTATCAGTGCCCATTCGCTGGCACGGCGACCTGCGTTCGGGCCGTTGGCTATGACAAGCTCGGGAAGGGTGTCGGATGGTGCCCCAAACTGCATTGTGATGGTATTGGCTGTGGGTCGCTTGTAGTCGCGAAGGTATTGAGATCGGTAGTCCTCGTTGAACCATGTGAGCAGCACGTTGTCGGGGGTGTAGTGAGTGATGGCTCGGCTCACTATCGAGTCGGTGCCGTCGATGGCGGTGAGTGTGTCGGTGGCAATCCCCGGCTCATGACCGGGAGTTACCGGCACTTCGTAGAAGGCTACATCTTCAGAACGGTCCCAGAAGTAGTCGCGGTTGACATCATTGACGGCATACACCCGGTATGTTCCCTCTTTGAGATTGCGCAGGGTGAACTGGCCGAGCTGGTTGGTCTTGGCTATTCGGTCGAATGGTTGACGCATTATCAGCGAGTCGGCCACTACTGTGTCGGGAAGGTTGTCGATGCGATAAGCGCCCACGAGCATTCCCTGGGCTGGCTCGAGATTGCGTGCTTCAAGCACGAGGCCCGATATCTGCAGCGAGTCGCGTGTATCGCCGGTTGAGAAGTCGATGGTGAAGCCGTCGAGTATGTTCCCCTCGTTGAGGTCGCGGATGGCATCGGAGAAGTCGATGGTGTAAGTGGTGTTGGATAGCAGTGAGTCGCGCAGCTCCACGGTCACGCGTCGGCCATTGGCGATTACCGAGGCGGGAGTGCGCTGAGCCGGCGACACCACCACGCGCTTCATCGCCTCCTCGATTTTCACATTCTCGTCAAATATTATATCGAGTCGAGGTTTGGTATAGTTGGTTGAGCCTGGCTTGGGGTTGGAGCTCACATATCGGGGGGGACGGGTGTCGCGGGGGCCACCTTCGGGGCGCCCCATCGACGCGCACGCTGCCAGCAGTAGCAGCAGCGCCACCACCACGCACGGCATCATATATAGTCCACGACGGCTCATAGTGCCCACAAAGGTAACTATTTTTTCCTATATGGTTAAATCGATACTGAGCCGTATTGTCAACTTTTTATTATCTTTGCCGCCGATATGTCGCTACTACTCACAATCGACCGGGGCAACTCAGCTCTTAAGCTCGCCCTTTGGCGCGATGATGCCATAGTGGCTCACCGTCAATGTCATCAGCTCACGACCGATGACATTGGCCCGATGTTGGCCGAATGGAAGCTCGACGGAGTGATATATTCGTCGGTGGTCGACGATACGTGCGAGGGTGTGGAGGCAATGCGCCGTATGGGCATTCCCACCGTCACACTCACCTGCGACACCGAGCTTCCGATCACCATAGGCTACATCACGCCTCACACCTTGGGGCGCGACCGCATAGCCGCCGCCGTGGGTGCATGGTCGCTCCACCCCCACACCCACCTGCTGGTGGTCGACATCGGCACCGCAGTGACCTACGACGTGGTGCGCAACGACTGCTTCGAAGGTGGCAACATAGCCCCGGGCCCGTGGATGCGCCTGGAGTCGCTACACCGCCTGACGGCACGTCTGCCACAGGTCGACCCCGAGGGGGATTATCGCCTGTGGGGCGAAACCACGGCCACAGCGATGCGCGCCGGCTCAATCAACGGCATCATAGCCGAGATAGAGTATTACCGCGGGCATCTTGGTCCCGACTCGCTGGTGGTAATCACCGGCGGCGACTCTTATCTGGTGACACCACACCTCAAGTTCCGGGCCGAGTGTGAGCCCGACCTGGTGCATATAGGACTGAA
Source organism: uncultured Muribaculaceae bacterium (assembly GCA_964517875.1). Taxonomy (GTDB): domain Bacteria; phylum Bacteroidota; class Bacteroidia; order Bacteroidales; family Muribaculaceae; genus JAJPXC01. The sequence continues at coordinate 4,588 of CAZFEU010000026.1, read as the reverse complement.
AGAAATATTAACCCGTCATCTCGCCAAGTTGCGCGACTGACGCACCGATCGAAATATGAAGAAACTGATTATTACCGCCTTATTGGTCATAGGCACTGCCCTGACATCGCTCGCCCAGCTGTCGATGAGCCCCTACTCGCGCTACGGCTATGGCTTGCTCCACGATAATGCCACCTCCACCCAGCGTGCCATGGGCGGCATTGGATACGCCATGCACTCAGGCCGTCAGATCAATGTGATGAATCCGGCATCGTATGCCCATTGCGACTCACTGACATTTCTATTCGACATGGGCATCGACATGACCGCCCTGTGGTCGAAGGAAAATGGCCATTCGGGGCGTGACTTAGGGGGCGGTCTCGACTATATCACGATGCAATTCCCGGTGTCGAAAACCGTGGGTATGAGCCTTGGTCTGCTACCCTACTCCTCGGTGGGCTACTCATTCGGCAGTAAGATTGACTACGGAAAGTCGGAGCGTAGCGGCAACGGCGGTCTCAATCTGCTCTACCTCGGCGCAGGATGGGAGCCTGTCAAAGGGCTCTCGGCGGGTGTCAACGTGTCGTATCTTTTCGGCACAACCACCAACGACCTTTACGCCACTACCGATGCCGGATCGCAGTCGCTTTACGAACGTGTGATGACAGTAAGGGACTACCACCTGCAGTTTGGCGCACAGTACACCTACAAGATTTCAAGTGTCAACACCCTCACAGCTGGCATTACCTACTCGCCCGGCAAGGATCTGCGTGGCCACACCTACGGCATATATTACGACGTGAAATCCGACACTAAGCCCGACACAATCGGCTACATGTCGCTGCGACACCACTACTCCATGCCCGACACCTGGGGCGCCGGCATCAACTACGAGTGGAACAACCGCGTGATGGCTGAGATCGACTTCACATATCAGCCCTGGTCGAAGGCTAAATATGCGGCGATGGAGAGTTTCGAACAGACTCGCCTTGCCGATCGCTACAAGATTGCCGCCGGATTGCAGTGGATACCATCGCCTCGCGGCTCATATCTGCGCCGTATACAGTACAGGCTCGGTGGATACTTCAACCGCGACTACCTTACGATACACGACAACAACGTGCACGAGTACGGCCTATCGGCAGGATTCGGTCTACCCGCACCGGGCTCCAAAACTCTGGTGAACATAGGCCTGGAATATAAGCATCGCCAAGCACACCCCGCACCGCTGCTCAAGGAAAACTATTTCTGCCTTACGATCGGCGTAAACTTCAACGAGATGTGGTTCTGGCGCAGCAAGATACGCTAAGTTATGCGCACGCTGTTGTGGATCATAGGCTGCTGCCTGGTGCTTTGCGGCGCTTCGGCGTGCCGCGAGGAGCATAAGGAGCGCGTGGGCGACATCAAGGATGAAGCCAACACTCCCACGATGGCCACTACCAACGTGTCAACATTCATCTCCGACTCAGGCTTCACGCGCTACCACATCACGGCTGATCTGTGGTACATCTACGACCAGGCCAATCCGCCGCACTGGACATTCCCCAAAGGGCTATTCCTTGAGCGATACGACGACAACTTCGTGGCCGACGGCACTTTCCAGTGCGACTCAGCCACATTCATGTCGCAAAGAAAGCTGTGGCAGTTTGACGGCAATGTGAGGATGCGCAACAACGATGGCGACAAATTCCTGACCCAGCAGTTGTTTTGGGATCAGAACTCACATAAGCTTTACTGCGACTCATTCATCCATATCGAAAAGAGCGATCGAGTGCTCGAAGGTATTGGATTCGTATCCAACGAAAACCTCACGGATTACACTATTCGGCTTCCCCAAGGCATATTCCCCGTCAGGGAGCCCGAACGCAACGATACAGTGACCGCCAACCCCGACAGCGTGCGCGCCGCACGCCGGGCACAGCAACAACCCATTGCCGCGCCCCGGGAGCCACACACCATCACCCCATCCTACTAATCAATCTACAGCCTTGACTACTCTGATCATAATTACCATCGCCTCGCTCCTGCTATCAGGCCTTTTCTCGGGCACTGAGATAGCTTTCGTCACCTCCGACCGCGTGAGGGTGGAGATTGACGTGAAAAAAGGAAATATTATAAGCCGCATTCTCGACTGCTTCTATCAGCGCTCCGAGCTGTTCATATCCACCCTGCTCGTTGGAAATAACATAGCTGTCGTAATCTACGGTATAGCCGCCGCCAAGCTCGTTGAGCCACAGCTGCAGCACTTCACCGACAACACTTTCGTAGTGCTGCTGCTCCAGACCATCATTTCCACTGTAGTGATACTCCTTGCCGGTGAATTCATACCCAAATCTACGTTCAAAATCAATCCCAACATATCGCTGAAGTTCGTAGCTATTCCGATGTGGGTGCTGTATATCATCCTGTACCCCATATCGCTCTTTACATCTTGGGTGTCGCACGCTTTGATGAAACTCGTAGGCATATCCGCCAAAAACGACACAATGAGGGTGCTTTCGGTGGGTGACCTCAACGAATACCTTGAGCGCACCATCGACGAGAGCATCGAGGATAAAAAGCAGCTCGACACCGAAGTGAAAATGTTTCACAACGCTCTTGACTTCTCCTCTATCCACTTGCGCGACTGTATGATACCGCGCAATGAGCTTGTAGCCGTGGATATAGACAACACCACAAGACAGCAGTTGAGTGCACTGTTCACCACCTCAGGCCGCTCCAAGATACTGGTGTATCGCGATGACATCGACAATGTGCTGGGATATATCCACGTGTCAGAGTTGTTTGACCCGCAGATCAACTGGAAAAATAAGCTCAAGCCAGTGGTTTTTGCCCCGGAGACACTCCTTGCCGACAAGATGATGCGCCGTCTGCTCAGCGAGAAACGCTCATTGGCCGTGGTGATCGACGAGTTTGGTGGTACCGCCGGGCTTGTTACCCTCGAGGATCTTGTGGAGGAGATATTCGGAGATATCCAGGACGAGCACGACAAGATGCAGATCATAGCCAAGGAGGTGGCCCCCGGCGTATATGAGTTCTCAGGGCGCGCCGAGGTGTCGTACATCAACGAGCAATTTCATCTCGACATACCCGAAGACGAGGAGTATCAGACCCTTGCAGGATACATACTCCACACCACCGGTCAGATTCCCGAGCAGGGGGTGAAGATACTGCTCGACAATATGGAGCTCGAGGTGATCAAGCGCACCGCCACTCGCCTTGAGCTGATACGTCTCACCGTGCTCTCCGAAGAAGACTAATGGAAAAGAAAACCATATTCGACCTTAATCGCTGCGACATCGACCACTATAAGGTCATGAGCAAGCTGCCGCTACGGCTGGTGCTCGACAATATCAGGTCGCTCAACAATATCGGTTCGATGTTTCGCACCTCCGATGCCTTTCTTGTGGAGCGTATTCACCTGTGTGGCATCACCGCAACCCCGCCGTCGGTGGAGATACATAAGACGGCTCTTGGAGCCGAAAATTCAGTGGACTGGAGCTACCATGCCACCACCATTGATGCTGTCGACGAGTTGCGCCGCGAGGGATACACCGTGTGCGCCCTTGAGCAGGTGAAGGAGTCAATCCCCCTCAACAGTTACGAAGTGCGCCCAGATGCGAAATATGCCATCGTGGTGGGGCATGAGGTTGACGGTGTCGACCCTCAGGTGGTCAACGCTTGCCATGCGGCCATCGAGATACCGCAGATGGGCACCAAGCACTCGCTCAACGTCGCCGTCTCAGCCGGCCTAGCCCTCTGGACATTCTTCATCAAGCTACGCAGCTAACCCTGCTGCCACCCCCATCGTATCCCCCCTGCTGTAGGGACGCACGGTTCGTGCGTCCAAATACGTAAACGCCAAGTACAGGTGAATAATGGGACGCTCGAGCCGAGCGTCCCTACCTTTTGGGCGTGCACAATGAGAGGGTGCGGATTATTCCTCGTCGAGGTCGATATCGTCGGTGTCGATGTCGCCAAATTCGTCTTCGGGGAGCTCAACAGCGGGTTTATCCTTGGTTTCGGTTTTCTTGGTGGTGGTAGTTGCGCCCTTTTTGCTGTCGCGGTTGTGCAAGGCTTCGGTTATCAGAGCCTCAAGCTCATCGGCAAGTTCGGGATTGTCGGCAATCACACGCTTGGCTGCATCACGCCCTTGTGCGAGCTTGCTGCCGTTGTAGCTGAACCATGAGCCTGATTTCTGTATGATGCCGTATTCTACGCCAAGGTCAACGATTTCGCCCGACTTTGAGATGCCTTCGCCGAACATAATGTCGAATTCGCACTTCTTGAATGGGGGTGCCACCTTGTTTTTCACAACCTTTACCTTGGTAAGACGGCCGGTCACATCGTCGCCATCCTTAATTTGTGTGCCGGGGCGAATGTCAACTCGCACCGATGCGTAGAATTTCAGTGCGTTTCCGCCGGTTGTAGTTTCAGCGGGGCCGAACATCTGGCCGATGTTGGCACGCAGCTGGTTGATGAATATGCAGCATGTGTTGGTACGGGCTATTGTGGCGGTGAGCTTGCGCAGCGCTTGCGACATCAGACGCGCTTGCAGGCCTACCTGACGGTCGCCCATCGTGCCGTCAAGCTCGTTTTTGGGAGTGAG
>CAZFEU010000025.1:0-32099 GCA_964517875.1 uncultured Muribaculaceae bacterium | reverse complement strand
GAGTCCATCCTCGTGCCCGAAGATCAGCCCGACCTCTACGGCGTTAACTGCGGCGGCGAAGGCAACGACCACAACGGCTACTACCACAAGGTGCGCATCAACTACTATCCCCCGCGCAACGACAACAAGGAAGGCTGGGACAACATCGACATCTTCGGCTGGATGGGCTACCCCATGCAGATCAAGATCAACTTCCTCTGCCGCGACTCAATCCTCGCAGCACCCCTTTGCCTTGACCTCGTGCTGCTGAGCGACCTCGCAGCCCGCAAGGGCCGCTACGGCATCCAGCGCTTCCTGAGCTTCTTCCTCAAGAGCCCCATGCACGACTACACCAAGGATGAAGTACCCGTCAACCACCTGTTCCAGCAGTACACCATGCTCAAGAACGCAATCCGCGAAATGGGTGGCTACAAAGCCGACGAAGCAATCGACTAAACTTTATCACCCCCATAAACACCACGAAGCCGCGACCCCACCCCGGGCCGCGGCTTTCAGTACATATCGGGTCTGTCAGACGTGTAGGACTGGTCGGACGCAATGGTGTCTGCATCGCGGTGTCGCCATCGTGTTTGGCCGGGGCACCGCATTACGGTGTCGCCAAGTGGTAGGGCTGCACCATGGTGCAGCCGAAAACCCGTCAGGCGAGGGTGCTATGCCGCTGCGCTGAAGTGATCCAAGCATGTTTTGTGGGAAAAATATGTTTAAACTTTGTTAAATCAGCAAATTGCATTAATTTTGTGGGTCTATTTGATGGGCGCATCAATCGCATGGACATCACTGCAACGGAAAATACTAATTTTATAATAACCAATTAATGAGACCAAATCCAAGAATCCTGCTCCCCACCATTGTGTTAGGAGTAGCGCTAACCGGTTGTGTCGACGATAAATACGATTTATCAGACATCGACACTACTTCGCGTTTCGAGGTTAAAGACCTCACAATCCCGGTCAACATCGACGCAATCACGCTCAATGACATCCTCGACATCAAGGAGGACAGCCGAATTAAGGCCGTGACCATCGACGGTAACGAATTCTATGCCTTAACCGAGACTGGAACATTTGACTCCAAGCCCATTTTTATCAAAAAAATCACGGCGAAGGCTCCAACACTGTCGTCGAGCAGCCGCGTATTCGATGAAATTACCGGTGCGGGCTCGATGTTGCCGGCGGCTACTTACGTCTACAATCTGTCGGAGATGGGCAACAATTTCACTTACGATGCCGGTAAGATCGATGAGTCGATCATCAATGTCACTTCGGTGTCGGTGAGCGACGTGGTGTTCCGCGTGCATCTTGCCAGTGTGGGCATCGACGACATTGTCGACCGCCAGTACTTCGAGGATATGGTGATTGAGCTGCCCAAGGGTATGACCGCCACAACGTCGGTGGGTGAATATGATCCCGCAACCGGTCTGTGGACTATCGATCGTCATAATATCAACGGATCGTCGACCGACGTGTGGGTAACTGCAAGCAAGATCAATCTTGCAGCCAACGGCGTTGCCGTTTCGGCCGACCACACACTTGTTTTCCCCGGCGCTTTCAAGGTGCTGTCGGGCAAGCTCACCATCGTGTCGAAGGTGATCAACGGCACTCACGCCATTATGCCAGCCAAGCTGGGCTTCACCGCCGACTATTCTCTGACCGACCTCGAAGTGACGGCATTCTCGGGTGTAATCGAGTACAAATTCGACGGTTTTGACATCGACCCCGTAAGCCTCAGCGATGTACCCACATTCCTCAAGGGTGACGGCACGGTGCTCAAGCTCGCCAACCCTCAGATATACCTGCAGCTCAACAATCCCGTAGGTGGCGAACGTCTGTCGTACTCGGCTGGCCTGATGCTCAGCTCGCAGCGCGAGGACTGGGGCGTGACCGACTTCACCCCTCTGAGCGACATCAATGTGGGTTACGACAAGGGTGTCGACGGTCCCTACAACTTCGTGCTCGCTCCTGAGGATGGCAGCTCGCTCAACGTTCCGGCTGATTTTGCCCAGAATCTCACCTTCATCGGTTTCCCGTCGCTGAGCAACCTGCTCGCTCCCCCTGCCAATGTTCAGGAGTCGGGATTGCCATCGCAAATCAATATCAAGGTTGTAAACCCCATCGTGCCCCGCCAGACGGTAAATGACTTCAAGCTGGGCGTGGATCTCCCTGGTGCTGAGGGCAAATACGAGCTCATAGCGCCCTTGGCACTGAACGACGGTTCGACCATAGTATACACCACCACCGAGGACGGATGGAACGATGAGGACGTTGACGCATTGACCATCACAAGCCTGTCGGTATCGCTCAACGTTACCAATATGCTGCAATTTGATGGTGAGCTCACGGCTTATCCCATCGATGTGGAAGGTAAGCGCATACCGGGCGTCACGATCTCGTCATCGAAGATTTCGGCCAACTCCACCGATGAGCCAGTCACCATCACTATGACAGGCACCGTGCAGCACCTCGACGGTGTGGTATTCGTGGCCAGGCTCAACAGCGCAGGCCGCGAACCCCTCGCTCCCTCCGAATCAATCGTACTTAAAAACATCCGCGTAAAAGTCTCAGGCTTTTATGAAAAAGAACTCTAAAAACAAGAAAGACAAATGAAGCGCAAATTAATTACTATCGCTATCGGTGGCTTTCTTGCCGCCGCCCAGTTGTCGGCACAGACCACCAACTCGGGTTACTTCCTCGATGATTATACTTACCGCTATACGATGAACCCCGCTTTTGGCAACGACAACAGTTTCGTGTCAATGCCGGCGCTGGGTAATATCAACGTGGCCATGCGCGGCAACCTGCACCTGTCGAGCGTGCTATACAACGTCAATGGCCGCACCGCTCTGTTCACCAACCCCAACATCAGCGCAGCCGAGGTGATGGGCAACCTTAAAGACAAGAACCGTATCGGTGCCGACGTCAAGATCAATATCATGTCGGCCGGCTTCAAAGCGTTTGGCGGCTACAACACCGTGTCGCTCAATGCATGTGCCGGCGTTAACGCCATAATACCCAAGGCACTGTTCTCGCTGGCCAAGGAGGGCATAACCAACACTACCTACGACATCTCCGACATGGCCGCCCGCGCTACCGGTTGGGGTGAAATAGCCTTCAACCACTCCCGCGACATCAAAGCACTGCCCGGTCTGCGTGTAGGAGGAAGCGTGAAGTTTCTAATCGGTATGGCCAATATCGACGCCAACTTCAACAAGGCACACCTTACCCTTGGCGAAAACGCATGGACGGCAACAACCAATGCTGAAATCTACGCCAATCTCGGCAAGCTGCAATACGACACCAAGATTAACGACCAGGGCAAAGAATATGTGAGCGGCGTGAACATGGATGGCGACGGCAGCGTGTCGCCCAACGGTTTCGGTATGAGCTTCGACCTCGGTGCCACATACCGCTGGCGCGACTTCGACTTCTCTCTGGCTCTGCTCGACCTGGGATGGATCACCTTCAGCGACACCAAAGTGGCATCGACCAATGGCGATCGCACATTCAACACCGACGCATATGTGTTTAACGCCGATGACGATGCTCCCAACTCGTTCGACCACGAGTGGGATCGCTTCAAGGAGAACCTCGATGACCTGTACCAGCTCAGCGACAACGGCATTGCCGGCTCGCGCTCACGCGCTATGGCCGCAACCCTCAACATCGGTGGCCGCTACGAGCTGCCGATGTACCGCAAGCTCCATTTCGGATTTCTCAGCTCCACACGTCTCGCCGGACGCTACACATGGTCGGAGGCCCGCTTCTCGGCCAACGTTGCCCCGGTCAAGGCGTTCTCGGCCGACATCAACGTAGCTTTCTCAACCTACGGCACATCATTCGGTTGGCTCCTCAACGCCCATACCAAGGGATTTAACCTGTTCCTGGGCATGGATCACACCATGGGCAAGGTAGCCAAGCAGTTTGTGCCACTGAGCTCCAACGCTTCGCTCAACTTCGGTATTAACTTCCCCTTCTGATAAATAAGGAGTAGTCAATACATAATCAGCGGGTCAGATAGCGCATTTAAGGCTACCTGACCCGTTGTTTTTTTGATCGGTGATGTATCAGAAGTGTTCTACCATCTTGTAAGCCCCGATGCTGCCATACCTTGCAGCAGCCGTGGCATAGTGGTGGGCCTTGGCTTGATCGGCTTTGGTGCCTTTGCCATTCTTGTACATATATGCCAGTCGAGAGTTGACCAGTGCAAGCAGCGTGCGCGGTAGTTTACCGTTGGAGGCTATCGGTAGATAGTACCGTAAAGCCTGTGTATAGTTCTGATTGAGAAAATCGCCGTTGAAGTTCATGCTTCCGAGGTAGAAGCGAGCCCAGTCGTCGCCATTTTCGGCGGCAGTCTCTTTGGCTTTAAGTCCCGCCAGGAAGCCATCTTTATATATCGGATCTTTCGTAAGGTGCTGCGTGTTGGCGGTGGCAATCAACGAAAGGGCCAGCTCGGCATCCTCGGCCTCTTCACCTTCACCTAAGTTTTCTCCGCTAAGTTTCTGTCCCAGTGAGGCGCGGGCCAGATCGTCGCCCAGGTCGCTGGCTATATATATCCAGAAGAATGATTCGGGCAGGTTGGCGGGTCCGCCGCCGTTGACGCGAAGGTTGTGCCCATACAGGCTCGCCCCGCGCGGGTATCCCTGGAGCGCAGCCTTGTGAAAATACTCTCTTGCCAGTGGAATATCTTCTTTCACACCCCGTCCTTGCAGATACATGCCCCCTAAAGCCGTGTTGCCAAACCCAAAGCTCATTGGCTGGCATTTATCGAAACAAGACTTCGCTTTCTTGAAATCATTGTGAGTGTAGTAATACAGCCCGAGATAAGCGTAGGCATCGTTATCGCCGGCGTTGGCCGCCGATTGCAGCAGTTTGATGCCCTCAGAAGCTTTGCTCTTAAACTGAGGAGTGAGTGCGTAGAGTGATCCAAGCTCTGTGATGGCTCGACGGTTGCCTGCCGATGCGATGGGCTTAAGACACCGTTCGGCCACTTCTGGGCTTCCCGCCTTGTGATATAGCGCAAGGCTTATCACGCTATCGGCCGAAATTTTACCCTTTGCATATTGGCTGCTGATTGAGTTGACGATAGAGTCTTGCTTATGTTGACTCAGCTTGAAGGTGTCATGTTTATCAGCCGACTGTTCAGTCTTGGTTTGGCGTATGAGATTGGTGAGTGTCTCGCGCAGGTCGGCATGAGCCGACATTGAGATGAGTACGACACTGAGAGTGAGTAGTATCTTTTTCATTATTCAAGCCTTATGTGATGTTGGACAATTGTAGAGCTGTAAATGCTAAACAATGTCAACTCCGTTAAAGTTTGCGAAGAGGTCGAAAAAGATACCCATTACCCACACTCGCTCCGCCCCATGTGCAGCCCGATACGCCGCCGCTCCGCAGGTATTATACATTGCTCCGGATAGTGGGGCGTTAGTGTGTGGGGATGCACCATGGTGCATCCGAAAAGCCAATAAATTATTGTGTTATGCGGATGTACCGTGGTACATCCCTACCGTTTGGCCGGGCGCCTCGCTATACGGAGCTGGTTTGCGTGGGGTCAGGGCTCGGGGCGGAGGTGGTAGAAGTCACGCTGGTGCTCGAAGGTGCTGGGCGTGGCTTTGAGTGCTGCGGTGTCGGCCATAGGGTTGTAGCTTGAGAGTATCATCGAGGGGGTGACGACCGCAGTGGGAGCCTTGACTTGCTCGCCCGCGGGGAGGAGCCGCGGCAGTCGGAAGTATTCGGTGAAGGCGTTGAGCGACATGGCAGTGGCACGTACTTTGCCCATGAGCGAGTAGCCTGCGATGTGGGGGGTGGCGATGTCGGCGAGATGTAGCAGCCGTGGGTTGATTGACGGCTCCCCCTCCCAGGTGTCGATGGCCGTAGCACTCACCCGCCCCTGCTCGATGGCGCGGATGGCGGCTTGGGTATCCATCACAGCCCCGCGTGCGGCGTTCATCACCAGCGGTCGCCGCTCGAGCGACTCGAAAAAACGTTCTCCGGCAAGATGATAGGTTGCGTCCGGGCCGCTGTGGGTCAGTGGTGTGTGAAAGGTGATGATATCGGCCTCGCGGGCTATTTCGTCGAGTGTTGAGAATTGGTCGGCCCCTTCCTTTCGAGCTCTGGGAGGGTCGCAAAGCATGAGCCGGTAGCCGAGTTGGCGGGCCCATGATGCGAGTTGGCCACCCACATGCCCTACGCCTACAATGCCCATTGTGAGCGACTGCGGCTCATGGCTACGCAGCCGCAGGGCCGAAGCGAGCACCCATTGAGCCACAGCGGGAGCGTTGCACCCCGGAGCGTTGACGGCTGTGATGCCCCGGCTTCGGCAGTATTCCAGGTCGATATGGTCGAGCCCTATGGTGGCGGTGGCGATAAAGCGGCATCGCGACGATTCGAGCAGCCTGGCGTCGCAGCGTGTGCGTGTGCGCGTTATCAGTGCGTCGGCATGGCTCATAGCCGCGGCGTCAATTGCGTTGGCGGGGAGGTAGCTTACGCGGCAGTAGGGATCGAGCACCCCATGGATGAAGGGTATCTTGTCTTCGACTATTACGTGTATAGGGTCCATTGGTACAGCAGGAAGTAGATGAGCACCAGCCCCCAGATGGGTAGGAAGCCGTGGCGCGACTCGGAGTGCCTGCCGAAAAATCCGGCAAGCTGGATGGCCACAAACATATTGAGCAGCGGCACTAATATCAGCGCATCCTCCAGGTAGAAGAAAATCAGCGCGGCGGTGGCGACAAGAATGATGGTTATAAAGCCGTTGAACGCTCGTATCTGCGCCTTGTAGCTTATCATTTTCACCAGGTTGGCGAGTGTGGCCAGCACCCCTATGAGCATGGTGAAGCCCACGGTGACTATCAGTGGTGGGAGGTCGTCGGAAGTGAGTGTTGGCAGAGCGTTCTCAAGGTGTGGCCATGTGAAATGATCGATTGAGATGATGCCGAAGCCCAGTAATATCCACACCGGGGTGATTACTCCAAGAAGAGCAGCCAGGAATGACCTCCACTGGAGCACGCGCATCTGCACGCATCCTAACAGCAGTACCGGCAGGTAGAACAGTGCTGCGCGGCACGCCAGCGCCGTAAGCGACATTATGAAGAATATCAGGAATACCTGGCGGGTGCTACCGGGCGATGCGTAGATGGCGTAGAGTATCATCTGCGTCATCACCACGGCAAGAGCAAGTATTGTGCCTCCGTAGAGCTGCCCCAGCAGTGATGGTGTGCTCATCATCATCACCGGGTAAAGACCGGCGAAGAGCATCGTCATAGAGCGGAGCACATTGAATGTGCGGTTGATGACGATGGCCAAAATGGCCACAAGCGCATTCACGCACATTGAGGCTCCCCACGATGCCCAGCTACCCCCCGGTAGCCAGGTGTTGGCCGATGGGAGTGCCAGTCCGCCTTGTCCCTGAAGCGGGATCACTGCCTCGTGGGTCATGGCGTGGTAAGAGCAGGCAATGGCCACAAGCCACAGCAGCACAACCCCTCCTCGGGTGTGCATGTAGTGGGTAATCATTGCTGGCTTCATGGAGTGGGGGTGAGTGTCACTTTAACAGATCCTGGCCTATGTCGCGGCGGAAGTAGCGACCGTCAAACCCGAAAGCCTCCATGTTGCGGTAGCTTGTGGCGAGAGCGTCGGCGATTGAGTCGCCACGCGAGCTCACTGCGATCACGCGGCCACCTGATGTCAGGGTACGACCCTGCTTGTCGGTGGTGGTGCCGGCGTGAAAGAGTATCGACCCATCGGGGTGAAGGTTGCCAGTGATTTCCTTACCCTTGGGATAAGAACCAGGATACCCGCCCGACACGGCCATGACGGTGACAGCGGCCCGCGGGTCTTCGCGCAGCTCCAGGTCGCCGAGGTGCCCCTGGGCGGCGGCGCGGAGCAGCTCTACCAGGTCGGAGTCTATGCGGAGCATCACGGCCTCGGTCTCAGGGTCGCCCATGCGCACGTTATATTCTATTACCATCGGCTCTCCCCCTACGTTGATTAGACCCAGGAATATGAAGCCGCGGTAGGTGATACCCTCCTTGGCCAGCCCCTTGATGGTGGGTAGTATGATGCGGTCGTTGACCTTCTGCATGAAGGCAGCATCGGCAAATGGCACCGGGCTCACTGCTCCCATTCCGCCGGTGTTGAGCCCCGTATCACCCTCGCCTATGCGCTTATAGTCTTTGGCCACGGGGAGCACGCGGTATCCACCGTTGCCGTCGGTGAGCACAAACACTGAGCACTCTATGCCGTCGAGAAATTCCTCAATCACCACTGTGGCCGATGACTTGCCAAACATGCCTGACAGCATATCGTCAAGCGATTTCTTGGCCTGCTGGAGCGAGTCGACGATAAGTACCCCCTTGCCGGCTGCGAGGCCGTCGGCCTTGAGCACATAGGGAGGGCGAAGCGTCTCCAGAAATCGGTAGCCATCATCGATTGTGTCGGCGGTGAATGATCGGTAGCGGGCTGTGGGTATGTTGTGATCGGTCATAAACCGCTTGGCGAAATCCTTGCTCCCCTCGAGCTGCGCTCCCATGCGCGACGGACCTACCACCAGCACCGGGTCATGCTCAAAATAGTCGTATATCCCGGCCACCAGGGGATCTTCGTTGCCCACCACTATCATGTCGATGCCTCGTGACTCTACGAAACCGCGTATCTGCTCAAAATCGAGAGGTGAGATGTCCACATTCGTGCCATAGGCATGCGTGCCCCCATTGCCCGGGGCGATAAACAGCTCCTCGCATAGAGAGCTTTGTGACATACGCCAGGCCAGGGCACTTTCGCGGCCGCCTGAGCCAAGTAGCAAAATCTTCATAGTCAGATGGTTAAATAATTGTGTGGCTGGTCGTTGATTTCAGCGCCAGTCGGCTACAAAGGTACAACTATTTACTAAAAAGGGCAAAAGATTACGAAATGTTAAAAAAATAAATAAGTTGAACATTGAAAACCGACATAAATGCCAATAATACACAATGTTATGTGATTATGTAAAAATGCATTAAGTACTAAAATAACCTAAAACATGCGCTAAAAGTTATGGTAATCGGCTGAAATTGATTACCTTTGAACGTCAAGTTTTACCGACTGACAATAATAAACCGAGCAATGGAACAAACCTTAGTCATAATCAAACCGTCGGGAGTCGACCGTAGACTCTGCGGCAGAATAATCAATCGTTTCGAGGAAAAGGGCCTCATTATCGCCGGTATGAAGATGATGCAGCTCGATGAGCAGATACTCCGCGAGCACTACGCCCATTTGGTCGATAAGCCATTTTTCCCCTCGCTGGTGAAATCGATGATGGCCACCCCGGTAATCGTGATGTGCCTCGCCGGTGTTGACGCAGTGGAGGTGGTGCGCGCCATGACCGGCGTGACCAATGGCCGCAAGGCTGCCCCGGGCACCATCCGCGGCGACTACTCGATGAGCGGCCAGCAGAACATCGTGCATGCGTCCGACACCCCCGACAACGCCCAGATTGAGCTGCAACGCTTCTTCCGCCACGGCGAAATCTTCGACTACACCTACGCCAGTCTTGATGCCGTATACGGCGCCGATGAAATTACCGACTAACGCTTACCTCCATTCCTCTTGAATCTCCAACAAATAAACCTCTCAATCACCTTATAACTCTAATGCTCATTAATAAAATAAAAGCAACCGTACTGTCGCTGATGACTCTTGCATCGGGCACTATGTTTGCGCAAGAATACAAGCTACCTTCCGAACACAACCAGCAACATAACAACCTTATAGCGGGCCAGGTGAATATTGGCAACCGCATCACCACCGACGGCACCAGCCAATACCTCGAGCACCTCTTCGCCGAAGAAGAGGAGCCCGAAATGGACATCTACACCGAGGGATGGGACTCGCAGAGCGTCAACCCCTACAAGAACGTCGAGGTGCCCCAAAGCCGCAAAATCAATGTAAGCAACTACGCAATGCCTTGCCCCGGCTACGTTACCTCTCCCTACGGCTACCGCCCCCGCTTCAAGCGAATGCACAAGGGTATCGACCTTAAGGCAGCTACCGGCGACACCATCTATGCCGCATTCGACGGCAAAGTGCGTCTGGCCAAGTACGAGCGAAAAGGCTACGGCTACTATCTCGTGCTCCGTCACAGCAACGAGCTCGAAACCATCTACGGCCACCTGTCAAAATTTCTCGTAAAGCCCGACGAAACCGTCAAAGCCGGTCAGCCCATTGCTTTGGCCGGCAACACCGGACGCTCATTCGGCTCACATCTCCACTTCGAGACACGCTTCATGGGTTACGCCATCAACCCCTCGGCTATATTCGACTTCGCCAACCAGACAGTGCACACCGACGAATACGTGTTCAACAAGAACACCTACACCGAGGCTCGTAATTTCGACCCCAAGGCCAACCAGGAGCACCAACAGCGCTTCATGCAGGAGCAAGCCAAAAATCAGAAGAACAATGGCACAGCCAAGAGCAAAGGCTCAAAAACCTACAAGGTGAAGAAGGGTGACTCGCTCAGTCGCATCGCCACTCACAACGGTGTGTCGGTTCGCCAGATCTGCAAGCTCAACGGCATTAACACCAACGCCAAGCTCAAAATCGGCCAAACCCTACGCCTGCGCTAAGAAGGTGTCACGGTAGATACCCGTCGTAGCCGAGGGCCTTTTTCTTGAGTATGGCCGGAGGGTCGAGCGTTTCCCCCTCGATCACCCCCTTCATCACTTGGGCTATGGCCTTTGCCAGCTGGATGCGCCGATCATCCCACAGTATCTTGTGCCACTCGATGCGGAGCACGATATGGTTGGCCTCAGGTGCGTTAATCTTTCGCAATACCAGGTTCTTATTTGATGTGTCGTGACGACGCTGGTGCTCCGTGGTGAGCTCGAATTCCTCTTTCATCACTCTCGACATCTCCTCGTAGAGCTTGCGGTAAGTCTCTTTGTCGTTGATTAGGAGATTTTCGCCGTCGAGGGTTTCATCACCTTTCTTGCCTCCTGCGCCGAAATGCAGTTGCTCGGGGTATTCCGGTTCCAATGCACCGCTGGCCACAAGTAGGGTCAATGTCCAGGCTCCAGGGCGTGAGGCGAGTTTTTCGAGGTCGGCGGCAAAACTCATATATTCCTCTGGCTCGTTGTCGGGATTATGTACAAAAACCGACCGATATGGCACGGTTGACCCAATCTCCCTGGAAATGTAGTTGAAATTGCCTATCAGGGCTACATAAAACGAAAAATTGCTGATGCCGGCGTCGATATTGCTCGACGGTGACACAATCGTGATGCGCGATTGGCGGTCGATACAGAGCCCGTAGGGGCGGTTAATCACATAATGCTCTATGGCAAGATTATCTACCGCAATTTTGCTGTGCGGTATTGTGGTGGCAGTGCTTACAAGGCGGAAGTTGGGTGCTTCATGCGATGTAACGGCCTCGATTATCTCATCTTCCTTCATAGCCAACCGTGCCTGAAGGAACGTCAGGTTTTTAAATGGGGGCACAATCTGATAGCCTGTGTGGCGGTCAAGTTTGCGCTCGAAAGCGGCGCAGAGTTTTTCTGAGTTTTCTGAGATCTGTTCGCTCTTATTCCGGTTTTCTATGGCCTCTGTGAATCCCGCGCCCAGTATACCGGCTGGCACGGCCACGATGGCAATCCCCATTACACCCACAAGGCAGGCTATGAGTCGGCCGGCCACGGTTACAGGGGGCGTGTCGGCAAACTGCCCCGGGTCGCCGATATACTGCGCGAAAGCCCATATCACCGACCGCAGGCCGTTGTCGTATACCTCGGGCTGCGCGTCATGCTCATATACATACAGCAGGATGGAGAGGATGAAGGTGACGATCACGAGAAACTGCATCGACACAATCAGCTCGTTCTTCTTCTCGCGGATGGTGTCGGACAGGAGATTAAAGCTGCGGGCATAGCGCGTGATGCGAAACACTCGTATAATACGCGCCGTGCGGAGCACTTTAAGCCCTTTGGCCGACAGGGGCACGAAATACTGAATCAAAAAAGGATAGGTGGAGATCAAGTCGATAAAGCCGTAGAATGTGAAGCAGTAGCGTATACGCCCTTTAATCCCCTTGTATTTCGGGCTCTGCTCGGGGGCCGCCCATATGCGTAGGGTCACCTCAACAATAAAGAAGCACAGGGTCACCTCGTTGATGATGTTCAGAATGCGCTGCATCTCGGGCCCTACGGGAAGCGTGGCCAGGAATATCTCGACTGAGCTTAACAATATCATAAAGACGATAACCCAGTCGACAATGTTATACCATTGCCGTGTGCTGAGGTTGTCGTCAAACACTAATCCTAATTTACGGCGAAAAGAAAGAATATCCTGTTTTAATTTCATCTGCGGCTTCGATGATTTTTATATAAAAGATATATTATGACCACCACCCACAGCATTATGATAAGCACTACATCATCTTTGTTCGGGTTAATGATGGCGCTGTAAGTTCCGGCAAATAATATGTAGCCTCCCAGCCAATAGAGCCATTTGTAGGAGCGCTTCTTGGGCGAACTTTGCCGGGTGGCATAATCAGAGTAGGTGTATCTGTTTCGGTTGTTTTTTCCCACTCTTTTTCCCCTATGCGACCGGCTGCGCTTATCTTGTTTATCATTTGACTTATTTACGGCTACACGATATGGAGTGGCCCACTTATCTCCATAAATGGCATTGCTCACGCGCTTGCCAGTGCTTCTCCCTAATTGACCCCAGAAAGACTTGAAAAATGCACCCATATCTACCTTTATTTAGAAGCGCGCGCTTTGTTGAGCTGAGCCTGGGCTATCTGCCGTTTGATCGACTCAATGGCGCGCTTGTGGCTCTCGGCCTTGTCGACTTTACTTTTTCTATACGACGCTTTTGTTGAGGGTGTTGAAGCGCTTTTAATGAGTCGGGCATACGATTCATTATCCCGTTTCATCGCCTCCTTTTCGCGGGCTATTCTTGCGCGGAGATCTATGATCTGTTTCTGATAGTAGGCTTTTGTACTCATGGTGAAATCAAAAATTATTAAAGGGGGGGTGTTATACATCCCCCCCCTATTATCATTTGCCAATCTTAAATTGCTTTACTTCTTGGCTGCGGCGGCGAGGGTGTCGTCGTCGTTGGAGAGCTTGGTGTTGTCAGCATTTGCAACCTGCACTCCGATACCGTAGGCATCGGCCACCATCTTCTCGAAGCTGCCCACCTTGCGGTTGGAGCCTACGGTGATCTCACCACCCTTGGCGCCCTCTGCGCGGATTGATGCGAGGGTGGCGTCATCCTTGGCCGGTGACTTGCAGGTGAGTGTGGTGTAAACACGCAGTGTGAGACCGAAAGTCTCTTTGAACTTTTCTTTCAGGCCTTTCACTTTCATGCGGCCGTCAATCTTGAATTCTGCCATAGTTTTATAATTTAAAAAAATCCAAATTTTTTTACTCGATATTGTTTTAATTGTTTCGTCAACTCAGAGTTTCCTGCAAACCGACGCTCAGCCGCTTTATACATTTGATGGTGAGCATCTTTAATGTATTCATCTTCAGATGAATTCTCAAAAAGGAAGGCTACGACTTCAAGCAGCTCCTGGTTATCTTCAGGCGCCACCAAAGAATGCAATTCAAATATAAAAGTACCAAAGTCGCGCGATTTCGCTTTTCTCAGACGGGTGGCAGGCGATTCATAAACCTGGGATATCGTATTTTTGATCAGTTCACTCTGAGGGTAAAGGATGCGTGCACGTCCGATCAGCTGGTTGATCTTGGTGGTCCAGATGGGAATAAGGTCCAATGAAGCCCCTAAGGTCATATCCGACAGTAAGCCTGAGGCAGACATCATGCGCGACCTCTTCTTTTCGATATCAACCTCTCTCTGTGTATAACAGAAAAGCATAAAATCAGAAAGATACGACTCTTCCTCCGGGATTATTGCTTTGCTGATGATTTCAGCTTTCAGCGCATTCAAATTCGAAGGCGTCTTAATCAGGCTTGCAGCGAGCCCTCCTATTGCACCCACCTGACCCACGCCGGGGATCAATGACAGCACACTGGATAATGCATCGCCATTTACAATCGCTTTTCCTTCCTTAGCCATTGCTTCAGCCATCTTAAAAGCTTCGGAAATGGCTGTCACCGGGTTCTTAAGCCGTTCGATTTGCTCCTTTTGTTGGCGCAGGCGTTTCTTTATCACGAGCTCAAATTCGAAAGGGTCTACGCCCTCTTTTTCAGCACGAGTCAATAGAATCTCCATCTCCCGGTCAGTCACTTCGCCACCTTCCAGCACCATGGTAATCAACTTTTCAAGTTCAGGGCTATATAATCCAGGCTGAGAGGCCGATTTTTCGGTATTATTTATCTGCTTATGCTTAGCCGATTCTTTGACACCATCTTTTTCTTTTTTGGAAAGTAGGGAAGACACGGACGATATCCCTTTTTTGATTCCGTCAACGCCTCCTACGGCATCGTAAGCATCTTTAAATTGCGATAAATCCATTTCTTAAATGTTACAGAATTTCAAATTCGGTGCGACGATTCACGTCGGATGTAGGGTTTTCGGGATCCTTGGGTTCGGAGCTACCTTTACCGGTAGCTTCAAGGCGCGATGTGTCGATACCCTCTTTGTTGACAAGGAAATCCACGGCGGCCTGTGCGCGGGCCTCCGAGAGAGTCTGGTTCAAGGCCGGATCCCCTTCGGCCGAAGTGTGACCTTCGATGCGCAGGCGCAGCTCGGGGTTCTGCTTCATCACCTTGGCGAGGTCATTAAGGGCAAGCTTTGCGTCGTCGTTGAGGTCGGCTTTACCCAGTTCAAACTGAGCGGCGTTGAATATAGCCTCAATCTCCTCCACCTGCTGCACATAGACAGTATCGCGGACCACAACCTCCTTCTCAACCACAACCTCCTTCTCAACTTCAACTTTTTTCTCCACCACCTCGGGTGTGCGAGTGAGAAGGTAAGCGATCACGCCGGCAGCAATCAAGAGGAGCAGCAGTATCCAGAGCCATGCTTTGCTCTTTTTCTTCTTCTCCTCGACCGGAGCGAGCACGGGGGGGACATAGCCGTGGAGATATTCCAGGCGGTAGCCACCTTTTTCACCCTTCATGGTCTTCTCAAACTCGGCAACCTCCACGTCGTAGCGCTTGCCCTGCTCCACAATGCGGTCGAAAGAGGATTTTGACCATACCTGAGCCAGAGCAATCTTAGAGCCATCTTGAAGCTCGATTACTTCGTCGGGCTTGGCGAAGTAGAGGCTCATCTTTTCGTTATATTTCTCGGCCTCATCCAGGGGAAGGAAGTTTTCAGGTACACCCTTGTCGGGGCAGATTGAATTGGGGAATGCTTTACGTAAGTCGTCAAGAGTGGCGTAGGGATTCATCACCGCATATGCATGGGCAATGCCAAGGGCTGTGCGGTTCTGAGCCTTGCCGTAAACCTTAATTTTGCTTGCCATTGGGTTTATTCTTCTTCGGGTTCAAATGACACTTCGAGTTCGGGCTCGGTCTTCACGAGGTCGCAGAGCATGAGCACAGCAGCATCCTGGTCGATGTCAAGGGCCTCGGCAAGGGCGAGTAGATTGTGCACCTCGCCATATGTGAGCACGTTGTCGCAGAGGGCCATCTGCAGGAGGGCCTGGTAAACTTCGCCGGTCTCTTCATCGTTGACCTTGGCTGCGTGCTTCACTGCGAAGTCGGTGGCCTGCTCCTCGTCCATGTTTTTGAGTTCGACGAGGGCGGCGGTGATGTTCATTGACAGTTCTTTCTCAGGAATTCCGAGGGCCTCGGCGATCTCGCCGATAATGGTGTGCTCCACTTCCGAGTATTCTCCATCAGCCCATATGATTGCGGCCAAAATAGAGCCGAGGGTTATAGTGGGTGTTTTCATAATTTTTAGAATTTAGTTATTTGAATAGACGTTTCAAGCGGTTGGCGAGAGAGTTCTTGGCCTTGCGAGCCTTAGCCATGCGCGCGGCTATGGCCTTACCTTCTTTGGTGCGTTTGTCGACCTTGCCTGAAGCTGTCCTCTTCAGCTTGGAGGTCTGCTTCTTGGGGGCTGATGATTTCGCCTTGGCGGCGCGTGCTTTGGCAAGGCGCTCCTTGAGTTCCTTATACTCCTTGGTGCGTTTATCCATCTTGCCAGAAGCGGTAGTCTTTACTGCCATATTATATTTTTATTAAGGTGTAATAAAATTTGTGATTTTCTATTTCAGTGCTATGCCATTTCAAAGAATATCGACCGTCTAACGAGAAAGCGGGCAATCCTTTGGATGTGGCAGTGGGGCGTGCCCATTGCAATAGCCCATGTATGTCGGTTCTGCCGTCGGCTGTGGAAAAAGCTTCGCATATCGAACCCTGGCGCGGCCCGCGGGTATAGTAAAGCTCATTGGTGAGCATCACGGCTATTCCGCCTACAACGCTGTCGGGGAAAAGAGCCCTTATTATCTCAATGCGGCGCACATCTTTCCAGAAATTATAGCTTACGATGTCCTGAGCGCCATGATTTTTCACGATTTCCACTCCCGGGAGTAGCGTATCGAACCGCCGGATATCGGTGACAATGCGTTTAGTAGGGTATTTCAACTCCACAACCGCGTATTTTCCGTCGCTCTCCACCACTATGTCAAGACGCAGATCGCTATCCCATTCATAGCCTTTGGAAGTTGCCACCTTATTGGGAATGAAATATTCCACCTCCACGTCGTCAAAGTTTCCTGATGCCCGCAAAGCCACAGCCAGCTGCATCTGGAAATCGCGTTCATTGAACATCAGCTCCTGCTGATGCTCAACGAACGTGGTAATGGTCTCTGCAAGCTGTTGTATGAGCGTCATGCGTAGCGTTTTTTGAGTGAGCGGCTGCGGAGCTTGATGAAGTTCGGGTCGCTAAGGAAGGTTACTGCTCAGCAGAGAAAAGCGGGGTTACTTATTTTCGTTGATGAAATCAACGAGTTTCGAGCCGTTATTGCGTGTGTTTGAATTTTCGTTGATTTCGAATCCCACGTTGGCTGCGATTTCACGCAAAGCGCCTAATGTGTTGGCATAGGTGCGATAGGTCTCGATAGAGCTATTTTCGCGCTTAACTATTGTGTATTCGCCAATCTCGGCCTGATTGCCTTCACCAAACTCCTTGATGAGCTTCGAGCCAAACTGGCGTGTAGTCCAGTCGGGGTCGAATTCAAATCCCTTGGCCTCAGCACACTCACGGAGCGAACCTTTGACGTTATCGTAGATTTTGAGGACGCGTACTGTGCCCGAATCTTCAACTGTGATGATGTATTCTCCTGAAATTGCTGATTTCTTTGCCATTTAGGTTTCCTTTTAGTTGGTTTTTTTAATTATACTTATTCAAGATGCAAATTTACGCTCATTACATCCATTCTTTATGCCGCCGGTGTGATGCGATATTTCACAGAGGTGTGAAATAAATTTTCTCGGAAAAAATCGGTTCGTTTTATGGAGGTGTCTGATGCGGGGGGGGGTAGAAGTCTGATTTACAACATGTTGTAAACTTGCGGAAAAGTAGGCAAAGAAGTCGGTGTTTAATGCGATGCTTAATTTATACAAAAGCTCTGTGTCGATGCTGGTGCGCGAGAAGATGTTGTAGGCGTTGCGTCGGTCGCAATGAATCTTGCGACTTAGCCATGTGACGGTGCGCTCCTGACGGCGCAGTTCCATCTCGATTATTTTCCCAATGAAAACCGGTTTTGCACCGGATAAAGATTCGGTCTTGTCCATAGCATATTCATCCTTACCATACCGCTGTGCCTGCGCCAAGGAATCTTACCTCAACGACACACATCCGACACGGATAAAATCAATATTGCAAACGGGACGCAACAGTATGTGTTTAATTATGGCTTTAAGCCGGGGAAGAATAGCCGTTACCATCCCTTTCAGCCGGAGCCGAATTGCCAAGGAGATGTAATCTTCCCAACCGTCGGGATGCATTCTCTCTTCGGTTTTGCGATGCAAAAGTATAAATAAAGCGCAGACTGCCGATGATAAAAGTGTGAAATGTTTTTTCACACTCCATGATTTTGATGGGGTGGGGTGGATTGCGGGAGAGTTTTTGGTGTTACTTTGCATAAAAGTGGTAACTTTGTCACGGTAATCGGCGGCCGTGCCCCAAAGCACGCGCCTGCCGCACAAGGAGTAGTAACCATTTAAACTATCCGACTTATATGAAGCGTTTTGCAGTCTTTTCGGCGATAGCCTCGATGGTGGCGTCGCTGTTTCAGGTTCACGCAGCGGCACCCACCACGGTTAAGCACCCTCAGTGGAGCCGCAATGCTGTAATCTACGAGGTGAATATGCGACAGTATACCGATACTGGCAAAGTGACCGATTTTGCCAAGGAGCTCCCGCGGCTCAAGGAGCTGGGAGTTGACATCCTGTGGTTTATGCCCGTCCACCCCATCTCCGAGCTCAACCGCAAGGGGGAGCTCGGCAGCTACTACGCTGTAAAGGATTACAAAGCGTTTAACCCCGAATATGGCACAATCGACGAGTTTAAGGAGGTGGTGCGTCAAGCCCACGACCTGGGAATGAAGGTGATACTCGACTGGGTGCCCAATCACACCGGATGCGACAACCCCTGGGTGAAGCAGCACCCCGACTGGTATGCCAAGGATAAGGATGGCAAGATGTATGGCCCCTACGACTGGACCGACGTGTATAAGCTCGACTACAGCAACCCCGCTATGCGCAAGGGGATGATCGACGCACTGAAATTCTGGCTCACCGAAGTAGGTGTCGACGGCTATCGCTGCGATGTGGCCTCGGAGGTGCCGGTTGACTTCTGGGATGAGGCGCGCGTGCAGCTGCAGGCTGTCAAGCCCGAGCTGTTCATGCTTGCCGAGGCGAGTGAGCCCAAGCTGCAGGTCAACGCCTTCGACATGGGGTATAACTGGCCCATGAAAGACCTGTTCAGCGCTATCGCCGCCACTTCGGGGGAATACTCCTTCAAAAACGGCGATCAGCCGATGCGCACATTCCCTGTCACCACGGCAGTGGCCATCGACTCGCTCCTGGCTAAGCAAGCCGCCGACTACCCCGCCGACACTTACCTGATGAACATGATCACCAACCACGACCTCAACTCGTGGGAGGGCACCGAGTTTGACCGCCTGGGCAACCTGGCCGACGCTTTCGCCGTGCTGAGCTACACACTCCCCGGCATGCCGCTGATCTACACCGGTCAGGAGACCGGGATGAACCGCGCATTCGAGTTCTTCGTCAAGGATCAAGCCCCTCGCTGGGAACCACGCAACGGCTACTTCAACTTCTATAAGAAACTCAATGCCCTCAAGCACGACCACAAGGCGCTCAATGCCGGCAACGAGGGGGGCGAGATGCAGCGCTTCCCCACCACCGACGATAATATATATGTGTTCCAGCGCACCGTTGACGACGATACCGTGCTGGTGATGGTCAATCTCGGCGAAGGCCCGGCGGTGGTGCCTGTCGACTACACTCAGGAGCAGCCGACAGCCGAGGGGCTTATCAATTATTTCACAGGAAAAGAAGAGGCTCTCCCCACCAGCCTTCAAAATGGTGAGTGGCGCATATATGTCACCGAATAAGCCCGAGGGAATCACCGTATACTGCGCATCGAGCACCCACGCCGGTGAACGGCTCATGGCCACAGCCCGTCACTTGGGCGAGCTGATAGCACGAAGCGGACACCCAGTTATTACCGGTGCCGGCAACATGGGGCTGATGGGAGCGGTCAACGATGGCGCCATAGCCGCCGGAGGCACCACCATCGGCGTGATACCTCGCTTCATGGTAGAGCGGGGATGGCATCATCAGGGCCTCACACGCCTTGAGGTGGTCGACGATATGCATCGCCGCAAAGAGATGATGGCCTCGCTGGCCTACGGAGTGATAGCCCTTCCCGGAGGGTTCGGCACTCTTGATGAGCTCCTTGAAATCATCACTTGGCGACAGCTCGGGCTGTATCACGGCAACATAGTGATACTCAGCGTCGACGGTTATTACGATCGATTGCTTGATATGTTTGACCATGCTGTGTCGAGCCATATCATCAACCGCGACCACGCCAATGCGCTATTTACTGTAGCCACCACCGCCGAGGAGGCTGTGAAGCAAGCCCTTGCCGATCCCACACCATTCAGCCTGTCACCTAAATTCTGACCGATGCCAACCACTCCCGACACCGTGACATATGCCACTCACGTGGCAGCTCCGTGGGAGGTGAGCCGTATAGACGACGCTCCCCTCTCAGCGGCCGATAGCGCAGCCTATTCAGGGCCGCGCATGAGCTATACACAGGGTGTCGAGCCCACCCCCCGCAGCAATCGCATAGCCAACGACTCAGGCGTATTGGTGCTCCTGACGGCCACGCTGATGCTTGTGGCGTTTAACTTCAAGCACTGCTACCGCCTGTTCAAGGTGCTGGGGCAGGAGCTTGTGTCGGTGCGACGCCGCAACAATGTGTTTGACGACACCACCACCAATGAGACCCGCGTGTTGCTGGTGTTGCTGCTTCAACTTTGGGTGTGCGAAGGTTTGATAGGGTATACCTGGCTTACACAGGAGTGTCATTTGGGAGGAGGAGCCCAGCTGATGGCTGTAGGTATGATGGTGGGTGTGGCGATGCTCTTTTTCCTGTTTCAGTTGGTGGCCTACCGCATAGTGGGGTATGTGTTCACCGATCATGTCGGGGCTGTGCAGTGGGTGAAGGGATACGACGCATCGCAGGCGTTTTTGGGCATCACGCTGCTTGTGCCGGCGCTTGTCACGCTATTTTATCCCATGTGGCTCACCCCCATGTTGTGGGTAGCGCTCGGGTTATACATACTGGCGCGTATACTATTCATAATTAAGGGATTTAGAATTTTTTACGAGAATATTGGCTCGTTGTTTTATTTTATTTTGTATCTTTGCGCGCTGGAAATCACACCCGTGGTCCTGTTCGTTCTTGGCTCGATAGAGTTGAGCCGATTCTTCCCTAACCCCGCTTATTAAATAAGTACAAATACGCACACGCCGTGAAATTCAAGAAGATATTAGTTTCCCAGCCGAAACCTTCATCAGAAAAATCGCCCTACTATGAGATAGCCGAGAAATACGATGTCGATATCGTGTTCCGCCCTTTTATCAAGGTTGAAGGCCTGACATCCAAAGAATTCCGACAGTCAAAAATTGATATATCAGAGTTTACAGCCATAATATTCACCGCCCGCACGGCAGTAGACCACTTTTTCCGCTTGTGTCAGGAGCTGCGCGTCAGCATCCCCGACACCATGAAATACTTCTGCACTACCGAGTCGATAGCGCTATACCTGCAGAAATATATAGTGTATAGGAAGCGTAAGATATTTCATGGCTCTACGGGTAAGCTCGACGACCTTCTGCCCTACTTCAAGAAACACGACAAGGACCGCTATCTCTATGCGGTGAGCGATGTGCACAAGGATGATACCTCGGTGCTTGATCATGCCGGCATCAACTACACCAAGGCGGTGATGTATCGCACGGTAAGCAACGACTTCGGTCCGGATGAGAAGTTTGACTACGACATGCTCATCTTCTTCAGCCCCTCAGGTATCGCGTCGCTCAAGAAGAATTTTCCTGATTTCGAGCAGGGTGATATAGCCATCGGCACATTTGGAGCGTCGACCGCAAAGGCCGTGCGCGACGCAGGTCTGCGCCTCGACATCGAGGCTCCCTCGCCCACAGCCCCCTCAATGACCGCCGCCCTCGAGCAATTCCTCGCCAACAATAAATAGGCATATCAGGTGTTGACCCTCGGTAAGCAATACAAACTGTGCTCCGACACGGCTATAGATATGCTGTTTCGCGGCATCAACGGCTCCGAGGCATCGCTGTGCTACCCGCTGCGCGGAGTGTGGCGCGTCGACACGCATCGACGCGACGGGTCAACCGACATCAAGATGCTGATATCAGTGCCCAAGCGAAGAATACGCCATGCTGTGGACCGCGTGAGATTGCGCCGTCGTATCCGTGAGGCATTCCGTCTAAATTTCCGTGACTTTCAGCCGCTGCAGGGACGCAGCATAGACCTGGCGCTGATTTATGTAGCCGATAACGACATTGACTACGTGCGCATTGACAAGAGCCTACGGCGTTTGCTCGAGAAGATTTGCACCACCCTTAATCAATCATCATGCCAGCAGGAGTGATCGGGCGTGTGGGTCGCTGTGTAAGTGGCCTGCTGATCATGCCGATACGGTTTTACCAACTGTGTATCTCACCGATGCTTCCGAATTCGTGCCGATACACCCCCACCTGTAGCCAATATGCCATCGAGGCGTTGCGTAAGCATGGCCCCGTGCGTGGCCTGTGGCTTGCCATCAAGCGCATATCGCGCTGCCACCCCTGGGGTGGTTCGGGTTATGACCCGGTGCCCTGATTGCTGCGGGCGGCGTTTATGCGGGCGGCGATAGTGGAGATGGGGAGGGTTGACTCGTCAGTCTCAAAATGCAGCCGGCTGTCAGGGATTATGGCTGCTGTGGCAGGGTTGAAATGTTCACCTAATGAGAGGTCGAAGCCATGGTCGAGCAGTTGGCGAGCCAGCTCGGGCTTGCCGCGGAAGCCGTGAACAATCCACCTTTGTGATGGCTTGACAAGCCCCCTCAACGTTATTATATCGTTATAAGCCTTGACCACGTGGAGTATTAGTGGCAGTCGCAGCTCCTCGCTCAGCTCCACATGCTTGGTGAGTACCTTAATCTGTGTGTCAATATCTGCTCCCTGCAGCTTATCGAGGCCAGTTTCGCCGATTGCCGCTACACCGGGTTGGCGCACAGCGACACCAAGCTCCTCGCACCATCGGGCCGGCAGTCGGTCGGTGTGCCAGGGGTGTATCCCCACTGAGTAGCGGTGCCCGGGATGCAGGGTTGCTCCCGGTTGCACCGATATTATTGCCGGATACGGGGCGTCGAGCCTATGGGTATGGCAATCTACAGGGATGGTTGTCACGGCTTACTCTTTGATGCCGTAAGCCAGGTCGCCGGCGTCGCCGAGGCCGGGCACAATATAGGAGTGTGAGTTGATTTCAGGGTCAATGGCTCCTACCCATAGTGTAGTGCGGTCGGCGGGGAATGTGCGGGCTACGTAGTCGACGGCGGTTTGCGATGCTATCACCGATGCCACATGTATGTGTTCAGGCATTCCTTTGGTGAGCAGGGCGCGGTAGCTCAGCTCCATTGAAGCTCCGGTAGCGAGCATCGGGTCGGCGAGGATTAACACCTTGCCGTCGAGACGGGGGGATGCGAGATACTCGATGAATACGTCGAAACTCTCCTTCTCCTTATATTTGCGATAGGCCGACACAAATGCGTTCTGTGCCTTGTCGAAGTAGTTGAGCAGTCCCTGATGGAAGGGGATGCCGGCGCGGAATATGGTGCCCAACACAAGTTGGTCGGCTATCACCTGGCACTTGGCTGTGGCCAGTGGTGTGGTGATTTCCTCGGTACGGTAGTTGAGGGTGCGGCTTATCTCGTAGGCCATGATTTCGCCGATGCGCTCGAGGTTGCGGCGGAAGCGAAGAGGGTCACGCTGTATGTTGACGTCGCGGAGCTCCATCATAAATTGGCTGACGAGCGAGGGGGTATCGGCAAAGTTTATTATTTTCATGGTGAGGTATTTTGGTATTTCGATGCAAAATTAGCAATTATTAGTCAATCTGTCAACTCAGCAGCAGTGGGCGCGAAGCACGAAATCCGGGGCGATTGTTGATGGTGAGGGTGGCGATGCGCGACAGCGATTCGCTCTTGTATACCACATGGTATCGCTCGGCACCCATCATGTCAAGGGTGGCCATGGCCGTGTCGGCAGGGCCATCCCAGGTGCTCCCTTCCACAAGTCGTTCATTTATAGTGATATCAAAGCCGATGAGCGTGATGGCGAGATTTACCATGCCTGATGTGCGCACTCCCTGCAACCCGTGGCGTGTAAGGGCCACCGTACCATCATCGGCGCATACAAATTCGATTGAAGGGTCGGCGTGGTCATCGCCGGTGGCCATCACGCTGGCCTCGACAAAAAATTGCCTTGCCTCCCCGCGCCTCGACGGAATTGCCATAAATCCGACGATGAGAGCCGCCACTACTGTAGCTATTACAAAAAATTCGGTGGAGTGAAAAAATGCCGTATCGATCATCGGTTGTGGCGTTGGGCACGCTGGCAGCCGATGCGTACAAGCCGACGCTGCATTTTTGAGCCAATCCATGCGGCCGACCAGGTGAGTGAGGCGAGGATAGTCCAGTTGAGCAGGCTGATGAGTGTTGTAGCTTCCATTGGCTTTAGTATTGAAGATTTACAAGCTAACGTGCAAGGTTGAGAAAAAGTTCGGATATCGGGGCGTTATTTGTCGGGTGCGGTGCGCTCCGTTGCCGACCGTGATGCTATGTATTGCTGCAAATGAGGGCGGTAAGTCTCACCTATGGGTATAAGATGAGGGCCAAACACTATGCGGCCGCGGTCGATGGTGCGCATATGGTGAAGGTTGACTATGTAGGAGCGGTGCACACGCATGAACGTGTCGGGTGGCAGGTAGGATTCGATGGATTTCATCGACATAAGCGACATCACTGAGCGCTGATCGTGCCCCAGGTAAAACTTCACATAGTCTTTCAGCCCCTCGATAAATAGGATTTCGTCGATGGGTAGCTGCACGACCTTATAGTCGCTCTTCACGAAGATTGATCTCAACCCTCGGTCGGATGGGTTGGCCGCTAAGCTCCCTGCTGCGAGCAGCCGTCGAGCGCATAATGCGAAGCGCTCATAGCTCACAGGCATCAGCAGGTAATCGGCCACGCCGGCGTCATATACCTCGGCTGCGTTTCCGGGGTGCGAGCCAAGTAGTACCAGCCGACAGCCTGCGGGGAGCAGACGTGACAGCTCGAGCCCCCCGAGCTGAGGCATCTCGGCGGCAGCTATCACCACATCGACCCCGGCGGCAGCGATGCCTGGAAATGCTTCGCGCGCCGATGTGAACACACCTGCGCACTCCATCATGGGGGTGCGGTGGATGTATTGCTCAATGAGCTGCGACGTGGCGGCATCGTCGGTGATTATGTAGCAGCGCAGGGTCGACATATCGTTAACAAAGATACTGAAAAAACCTAAATCGAGTGTCGGTGGTTGGTAGAAAGGGGGAAAAAAGTAAGCAAAACACCTAAAAATTCAGAAATATTGCCACGATTATATAATAATTGAGTAATTTAGCCTTGAAATTCCAGTAGGTGTGCCCCGGGTAACACCGCATAGGCACATATAAGCAGATAGATATTGGTGAGGCAACACACACAATGCGTCACTCACACACAACAGAGAAATATATAACCGAAAAGAGTAAATAAACTTAACTCGATGAAGCAGATTTATCACATCGTCTTCGCTGCCGCCGCGGTAGCGTTGACCGCATGCTCGGGCAAGGATGCCCAAAAGGAGCAGGGAGCAGCTGCCGCCGCAGCCGCTCAACAAGCCCCCCAGGTAGCTACAATGACACTGGGAGTGTCAACCTCAGAGATTGAAAACTCTTACCCGGCATCAATCAAGGGTATTAACGACGTGGATATACGTCCACAAGTCACGGGATTTATCACGACAGTGAATGTTGATGAAGGGCAGGAAGTGAAAGCCGGCCAGATTCTGTTCACCCTTGATCAGGTGCAATACCAGGCCGCTGTTAACTCGGCTGAAGCTGCCGTCAACTCAGCTCAGACCGCCGTCAACACAGCACGCAGCACTGCCAACAAAGATAAGGCGCTCTTCGACAAGGGCATCATAAGCAGCTATGCCTACGAGCTGTCGGCCAATCAGCTTAAAACAGCTGAGGCCAACCTCGCATCGGCACGCGCTCAGCTCACCAACGCACAGAAGAACCTCGCCTACACCGTCATTACCTCACCCATTGATGGTGTGGTAGGGCAGATACCATTCCGCGAGGGTACTCTCGCGTCGCCGTCGACAGCACTCACCACCGTGAGCAACACCTCGAAAGTCTACGCCGATTTCTCACTCTCCGAGAACTATCTGCTGGCCATGACCGACAACGGCAACCAATCGGTGGCATCGGCTATGAAGTCGCTCCCCAAGGTGAAGCTCATCCTCTCCAACGGCAGCACCTATCCTATCGAGGGTGAAGTGGTGACTATCGAGGGTGTGATTAACGCTCAGACCGGTGCTGCCAAGGCCCGCGCTCTCTTCGACAATCCATCCGGGGTGCTCCGCTCAGGCTTCACCGGCAAGGTTGTGATACCCGAGGTGATTGAGGAAGCTATCCTTATACCTCAGAGCGCATCGTTCGGCATCCAGGATCAGCGCTTTGTGCTCAAAGTCAACGATGACAATCAGGTAGCCGCAGTGCCCATCACTATCATGGAGGGCCGCACCGACTCGCGCAACTATGTGGTGACTTCAGGCCTCGAGGTGGGCGATGTAATAGTAGTGGAGGGAGTCAACCAGACCGTAAGAGATGGCATGACCATCACTCCCACAGCTGCCTCAGCTGAGCAAGCTCAATAACCCAATTCATTCACAACACCGATGAAACTCGATACATTTATTAATCGACCGGTACTATCAACGGTCATATCAATATTCATTGTATTGCTGGGTATATTGGGTTTGTTCTCACTCCCCATCACCCAGTTTCCCAACATAGCCCCTCCCACCATCTCGGTGAGCACCACTTATACCGGTGCCAATGCCCAGGCGGTGCTTAACTCGGTGATAGCTCCTCTTGAGGAGTCGATCAACGGTGCCGAGGGCATGACATATATGGAGTCGACAGCCACCAACACCGGCTCGGCTACCATCAACGTATACTTCGAGCAAGGTTTCGACCCCAATATGGCTGCCGTCGACGTGCAAAACCGTGTGGCCAAGGCTCAAAACCTACTCCCGTCGGAGGTAACCCAGGTGGGCGTGATCACACAGAAACGACAGACCTCGATGCTTATGGCAGTGTCGCTCGCAGCCGAGACAGAGGGGCTCTACGATCTCGAATTTATCGAGAACTATATGAAAATCAATATCGTGCCGCAGCTCCAGCGTGTGTCGGGTGTGGGCGATGTGATGGTGATGGGTGCCGACTACTCAATGCGTATATGGCTCGATCCCGACAAGATGGCCCAGTACTCGCTGATGCCAGCAGATATCACTACTGCCCTTGCCGAGCAGAATATCGAGGCAGCTCCCGGTACATTCGGCGAGCGTGGCAACCAGAGTTTCCAATATACCATGAAATATAAGGGACGTCTGGCTACGCCCGAGGAATTTGGCAACATCGTGATTCGCTCCAACGACACCACCGGCGACCTCTATCTGAAGGATGTAGCCGATGTGGAGCTCGGACGCGTCACCTACGGCTACTCATCGAGCCTCAACAGTCTTCCCGCTTCGATGTGTATCATATTCCAGACAGCCGGCTCAAATGCCACCCAGATTATCAACGACTGTCTTGCCGAGCTTGAAAACGTGAAGAAAGATCTCCCGGCCGGACTCACCATCGAGGTGCCGATGAACAATAACGACTTCCTCTACGCATCAATCGAGGAGGTGGTGAAAACACTCATCGAGGCATTCGTGCTCGTGTTCTTCGTGGTGTATATCTTCCTACAGGATTTCCGTTCCACCATTATTCCGGCCATCGCCATCCCTGTGGCGCTGATCGGTACATTCTTCATGATGTATGTCATCGGGTTCTCAATCAACCTTATCACCCTCTCGGCTCTGGTGCTTGCCATAGCGATTGTGGTGGATGACGCGATAGTGGTGGTGGAGGCAGTCCACGCCAAACTCGATGCCGGCTACCACGACCCGCGCAAGGCATCAATCGATGCGATGAACGAGATAGCCGGAGCGCTTATTTCAATCACCCTTGTGATGATGCTGGTGTTCATCCCCGTGTCGTTCATGCCCGGCACTTCGGGTGTGTTCTACCGCCAGTTTGGATTGACTATGGCAATTGCGATTGGCTTCTCGGCCATCAATGCATTGACTCTGTCGCCGGCCTTGTGTGCAGTGTTCCTCAAGGCTCACGACGAGCAGGGTAATGAAAAATCACTGAAAGAGCGTCTTGGCGATGCCTATAAGGCTGCAGGTGAAGCAGTGACTAAGCACTATCGCCGTCGTTTGGCCCTTGACCTGCATCCATTGATTACCATGCTCTTCCTGATAGCTACGATCACCTTCATGGTGCTTGGCTGGTATCAGCTGGAAAATATACCCCATCTTGTTATAGCCTCGATAGTGGCTGTAATTGCCGTGCTGGGCATCTTCAGCAAGCGTTTCCACCGTGGATTTGAGAACGGTTACAACCGTCTGCTCAAAGTTTATCGCCCGGCGGTGCGCTTCTTCATCAATCACAAGATTTCGGCATTTATTATCGTTGTTGTGTCAATCGCCGCATTGGTCTACATGATGCGCGTCACACCTACGGCCCTCGTGCCCGATGAAGATACAGGTACCCTGTTCTGTATGCTCGACATGCCTCCGGCCACATCGCAGGAGGTAACCCAGCGCGAGATGGAAAAGATTGACTCGGTGCTCGGCACCATCCCGGGCATTCGTCACCGTCAGAGCGTCACCGGTTATAGCTTCATCGCTGGTGCCGGAAATACCTACGGCACATTCATTATTAAGCTCAAGGACTGGAGCGAGCGTTCGGCCGAGGAGTCGTCCACCAAGATTCAGCAGATGGCACAGGCCAAGCTGGCGCAAGTGGTGAAGAACGGACGCGTCATTATGTTCGCACCCCCTATGATTACCGGTTACTCGGTGACCAATGGCTTTGAGCTGAAAATGCAGGACCGCACCGGTGGCGACATCACCCAATTCTTCGGCGTGGTGCAGCAATTCCTGGCCAAGCTCAACGAGCAACCTGAGATAGCACAGGCCTACACCACATTCAACCCCAGCTTCCCGCAGTATATGGTCGATGTCGACGCTGCCAAGGCCAAGCGCGCAGGGTTGAGCCCGCAAACTATCCTCTCCACGCTTCAGGCCTACTACGGCGGTATGTATGTGTCCAACTTCAACCGCTTCGGCAAGATTTATCGCGTGATGATGCAGGCCGCACCCGAAGCGCGTATCGACGAGGCGTCGCTCGACGCTATCAAGGTGCGCAACGGCTCGGAGATGGCATCAATCAGCAACTTCGTCACCCTCAAGCAGGTGAAGGGCCCGGACTTGCTCAACCGCTTCAATATGTTCACCTCGATTTCGGTGTCGGGTCAGCCGGCACAGGGATATTCATCGGGTGATGCGCTCAAAGCTGTGGAGCGCGTGGCGTCTGAGGTGCTTCCCACAGGCTACACCTACGAGTACTCGGGTATGACACGTGAGGAGGCTAAGTCGTCGAGCGGGGCCACCGCCACCATCTTCGGCCTGTGTCTGCTGTTCGTGTACCTGCTGCTGTCGGCTCAGTATGAGAGCTATATTCTACCTTGGGCTGTGATACTGTCGATACCGTTCGGCTTGATGGGCTCGTTCATCTTCGCCGACATCGAGGGACTTTCCAATAACATCTACTTACAGATCGCATTGATTATGTTGATCGGTCTGTTGGCCAAGAACGCCATCCTCATCATCGAGTTCTGCCTTGAGCGCCGACGCACCGGCATGGGTATTGTCAATGCAGCGATTGCCGGAGCCGTAGCCCGTCTGCGTCCTATCTTGATGACCTCTTTGGCATTGATTATAGGCTTACTGCCTATGATGTTTGCCCACGGTGTGGGTGCCAACGGTAACCGCGCGCTCGGTGCGGGATCAATCGGTGGTATGCTTATCGGTATGATACTCCAGGTGCTGATAGTGCCCGCATTGTTTGTGATATTCGAGAAGATTCAGGAGAAGATCAAGCCTATCACCTGGAAAGACACGAATAATGAGGAAATCGGTGCCGAAATTGAGCAGTATGCACCTAAGAACTAACCATTTATTACAGTAAACCAATGAAAATCTCTATAATCAGCACTCCCATTGCAGCCATCGTAATGATGGCCGCAATGAGCAGCTGCAACGTGTATAAGAAGTTTGAGATGCCCACCGATACGGCGCTCACCAAGGAGTATGTGGAGGCACGCAATGCCACCGCCGACTCTACGGCTTTGGGCAACCTGCTGTGGGAGAAAGTATTCACCGATCCATTGCTCACCGACTACATCAATCTGGCTCTCAACAACAACACCAACCTTGCCAATGCGAAGCTCAACGTGGATATCGCCAATGCCCAACTGCGCGGTGCCCGTCTGGCCTACTTCCCTTCGGTGGCTCTGGCTCCCAACGGTGCGGGATCGAGCGTAGATGGCAGCAAGATGTCGTGGAGCTACCAGCTACCGGCCCAGGTGTCGTGGGAAGTCGACATATTTGGCAAGCTCCTCAACAGCAAGCGAGGAGCACAGGTGGCGCTATACCGATCGGAGGCATACGCTCAGGCGGCGCGCTCGCAGCTGATAGGAGCCGTAGCCAATACATATTACGCCCTTGTGGCCCTTCATGCCCAGCGCGATCTCAGCGTTGAGACTGCCAAGCTGTGGGCACAGTCGGTAGAGGTGATGCGCGAACTCAAGGAGGCTGCGCGCCTTAATGAGACGGCAGTGGTGCAATCACAGGCCAACTACTTCGCCATCCTTGCGTCAATCACTGATATTGACTTGCAGATCGACAAGCTCAACAACACGATGTCGCTATTGCTCAACACCCTGCCACAGCAGTGGACTGTAAACAGTGATCTCAAGCTCGCTGTGTCGCCCCTGATGCGCGAGCAGATACCGATGGTGGAGCTCGCCGCACGCCCCGACGTGGCCGCCGCCGAGCAGGGTGTGGCCGCCGCCTACTATGCCACGGCATCGGCCCGCGCAGCATTTTACCCATCGCTCAACATCACCGCAAGCGGTGGCTTCACCAATTCCCTGGGACAGATGATAGTCAATCCCGGAGTATGGTTTGCCAATCTCGCCGGACAGCTCACCGCACCACTATTCTCCCGCGGAGCCAACATAGCACGCCTTGAGGCTGCAAAGGCCAGCCAGCAGCAGGCCATGAACAACTTTGAGTACACCCTGCTCAGCGCCTCGGCCGAGGTGAGCGACGCCATGACAGCCTATGCCAAGACATCGGAGAAGCAGCAGTATCTCGACAAGCAGGTGGAGAATCTTGAGAAATCGGTAGAATACACACAGGAGCTGCTTTCAATCGGCACATCCACCTACCTTGAGGTACTCACCGCCCAGCAGGGACTTCTGTCAGCTCAGATATCGCAGATCACCAACAGCCTGTCACAGGCTCAGGCCATAATCAATCTATACCAGGCACTCGGTGGAGGCCGCTAACCCCTTAAATCAACAAGCCATGTCAAACATCAGTCCGTTGGCCTATGTCGATCCCACGGCCAAAATTGGAGAAAACGTTACTATCCACCCATTTGCCTACATCGATAGCGATGTGGTGATAGGTGATGAATGCGAAATCATGCCTTACGCCTCTATAATGCGAGGCACACGCATGGGTAAGCACAACAAGGTTTATCAAGGCTCGATTATCGGTGCCGATCCACAGGATTTCCGCTGGAAGGGTGAGAAAACC
Source organism: uncultured Muribaculaceae bacterium (assembly GCA_964517875.1). GTDB lineage: Bacteria > Bacteroidota > Bacteroidia > Bacteroidales > Muribaculaceae > JAJPXC01. The sequence goes on along the minus strand of CAZFEU010000025.1, from coordinate 562 downwards.
TACTGTGAGGTGGGTGACGACAACATCATCCGCGAGCATGTAATAATCAATCGCTCCATACGCGAGGGGCAGGCCACACGCATAGGCTCGCGCTGCTTCATCATGGCCGAATGCCACATAGGGCATGACACATGGGTGAAGGGTAGGTGTGTGCTTGGCAATGGTGTCACAATAGCCGGCGATGCCGTGGTCGACGAGTGCACAATCCTGTCGTCCAACGCCATGGTGCATGAAGGGTGCCACGTGGGTCAGTGGGTGATGATCAAGGGAGGGTGCCGCATCGGCTCCAACGTGCCCCCCTACGTCATCATAGCCCACAATCCGGCGGTGTATTCGGGTACGAATGCCTACATCATGCGCAGCAAGGGATTCACTGAGGATCAGATCGACGATATAGCTTCGGCCTATCGTCACCTGTATCAGAGCGGCTCATCGGTGTTCAACGCCATGAAGCGCATTGAGGCCGACATCGAGCCTTCGCAGATACGCGACAACATCCTTGACTTCATCCGCGACAACAATCTAAAGATTGTAGGCACCCGCACCGACATCTGACATCAAC
>CAZFEU010000024.1:9038-32178 GCA_964517875.1 uncultured Muribaculaceae bacterium | reverse complement strand
CAGCTCAACATCAAGCGCCTGATGGATATCGGCTGCTACCGCGGCATCCGTCACCGCATCGGCCTGCCCGTGCGCGGCCAGAGCACCAAAAACAACGCCCGCACCCGCAAGGGACGCAAGAAAACCGTCGCTAACAAGAAGAAAGCTACCAAATAACAAATAGACTATGGCAAAAAAGACAGTTGCAGCAAAGAAGCGCAATGTAAAGGTTGACGCTGCCGGACAGCTTCACGTACATTCCTCCTTCAACAATATCATCGTAAACTTAGCCAACAGCGAGGGCCAGGTGATTTCATGGTCATCGGCAGGCAAGATGGGCTTCCGCGGCTCAAAGAAGAACACTCCTTACGCTGCCCAGATGGCAGCACAGGATTGTGCCAAGGTAGCCTACGACCTGGGTCTGCGCAAGGTTAAGGCTTACGTCAAAGGCCCCGGCAACGGCCGCGAGTCAGCCATCCGCACCGTACACGGTGCAGGCATCGAAGTCACCGAGATCATCGACGTAACCCCGCTGCCCCACAACGGCTGCCGCCCTCCCAAGCGCCGTCGCGTGTAATAATCACAGCAGTGGAGCCGCTATCCGGCACGTATCGGCCGTTAAGTCCGTTGTCGAAAGAGACAGAGCGACCCTCGGCGGCGAGCGGAACCCGACTCCATCACACGCAATTACTTCATTTCTTTAGTTAAAAGAGTCAATACAACACCAATCAGAGCATAGATCTCGGTATCGGCCACGGGTGATTGGGCTATCAGTAATCACCTCTACATAGCCGCGGCTGCACCCATCGATGCCGTCGTCGAGCTCTAACCAATTAAACTGTTAATTAAAATGGCAAGATATACCGGTCCTAAGACCAAAATCGCCCGCAAATTCGGTGAGCCCATCTTCGGCGAGGACAAAGTTCTCTCTAAGAAGAACTATCCTCCGGGCCAGCACGGACAGAACCGTCGTCGCAAGACCTCAGAGTATGGCAACCAGCTGCGCGAAAAGCAGAAAGCTAAATATACCTATGGCGTGCTTGAGAAGCAGTTCCGCAACCTCTTTGATAAGGCATCACGCATGAAAGGTATCACCGGTGAGCTCCTGTTGCAGCTCCTGGAGAGCCGTCTTGACAACGTGGTTTACCGTCTGGGCGTAGCTCCCACCCGTGCAGCCGCCCGCCAGCACGTGCTTCACAAACACATCACCGTAAATGGCCGCGTGGTCAATATTCCCTCATACCAGGTAAAGCCCGGTGATGTAGTAGGCGTGCGCGAGAAGGCTAAATCGCTCGAGGTAATCGCTGATGCTCTCGCCGGATTCAACCACAGCAAATATCCCTGGATAGAGTGGGACGAAGCCACTAAGACTGGCAAGTTCCTCCACCAGCCCCAACGCGAGGACATCCCCGAGAACATCAAGGAACAGGCAATCGTCGAGTTGTATTCTAAATAACAATTAAAACCAGATCCATGGCTATTTTAACTTTCCAGAAACCCGACAAGGTGCTTATGCTCGAAGCCGACAACTTCTTCGGTAAATTTGAGTTCAAACCCTTGGAGCCAGGCTATGGTATCACCGTGGGCAACGCCTTGCGCCGCGTGCTTCTGGCATCGCTCGAAGGCTACGCCATATCGTCGATTAAAATTGACGGTGTGAAGCACGAATTCGATATCATACCCGGAGTAAAGGAAGATGTGCAGAACATCATCCTAAACCTCAAGAAGGTAGACCTCAAGCAGATCGTGGAAGACACCGAGAACGAGAAAGCTACCATCACCGTTGCGGGACAGGAGGTGTTCAAGGCCGGTGACATTGGCAAGGCTCTCACAGGGTTTGAAGTACTCAACCCCGAGCTGGTCATCTGTCATTTGGATCCCGACGCGCGTTTCCAGATAGAGCTTACCATAAACAAAGGTCGCGGATGGGTCCCCGCCGAGGAGAACCAAGGCCTCAACGACGACATCAACGTCATCGCAATCGACTCAATCTACACCCCGATCAAGAACGTAAAGTTCACCGTCGAAAACTTCCGCGTCGATCAGAAGACCGACTACGAGAAACTGATTCTTGAAATCACCACCAACGGCTCCATCCTCCCCAAGGATGCCCTCAAGGAGGCTGCCAAAGTGTTGATATACCACTTCATGCTCTTCTCAGACGAGAAGATCACCCTCGAAACTCCCGAAACTCAGGAAAATGAGGAATTTGACGAGGAGGTGCTCCACATGCGCCAACTCCTCAAGTCGAAGCTCACCGACATGGACCTCTCAGTGCGTGCTCTCAACTGCTTGAAGAGCGCCGAAGTAGAGACCCTTGGCGAGCTTGTGGTGTTCAACAAGACCGACCTGCTGAAGTTCCGCAACTTTGGCAAGAAGTCGCTAACCGAGCTTGATGAGCTCCTGGCCAACCTGAACCTGTCGTTTGGCATGGATATTTCAAAATACAAATTAGATAAAGAGTAATAACGATGAGACACAATAAATCATTCAACCACCTCGGCCGCAAGAAAGCCCATCGCGACGCGCTCTTGGCTAACATGACCATCTCGCTGATCATGCACAAACGCATCTTCACCACCGTGGCCAAAGCTAAAGCCCTCCGTCAATACGCCGAGCCCCTTATCAACCGTGCCAAGGAAGACTCTATGGCCAACCGCCGTCTTGTGTTCAGCTACCTGCAGAACAAGTATGCTGTCACCGAGCTTTTCCGCGAAATCGCCCAGAAGATTGCTGAGCGTCCCGGTGGTTACACCCGCATCCTCAAGACCGGCAACCGTCTTGGCGACAACGCAGCAATGTGTATGATTGAGCTCGTTGACTACAACGAGAACATGCTCAAGGCCAAGGACGCCAAGAAGACCACACGTACTCGCCGCTCACGCAAGTCGGCTCCCAAGGCCGCTGCACAGCAGGTAGAGGAAGTGAAGGCCGAGACCCCCGCAGAGGAAGGCGCTACCGAAGCTCCCGCAGCTGAGTGATCAATAGCACTTGCCGCCAGCGCCCTCAAGCAGCCTGCCCACAGGCAGGCATGACTTGAGCCGCCACGGCGGAGATTAATCAGTGAAAAATCAAAAAATAAAAATAACGATGAAAAAAGACATCCATCCCTCAACCTACCGCGAAGTAGTGTTCAAAGACATGTCGAACGAGGAGATCTTCATCACCCGCTCGACTGTGGCCTCGAAGGAGACCATCGAAGTCGATGGCGTGACTTATCCTCTGGTTAAGCTTGAGATCACCAGCTCGTCACACCCATTCTTCACCGGTAAGCAGAAGCTCGTCGACACCGCAGGCCGCGTAGACAAGTTCATGAGCCGCTACGGCAACCGTCGCAAGAAATAATTTCACCACAACGGTGCCATCAATACAATGAGCGCAGCCCCGCTATCGAGGCTGCGCTCATTGTTATATTATGAATCGATGAAAATCAATACATCGGTGTGAATCCTTTGTGGGGCACGAGCAGCTTGGTGGCATCGCCGGCAAAGTCGGGATATTTTGATGTCTCCAGACGCATAATTGGAGCTCCTGGTCGCAAGTCACATTTCTTCAAGTCGATATAGTAAATGCCATGGTTGGTGACGAGGTCGAAGTAGTAGCGCAGGTCGGTGATGTTGGCGTAAGTGCGCCATTGGGTTGAGCTCACGTTGGGCTCACCGTTGACAGTGTACTTATAGGGTACCGACACGTTGTACATCACCGTTCGGAGTATGTTGAGTCCCAACTCGGGGTCGTTGACGTGCTCCACATTCTTGTCGAAGAAGTAGCCGCGCACAAATCGGTCGGGACTCTTCACAGTGCCGGGGAGCATATTCACGCCTCCCACGCCCAGCCAGTAGTCGTTGATGGCGTTCATCGACTGCCACTGTGGATCGTTGGTGAGCAGCGGAATATCCTGTCCCACGTATACTTCAACGTCGCCGTGGTTAAACTCCAGAACTGCCGAGCGGCCGGTGGCATCGGTGATGCCCCAGTGCAGAGCCGATACGGTGCCTCCATCGAATGTAGAGCCCGAGATGTTGAAGTCGTGCTTGCGAAGCACCTCGACAACCTCGTCGGTAGTGACATTGTTGTCGAGCAGCCATGCCACAAACATGGCGAGCGACATTGCAGGGCGATCTTTGGTCGAAGCATTGTCGTAGACTGTGCCTTTGCAGAAAAGTCCGTTGATTACCAGGCCTTTTTCGTTCATGCCCTCGGTGATGCCACCGTCGTAGCTCACGGCATATACCGCGCCATACTTCGATGTCCATTCCACCGATCCGGGCAGATCGTTGCCCTTTTTGTGAATACCGGCGGGGTATACGTAGAGATTGGTGGGGATTGGGGTTTTCCAGTCGAGCGAGCGTCCCACGATGCGAAGAGGCTGTGCTGTGGTTGTTGTGTCGCCTACGTAGAGCACGCGTGTGCACGCATGTGCATCGTAAGCGCCCGATGCTGCGATGGCCAGGGTTGTGGCGATGGCTAAGTGTAGTTTCATATCAATAAGTTGTGTTAAGTGTTGTGATGCGTTGTTATATCCCTCACATTGTCGGTGTTGGTTATAAGGATATAACGCTGCGGTTGTGGCAGCGGTTCATGCTGCATGGAAAATTGAAGTAATTTTGTGCTAAAATCTTAAGTTGTAATGGAAAAATCGTAAATTTGTGAAAAATCTTCACAATGAAAATTCGCAGCGCAATATTCATCCCGGCAGTGGTCGCCGCACTGTGCGGGCCGATGGCCTCGGGGGCCACATTTGTTTGGAACAACCCTGACGTGTCGCTCACATCAATGGCATTCACCCCTGCTCATCTGCTTATCCTCAGCGATGGTTCGATCACACCACTCGATGTCAATACTGGTGTGCCCGGAGCTCCATTTGCCACCCCTAAGGTCGACCGCATTGGCAATACCGATGCCGGCGAGGCATGGGGGTGCCGTTACGACACATCATCACCGACTGAACCGCTGTTGATCATTGCCGAGATATCGTCCGACGGCACTGTAGGCGCGGAGCACACCATCTCTACGGCGCAGCTTGAGCCGGCAGCCTATAATGGCGTTAAGGAACACACGTTCGGGCCGGTCGCCGTTGCCGGGAGCATAGCCGACGGTAGCGCCACGGTTGCATTTGTGGAGAGGGTCGTTGCCAATAATCAGGCGCTCACGGAGTCGCTGCGACTATGGCGCATCTACGGCTGTTTTGACTCAGCCGCAGCCCCTTCAGCCCGCTACAGCGATCTGTGTGTCATCGACCAGTACCCATATGTCACCATCTTCCCCGAAGTCAACACTCAGGTGGTGCTTGCCGACCTTACCTGCTCATTTACCGACAATAGCGGCGATGTGCCTTATTTCTACACATCGCGGTCGGCCACCCAGCAGGTCAAGCAGCGACTCACAGCCCCCGTTCTCCCCGATGCCGGCCTAACCGGCATTCATATGGCCACCATTGCTGATGACACCTATTTCATCTACGCCAGCAAGCCCGGAGAAGTAGTGCTGACACTTATTGACGACCCGGCCGAGGGGGTTGCGACCGACAACATTCATTATGTCAGCACGTTGTCGATGGATGTGGCCTACGCCGACACCCCTCACCGGGGTGAGGTGAATATCGCCACAGCTACATTCGATGGGCAGCTCGCCATCGCTTTGTATGCCGAGGGTAGGGCGCTTACGCTCTACCGCCACTCAGCCGACAACAATGGCCTTGGCGCTACCGTTGCCGATGCTCAGCAACCGTATCATATTACCGGCCAAACCATCGTGGCATATGAGGCATTGGATATCTACGACCTCGCAGGGCGCCGGCTCCGCAAGCTCCAATCGGACGACGCCGCCACACTCCCCACAGGTACCTACGTTCTCCGAAGTCTTTATGGCGCAGAGGTTGTAGCGTTGCGTTGAGTGTTTGCTACCGAAAAAACTGCGAAAAAGTGCTTGCTTCGTCGCATCGCAGCAGAAAAATTTGTGTATACCAAAAAAACTTATTATCTTTGCACCGCAAAGCCACCGATGTGGCTTGCAGGGTCAAGACTTATCAGCACTTGGCGATGTAATTGGAGAGGTGGGTGAGTGGCTGAAACCACCAGTTTGCTAAACTGACGTAGGAGCAATCCTACCACGAGTTCGAATCTCGTCCTCTCCGCCACAACAAGAAAATCAAGCTTTTTCGGCTTGGTTTTTTTGTTTTAAGGAAGGCGAGATGAGAACGAGCAGTTTTGCGTTAATGTGAAACAAATACCGGTTCAAGAATTTCCAAGCCGAGCGCATATTCTATCTTTGAGATGGTTTCAATTGATAAGTTTTCTGTGCCCTTTAGCACACGCGAAATGTATTGTTGAGAGCAACCCATGCGTTCGGCAACTGATTTTTGGGTCAATCCCAATTCCTCCATCTTGTCGAGCATCATCATGGCTATGTGTTGCGAATATCTCAGCCACGTTTTATTTACGTTACGCCATTCAGCGTTTTTTCGCCATTTTGATGCCGTTGCGCTGGTGTGTGCATTAAGTTTTGATATAGTTTCTTCTCTTGTTTTCATAGCATGCACTTTTATTGACCAAGTTCGGTTAGGTGGTCGTTAAATGAGTCAAAATCAGCAATATCGTTATCAATCAAGAACCTTCTCACTTTCTCCATTCTGGCTAATTCTACCAATGTATGTTCACGCTCGCATGGTGCGGGTCAGCTTGATAGCGCCACCAGTTATTATGTAAATCCCCTGTTCCAGCTTGATGGCGTAGATTCGAAGCCAGGAAGCATGTCGTGGAGTGTTGTGCAGACGCGCTTTTTCTTTTCCAAGTAGCATTTCGGAAGTCCTGCCGTTTTCTAATGGGCGGAATATTTCATCAAGATTTGCATCAGGGGAGATGTCCATGATGAGGCACTGAAGGCGTTCGCTATCCTCTATCGTGTCATAGATTGCTTGATTCACGTCGGTAATCTTGAAATATGAAGCTAAATCTCCGATATTCTTCTTAAAGAATGAACGCAGCCAAACCACATCATTCCACTGATCGAGAATTGTGTCAAGGACATTGTCAAGGCAATTATCATATCGTACCGCCCAAAGATTACCGTTTTCAGTAATGAGATCAAATTTCATACCTGAGATTCCTGTATTTTTTATGGCAAAGATAGGTATTTATTCTAATGTATACAACTTAAAGGTTGTGTTTGTTTATATAACCAATGGTTTTCTTTGGGTCTGAGGGGGGATTCGCTCGAAATGTAGTATTCTATCAGCTTTGCGTGTGCAATTGCACACGCAAAGCTGATAGAAGCATGGTGCGGCCTCGCCGAGCCGTCCGAGCCGCTCCGCAGCTCGGAGGAGTGCAGTAGCCAACATGCCAGGATGTTATGCGGACGTACGATATGGGGTAGGGGAGGTAGTGTGGTAAATCAGCGTCGAGTTGTCAAATTTTTTTTCTTGTTGATGTGGCGCATGAATGTATGGGGAATCGGAAAAATCGCTATCTTTGTCAATTAAACTGCGCTGTGCCCGGCATAGGGACACGTTTACACGATATGAGTTCTATAGGAGAATTGCTTGAAGCAGCTAAAATAAAGGAGCTTAAGCGTCTGATTGAGGGTAGCCGCGAGGTGGTGATCACCTGTCACCTCACACCCGATGGCGACGCGGTTGGCTCTACACTCGCCCTGGCGCATCTGTTGCGCATGATGGGGCACACGGCCCGCGTGGTCACTCCCGACACCCCTCCGAAAAATCTTATGGGTCTGCCCGGGGCATCTGAAATTATGCCTTTTTCGCGCTATGACACGATACTGCGCCCCATCATCGAGCGCGCCGATCTGATATGCTGTCTCGACTTCAACGCCTTGCACCGCATTGACCGTCTGGCCCCGCTGATTGCGTCGGCCAAGGGCGCAAAGGTGCTGATCGACCATCATTTAGACCCCGAGGACTTTGCCGACGTGGTGATATCGCACCCCGAGATGTCGTCGACATGCATCCTCCTCTACCGCCTGATATGCGACATGGGGTGGAAACGCCGCATCAACCGCCGCATCGGCGAGTGCATCTACACCGGCATGATGACCGACACAGGCAATTTCACCTACAATTCATGCCACCCCTACCTCTATGAGGCCATAGCCCACCTTGTGAGCCTGGGTGTGGACAAAGACCGCATCTACAATGAGGTGTGCAACTCCAATACAGTCAACCGTCTGCGGCTCAACGGCTATGCCCTTGCCGAGAAGATGCAGGTGTACGACTCACACCGCTGCGCCGTCATCACCCTCACCCGCGACGAGCTCAACCGCTATCACTATGAGCGGGGCGACACCGAGGCGCTTGTCAACAAGCCATTGAGTGTGCCCGAGATGATCTACTCGATATTCCTGCGCGAGGAGCCCGACTATATCAAGGTGTCGATGCGCTCACGGGGCGATTTTCCCGTCAATGTCATATGCTCCGACCATTTCGGTGGTGGAGGCCACCTCAACGCCGCCGGTGGCGAATACCGCGGCACGATGGATGACTGCGTCAAGCTTATAGAAACGATTATGCCACAATACGATAAATACCTTCCACAATGAAATACACCGCAATAGTGCTGACCCTCCTGCTCAGTGCGCTGGCTTTCAGTGCATGCAGCGACTCTAAAAGCTACACAGAGCTGCTCAACGAAGAGACCTATGCCGTCAACTTCTTCCTTGCCGACCAGCGGGTGTGCAACGACATCCCCGCCGACTCGGTATTTCTCACCGGTCACGACGCCCCCTATTACCGCCTGGACGAGGATGGCAATGTGTACATGCAGGTGCTCGATCCCGGCCACCGCGACGACCCGGAGTATTGTCCCACCAGCGACCAGCTTATCTACTTCCGTTTCCTCCGCTACAACCTCAACGCATGGTATCATTACGGCGTGTGGGAGGGGATAGGCAACGCCACCGACTTCTCCTATAGCCCCACATCATTCCGCTACGGCAACTACACTTTGGAGTCGTCGGCCCAGTACGGAGCCGGCGTACAGCTCCCCTTGAGCTATCTCGGCATCGATTGCGAGGTCAACCTCGTCATCAAGAGCCAGTATGGCTTCACCGACGAGATAGCCAACGTGGTGCCGTTCATGTACAACATACGCTACTTCAAGCCGCAGATTTAATCGCCCACCACTGCTAACATAATAAAACACTAAATAACATCATGTCCCTCATCAAATCAATTTCAGGTATACGCGGCACTATCGGAGGCCGCCCCGGCGATGGACTCTCACCCGTCGACCTGGTAAAATTCACGGCAGCCTACGCCACATTCATCCGTAAGAACACCACCCGTCAGTCCAATGTGATAGTTGTGGGCCGCGACGCCCGTCTTTCAGGTCAGATGGTGAGCGATGTAGTGGTTGGCACCCTCTGCGCCATGGGCTTCGACGTGGTCAACATCGGCCTGGCTACCACCCCCACCACCGAGCTCGCCGTCGTGGGCGAAGGTGCCTGCGGTGGCATCATCCTCACAGCATCGCACAATCCCAAGCAGTGGAACGCCCTCAAGCTCCTCAACCAGGATGGCGAATTTCTCAATGATGCACAGGGCAAGGAGGTGCTCCGCATCGCCGCAGCCGACGAATACACATTTGCCGAGGTCGACGACCTGGGTCATGAATACACCAACACCACATGGGGGCGCCGCCACATCGAGCAGGTGCTCGCTCTCGACCTGGTCGATGTCGATGCCATCCGCAGGGCCAATTTCACCGTGGCAATCGATGCTGTCAACTCGGTGGGAGGCATTATCATGCCTCAGCTTCTTAAAGCACTGGGTGTCAATAATGTGATAGAGCTTAATTGCGAGGCCACAGGCCACTTCGCCCACACTCCCGAACCAATACCCGAAAATCTCACCCAGATTGCCGAACTCATGCGCCAGGGTCGCGCCGACGTAGGCTTCGTGGTCGATCCCGATGTCGACCGCCTGGCCATCGTCATGGAGAATGGCGAGATGTTTGTCGAGGAATACACCCTTGTGGCCGTGGCCGATTATGTGCTCAGCCACACTCCCGGTGCCACCGTGAGCAACCTCTCGTCGTCGCGTGCGCTCCGCGATGTCACCGAGCGCCACGGCTGCACTTACTCAGCATCGGCAGTCGGCGAAGTCAACGTCACCACCGAGATGAAGCGCACCGGCGCAGTGATCGGCGGCGAGGGTAACGGCGGAGTCATCTACCCCGCATCGCACTACGGCCGCGACGCATTGGTGGGCGTAGCCCTCTTCCTCAGCCACCTTGCCCACAAGGGTAAGAAAGTGAGCGAGTTGAAGGCCGAATACCCCTCTTATGCCATAACTAAGCATAAAATCCAGCTTACTCCCGACATCGATGTCGATGCGCTCCTTGGGTCCATCAAGGGGTATTTCGCCCAGGGTGGCGCGCTGCGCCTCGCCGATGGCGGCGAGCAGCGACCCGACCGAATCACCGACATCGACGGCGTGAAGCTCGACTTCCCCGACGGGTGGGTTCACCTGCGCCGCTCCAACACCGAGCCTATCATCCGCATCTACGCCGAGGCTCACACCATGGAGCGTGCCGATGCCCTCGCCCAGGCCGTGGCGCAGCTCGCCCGCTAACCGCTGGCGGTGGGAGTGGCGGAGCCACCTTCGCTAAAATTCACGCTCCGCGATGTGGAGGGGGCGGCTGCACCGTGGTGCAGCCCTACCGTTCGGGCGTATACATTGATAGGGAGCCGCGAGGTGGCACCATGGTAACCATAGTGGGACCTCGCCGAGGCCCATGATATTGTTTTATTGCGCTAATCCCCACGCTCAGGTCTCCGACCCACAGCGTGGGGTTACGCATAGTATGTGCTCTCCGAGCACCCTCGCCTGCGGCTTCTTTCGGGTAGATGTTAACAAACTTTAACAGTTAAAATATGCTGTGTAGAGTGATTGGGTGAGTCATATAGTGTAAATTCGCGATAAATATATGGTGGAGAGAGCAGTGCCGCAGGCAGCTCGATTCATGCCGGCTTTGGTGAAGGCCCGACGATGGGCTTAACCACCTGAGTTACAGATAGTCTAAGGTAATTGCAATATAATAAACAATCATATACACAACTTATGAAAAAATTACTTTTCATTTTTGCCTTCCTGGCCTCCTTCCTGATAGGTCAGGCGGCTACCGTCACGGATGTGATAAAGGCGACTGACCTTAAGGCTACGAGTACGTCTTATACGGCATTCTCCAATTTGAAGTTTAATTCAGATGCCGTTTACGCAGGACGTACTGCCAAGGACAATAGTGGAAACATCCAGCTGCGTTCAAAAAACAGTGATAGTGGAATTTTCACAACTGTAAGTGGTGGTACAATAAAGAGCGTTACTATTACTTATGGTAGCGGTTCAAACACAGTAGATATATATGGTAAGAATACCCCATATGAAAAAGTGGGCGACTTGTATGCTTCCAGTGCAGCTACTCAGGGCACTAAGATCGGCTCATTATCTGGTACCGGCACGGTAACTGTAACCGGCGACTATAAATATATAGGTATTCGCTCATATAATGGTGCTTTATATCTTAAAAATATTTCAATTGAGTGGGAGGAAGGGTCACCTCCCGATCCCACTACTTGCGAGGCACCGGTATTCTCACCGGTTCTTGACACTGAGGTTGAGGCTGGCACAGTCGTGACTGTCACCTGTCCTACACCTGGCGCAAAACTTTATATCGATGTAAATGGTGATAATACTGATATATCAGAGACGGAAGCCACATTCCCCTATACCTTCACCGTCACCGAGGATGTGATGGTTGAAGGCTATGCCTATATCAACGATGATGTGAAATCGGATGTAGTTGAGGGTATTTACACGGTTAAAGCTGTTGTTCCTACTTGCGCTGATCCGGTATTTTCCGTTGCGTCAGGTGAGGTTTTGGCCGGAACAGAGGTGACCGTCTCATGCCCCACAGCCGATGCTGTTATTTATGACTTAACAATTAATGGCGAAACAATTTCAGACGCCGAAGGAAAATATGAGTATACTTTCACAGTCGACAAAGAAATGACAGTGAAGGTGACATACATGCTCGACGATAACGAGACTCTTTCAGAGGAAGCCACTGCTACCTATACTGTAAAGAAACCTACTTGCGCTGATCCCGTATTCTCCGTTCTCCCGGGTGAAGTAGAGGCTGGCACAGAGGTGACAGTTTCATGCCCCACTGCGAATGCTACTATAGCTGAGTTGGATATTAACGGTGTCGCTGTCGATGCAGCCGAAGGACAAACGACGTACACTTTCACTGTTGACAAAGAAATGACAGTGTCGGTATGTTACATACTTCCCCATGGAGAGACAATGTCAAATGTAGTTGAGGCAAAATACACAGTAAAAACTGTCACTCCCGAACCCGTAGGGGAAGAACAATGGGTGAAGACCGCTATCACCGACCTACAGACTGGCGACGTTGTAATAATCGTTGACACAAATTCAAACTTTGCGCTTAATCCCAATGGGGATAAGTCGTCACCCTCAGCAACTTCTGTGACATTGAACGCTGATAAGTCGCAAATAACGGATGGTGCAATTGCAAACATGGAGTTTACCATCACTGTTAATGGCAGTCAGTATCAGTTTACACATGATGTAACTAATAAGTTATATACTGATGATACAAATACAGGCGTACGTGTAGGAACCGGTAGTAACAACTGGTTTACATTTGAAAATAATAGATTAAAAAATACAGCAACGAACCGATATGTGGTTAAGTATACGCAAGGTACCGATTGGCGTTCTTACAAAACTGCTACAACCAATAACAGCACAAACACATCGTTCTATAAGAAGGTAATAAAGGGAGATGACCCTACTACTTGCAAGGAGCCGGTATTTACCCCCGCTCTTGACGCGGAAGTAGAAGCCGGTACTGAGGTGACCGTAACCTGCCCCACTGCCGGTGCCAAGCTCAATATCATGGTGGTTGGTGAGAACACTGAGATAATGAAGGATGCAGCACAGCTCCCCTACACATTTACCATCACCGAGGATGTAGATGTGGTGGCCTATGCATATATCAGCGACGAAGTGAAGTCGCAGGCTGTTGCTGGAAATTACACAGTCAAAGCAGTTGTTCCCGTCGAGAGCGTGGAGTATAAGTTGGTAGAAAGCGCCGACGACCTTGAAATTGGTGCGGAGTACATTATGGCATACGTCAGCGGCACATCCGCAGTTGTTATGGGTCCTTACTTTGGCAGCAAATACTATACTGCAGTTAAGGGCTTTACTGTAGCAGACAATGCAATAACAGTGACTTCCGAATCGGGAGTTCTCCGATTTGTTATTGAGGACGGTACTGCAACCGACACATATGCATTTAAGTATGCCGACGGAGATGCATATAAATATATCACCTGTACCAATGGCTCATCCAATGGTAATTTAGGCTCATCCGCCGACAAGGTGGCAAATGCCAATTTGACATTCTCATGGCCTGCCACAGGCACAACCATAGGAATGGTATGGGCTAATAATAGCAACAATGGCACAAACAAGTTCCAGTATCTGTCCACAACAGGCGATGAGCGATTTACTAATTACTACAAGGGAGGACAGAAGGACTGCTCACTGTTCAAGAAGGTGGTTGTACCCGAAGCTTGCGATGCACCCGTATTTAAGCCTGAGCTGGGCTCTGAGCTGATTGCCGGGACTAAGGTGACAGTAACCTGCCCCACTGCGGGAGCCAAGCTTTATATCACAGTAACAGGTAATGACACACATGTATCTGCCGACGCAGCCAAGATGCCCTATACATTTAGCGTAGCTGAGAATGTGAGCGTCGAAGCCTACGCCTACTTTAATGATGAGGTGAAGTCGGAGACCGTAAAAGGTGAGTACACCGTGAAGAATACGGTAGAAGGCACATTTGCCTACGTTGATGATTTCGCCGGGTTGAATGTTGGCGACCAGGTGGTGTTTGTGGGTAACTTCGGAGGCGAATATCCCGTGAGCATGAGCAGCGAGCGAGCTGACGGTGACGATGTGTACCCGGCCGCAAAGAAGGTGGAGCTATCGGAAGATGGTACGCTCATCACATCAGAGCTGACCAATGCCACGATATTCACTATTGACGCTATCGGCACCGATGCTGAGGGTCGTGAGACCTATGCATTCAAGTCGAATGTAGCCAGCAAGGAGCCCTTATATTTGCAATACGGAGGCAGAACATTCCTTGATGTCAAGCCGTTGGCCGATAATAGTGAGTATTATTTCACCGCTGTGAAGAAAGATGCATATCCTGTAGCGCAGCTCTATGCCACCTCGAGCCTCAAGGCAGGTGAAACCAATCGCTTGATTCGCTCTAATAGCGATATCGATTGGCGAGCTTATCAAGAAAATGCCACCGATCTCGAATACGGTAGATATACCAAGATTTACAAGAAGGAATCAGAGGATGTTGAGAAGGCAGCAGTGCCCACATTCTCGGTTGAAAATGGTGAAGTGACTGAAGGCACCAAGGTCACCGTACGTACTGCCACCAAGGGTGCGCGCCTCCAGGTGAAGATTGGCGACAACATTACCGACCAGGCAACCCCGTACACCTTCACCGTAAACGCTGATATTGAAGTGGTGGCCACAGCCTACCTCGTAGATGCTTCGGGCAAGAAGATTTTAGCTTCAGAGTCGGAGCCTGCTTATGCCAGCTATACCATCATGCGGCTGCCGGTATTTGCGATCGCCACCGACATTGAGCCCGGCTACGATTACATCATCGTAGGTAAGACCAGCAATAAGTTCGGTCTTATGGGTGCCATTAGTGGAAAGTATATCGCTGAGGTTGAAGTGGCCGGTAACGCAGAAATGAACGACGACAAATTCGTTATCACATCGGATAATGTGGCACGTGTAAGATTTGAGCCGGCCGAAAATGGCAAG
Organism: uncultured Muribaculaceae bacterium; assembly: GCA_964517875.1. Classification (GTDB taxonomy): domain Bacteria; phylum Bacteroidota; class Bacteroidia; order Bacteroidales; family Muribaculaceae; genus JAJPXC01. Next base: position 17,306 of record CAZFEU010000024.1, on the reverse strand, counting down.
TATTACGTACACTACAAGCAGGGTGATACTGACGGCTACTTAGCAACGGTTTACAACACTGCCTCGTCCGCTAAGAATGAAGTTGCGATTGTCGCTGACAAAGAGAACGCAGAGAGCGCTACGGTATCGGTAGGCGCTAATGGTAGAGGCTTCATAAAGTATGACGTGAATTCTACTACAAGCGGTGAGTTTGGGCACAATGGAAGTACCAATCCTCATCGATTCACCTTCTACAAGAATGCTAATAACTACGATATCTATCTGTATAAGTGCGTTGATGGCACATCGCCTGTGACCTACTATCGCAGCCGCACCCTGCTGGAGGATGTTGACTACGTGCTGGTAGGCGCAAACGATGCCGGCCACCATGTGATGACCGGATATGACGGTGAGGCCAAGACATTCGGCTCGACCCACGAGAAGAAGAATGGCGATGTAACCCTCGGCGGCAACGGCTATCACCTGACGATCACCGACCCGCAAGTGGCCGTTGTAAACTTCGTGAAGAAAGATGCAGCGCAAAATGGCGTAAGGAAAGCCGGTGCCGAAGGCGGAGCTGAGACCGTATGGGCCATGAAGCTCAAAGATGGCCAGCACATAGCCCGCGGCGAGAATGGCCAGGCCGAACTCAGCGACACCCCCGACCATGTGACACTGAAGATAGTAGAGGGTAAGGACGGATATATGGCTTATCTGGTACACGGCGATGGCGACGCAGCCCAGAACTTCCAGTTTGACGGCACGGGCTTCAATTCATCAAACGAAGCTGCCACCCCGATCTATGTCTACGCCACTACAGTGCCCGTGGAGAACACAGCGGTGACATTTGCCGACGCTGCTCCAAGCACAGTGACACTGACCACCGGTTATGACGCAGACCGCTCACCGATCCGTCAGACATTCGCATCGGTGAATATGCCTAAGGGTGAGGATGATTTCATTTACATCTACTATGATGGTCTGGCTACCCTTGACCACGCTAAGAATATGAGCGATGATCAGCTGACATGGCGCTACAAGTACAATGACTCCGACTGGTCGCGCGCAGCAGCCGCCCAGGAGCAGACATCGAAGGTTGCACTGCATGTCGAGGCCGAGATGCTCGGTGATGAAAAGGGTGAGAACCTGAGCTACAAGAAAGCCGATCCCAACAATCCCGGTGACTGGACTAATACCGACTACATCAAGTATAGCGGAGTCAACCAGGTGTACATGGCCGATACCGACCAGCCCTACATCAAGATACCCGCTATATCGAAGTACAGCATCGTCACAGCTACCGCCACCGGCGACGGTAATACCCATCTGGGCGACGCAGCAGCCGAACCCCGCGTATATGTGCGCGCCGACGATAACGGTACCACTGCTATCGACGCAATCGTGACAGATGCCACCGACGAGACCAGGTACTATAACCTGCAGGGTGTGCGCGTCTACAACCCCGGCAGCGGCATCTACATCCGCGTGCAGGGTCGCACCGCCACCAAGGTGAACATCGTGCGCTAAACGTAAAGCATACACTGATACATAAAGTGATGGCGAGCCCCAGAGGCCCGCCATCACTATTTATAGCGATTGCGGGGGTGTGGCGGAGTGATTAAATTCGCGGTGATAAACTTATGCCGATACCATGCGCATACTGATACTGACGATAGCGATGATTGGCGCCCTCGCCGCAGCGGGGGAGACCGCCGGTGACACATTGCGCAGCCAATTGCGCGAGGTGACAGTGTCGTCGATCAAGCAGGTGGCGCAGCTCGATGCCCAGCCACAGGCATCGACCACCATCACATCGGCCGACGTGGAGCGCTACAACATCGTGACGATGAAACAGGCCTCGGCTCTGGCCCCCAACCTTTATATACCCGACTACGGCTCGCGAATGACATCGTCGATCTACATGCGCGGCATCGGTGCCCGCATCGATCAGCCGGCTGTGGGGCTCAACGTCGACAACGTGCCGATACTCAACAAAGACAACTACGACTTCGACCTGATCGATATCGACCGCATCGAGGTGCTCCGCGGCCCGCAAAGCACACTGTACGGACGCAACACCATGGCCGGCGTAATCAATATCTACACCCTCTCGGCCCTGAAATACCAGGGTGTGAGGCTGATGGGTGAGTACGCCTCAGGGCGCGCGTGGAAGGGGGGTGTGTCGGCTTACCGGCGCTTCACACCCGACGTGGGGATGTCGCTGAGTGCTTATATGACAGGGCAAGCCGGATTCTGGCGCAATGCCTACAATGGCTCAAGGCTCGATCATGAGCGGCAGGGTTCGCTGCGCTGGCGCACACAGTGGCGTCCGGCCCGGCGGTGGCAGATTGACAATACAGCCGCGCTTACCATCTCGCGCCAGGGTGGATACCCCTACGAGTCGATGGAGACGGGGGTGATAAGCCACAACGACACCTGCTTCTACCGCCGCACCGGCCTGACCGACGGCCTGACGGCCCGATACCGCGGCCGGGGGTATACGCTGTCGAGCATCACATCGGTGCAGTATATCGACGATAACATGACCCTTGACCAGGACTTTCTGCCCGACCCATATTTCACCTTGACACAGGCACGCCGCGAGCTGGCACTGACCGAAGATGTGACAATGCGCGGCACGAGCGGGCAATACCACTGGATGGTGGGCGCATTCGGCTTCTATAAGAAGATGAAAATGGACGCACCGGTTGATTTCGGCCCTATGGGCATAGCCCACCTGATAGTTGACAACTACAACGAGCACAACGAGCTTTACCCCATCGCATGGGATCAGGACAACTTCCTGCTCAACAGCCATTTCACCTCCCCTGTGTGGGGCGCCGCCATCTATCACGAGAGTGGCTGCGACCTGGGGCGATGGAGCCTTGCGGCGGCTTTGCGCCTCGACCTTGAGCGCACAGCACTGAGCTATAACTCGGTAACCACTGCCAGCTATACGATACACACCCCCGAGGGTGGCGTGTTCAGCCGCGTGCCCATCGACATCGACGATCATGGCAGGCTGCACCGCCACGACCTGCAACTGACACCCCGCGTCACGGCCCGTTTCAGGCTGACGGAGTCGGCCGACGACAACGTGTACCTGTCGCTGTCGAAGGGTTACAAGGCCGGCGGCTACAATGTGCAGATGTTCAGCGATGTGCTGCAGCAGCGCGTGATGGCCGACATGGGTCTGGCGATGCGCTACGACGTGGAGCAGATCATCACCTACAAGCCCGAAGTGAGCTGGAACTACGAGGTGGGGTGGCACCAGCGACTATGGGACGGACGAGTCACCGCCCAGGCCGCCGCATTCTATATCGACTGCCGCAACCAGCAGCTCACGATGTTTCCCCCAGGCACCGTCACCGGACGCATCATGACCAACGCCGGGCGCACCCGCAGCTACGGTGCGGAGATGTCGGTGAGCCTGCGCCCCACCGACCGGATCGCACTGCAGGGGAGCTACGGATTTACCAATGCCCGCTTTGTGAAATACGACAACGGCCAGGCCGACTACAGCGGCAGGCGCGTGCCCTACGCCCCGCAGAACACCCTATTTGCCGGAGCCACCTACAATCAGCCGCTGCGCTGGAGCTGGCTGCGGGGAGTGTCGCTCACCGTGTCGACCCGCGGCGTGGGCTCGATATGCTGGAACGATGACAACACACTTCGCCAGCCATTCTACGCCCTGCTCGACCTCAACGCTACCCTGAGCCTGAAGGGTGATACCCAGGTGGAGCTGTGGGGGCAGAACCTGACAGGCACCCGCTACGCCACATTCTACTTCTTGTCGATGGGCAACTCATTCACCCAGCGGGGTCGCCCCCGCCAGTGGGGAGTGACGCTGCGCATGGCAATCAACCGCAATAATTAACCCACTGTAAACATACATTTAACCTATAAACACAGTTATACAATGAAAACAATCAAATTACTCCCCCTGATGCTGATGGCACTTGCCCTCACCTCGTGCATGGATGACGACAAGAACGTGATGGAGGTGTCGTGCTACTGGCCTGATGACGCTTCGCCCAACCTGACCTATGTTACCGACCCCGATGGGATGAGCCATGTGTACGGCCCATCGACACTGAGCTACAACTTCCGTCTGGAGAAAAACGAGGTATCGGCCACCGCAGTGTCCGTACCCCTGACCGAAACACGCAAGGTGGCATTCGCTGTGCCGACTGTGGCCTACACCAACACCAACTACGGCGTGCTGGCCATGAATCTGCCCGGAGCAGTGACCGTGAACAATGTGAACCTTGAATCGTTCAGCGCCGGTGCCGTGCTGCGCGACTTCTACGGCAAGGGACCGCTGGGCAATTACTACTACGCCGACATGACTGTCGACGGCTATAAAGTGTCGGTGATACAGACCGCAAACTCATACTTCGGACAGACCACCGTCAACTTCATCACCGGCAATCCCACCGTCTACACCGACCTCGACACCTCATATGATATGAAGCTCGACAAGGAGACCATGACCGCCACTATCACCATCAACAACGCTAAATTCGCCTCCAACATGCCCGCGCAGTCAAAGATCATACTCCCCGACGTGCCCGTGACACTGAGCCACGACGGCATCCACTTCGAGTGCGATGAACTCGTGCCTCTGCAGGCCAACGGATCGCCCAAACCCGAGTATATGATCACCGATGTGCAGGGCGACGCCAAGCAGGGACGCGGCTTGCAGCTGAAGTTTAAAGTGGCTGGCACATGGCAGGTTGACGCCCAGTGCGGCTACCTGTCGAAGTAGCGCTAACTTTAAATAGAATTGGTTTTAACTTTAATTATAGGTAGTTAATTCACTTTTTTCACCATTTAGGCTCCACAAAATTAGGTTTTTTGAAATAAAGACCTTACTTTTGTGGAGTTTACCATAAAAACACTAAAGCCCCTGCGAAGCCATGAAGCCGGGGAAACCCTTATGGAATATTTTTTACTAACCAATCATCAATAAATCGAAACATGTTTACACAATTCAAGCAAGCAGGCGTACTTTCGATTATGGCCCTGTCGGCAGTGTTTGGCGCAACCGCAGCCAACACCGTGATCGACGGTCTGGAGTACACCTTCAAGGGTAGCGAAGCCACCGTGGCTAAGCCCTCAACCCCTTATTCAGGCGACCTTGTGATTCCCGCAACCGTGGAATACAACGGTACCACTTACAACGTGTCGGCCCTGAACGCATCAGCATTCAAAGCCACCGCCGCCAAACCCAACACAACGATCACATCAATCACATTCGCCGAGAATTCACCCATCACCACCCTCGGCCGCGGCCAGTTCCAATACTGTACCGCAATGACCAAGCTCGTCCTCCCCAAGGGCATCACCAAAGTTACCCAGGACACATGGGGCGGCTGCTCGGCTCTTGAAGAGCTTGAGATACCCGGCGGTATCGAAAAACTCGGTGCAAACGACCTGCAAGGTTGCTCATCACTGAAGAAGCTCGTATTCGCAGCCGGTGACGGCGCAATCACCGTAGGTGCCAACATCTGGGGTGGCGACAAAGCCAACGAGCGCGCTATAGAAGAGCTCGTGCTCAACCGCGTGCTCACCGCCAATGCAACCGGCCCCAACGATCTCCCCTTCACCGGCACCACAGCCCTGAAGAAGGCGACTTTCGGCGACGCTTGGACCGCAATCCCCGATTACTATCTGCAGAACTGCTCGGCAATGACCGAGGTTGTGCTTCCCGCAGGCCTCACCACCATCGGCGCCCAGGCATTCCTCAACACCGGTATCACTTCAATCACAATCCCCGCAGGTGTTACCTCAATCGCCACCTCAACTTTCAATGGTTGCAAAAACCTGACCAAGGTTGAACTCAGCGCCGCCACTACCTCAATCGGCGACCTGGCTTTCAACAACGCACCCGTGGCCGAGATCAACATCCCCGCAACCCTCACATCAATCGGTTCTTACGCCTTCAACGGCTCTAACCTCCAGGGCGCAATCGCTCTCCCCGAGGGTCTGACCAAGATTGGCGTTCAGGCATTTGCCGAGAACAAGGGTCTCACCGCCATCTCACTCCCCTCAACCCTCGCTTCACTTGGTTCAGCTCCCTTCAAGGGTGATGTGGCTCTTGCCCAGATCAGCCTCGCTGCCAATGAGAAATTCGCTCTTTCGGCCAACGGTGCCCTGACATCGGCCGACGGCAAGCTGCTCATTGCCTACCCCGCAGCTGCCGCAGCTACCGAGGTGACCGAAAACGCTGAGGAGCTCGACAACTATGCATTCTATGGGGCAAAGAACCTGACTAAGGTCAACCTGCCCAACATAGCCACTTATGGCGACTTCTCACTTGCAGCTACCGGCCTGATTGACCACGCACTGGCCGGCAATATCGGTCGCAGCGTACTCGCTGACTGCAAGAACCTTAAGTCGGTTAAGGTAGCATCTGACAACGTGCCCATCGCCGTTTGCTCAGGCTGTACAGCCCTTGAGTCATACACCGCCCTTGAGCCCGTGACTATCGTTCGCCAGGACGCATTCAAGAAATGCGCAGCCCTCAAGGAGGTTAACCTCGGCAATGTATGCGTGATCATCGAGGCAGGCGCATTCGACGGTGTTGATGGCCTGAACATCACCATCTCATCAGCTCTGGCTCCCGCACTTGCCCAGAACGTATTCGTAGAAGGCGCTCCCATCACTGTTACCGTTCCCGTTGACAGGGTTGACGAATACAAGTCTGCTCCCCAGTGGTGCAACCTCGAAATCAAGGGTGATGCCAACCTCGCCGTTGGTCCCACCGACATGGGTATGCCCGCAGGTCTATACTACTCAGGCGATGATGATCAGCTCCACTGCGTATATGCAGACGGTGAGACTGATGTTTACGAGGTAGACATGCCCCACACCTTCCAGCTCGCACAGTTCAAGAACCGTATCTACGGTGCATCGGCAGGTAAGAAGTTCATCTATTCAGGCACCGCAGGATCGGAGGGTGACGGTAAACTCTACTACATCTCTCAGATCGCCGGTAAGCTCTTCCAGGCTACCGTGCTCGACAACGCCGGCAACAACGCTTACCTTGATCCCTTCGCTCTCTACATCTACGGCGAGGACCTCTTCGTCAACGACCGTAACGTGGCTCTGCGCAAGATTCCTGCTGACGCTATCGCACTTCCCCAGGACTATGAGTCGTTCACCGAGAACAACTGGTTTGGCACTTACAACACCAACTTCGTTTACGGCTGTATCAAGGCCGGTTTCTCAATCACCAGGGATAAGGACGAAAACGGTAATGATGAGCCCCTCTACTGGCAGGGCTTCAAGTACAATGGCAACGGTATCTTCCGCTTCAAGAACAAGCACATCGGTACCGCTCAGGCCCCCGGCCCCGACACACAGTCGGAGTATCCCTACATCTTCAAGGCTGTTAGCCCCATCTTCACCACATTCTACATCGACGAGGAAAACCGTCACCTCTACATCTACCTCGAGACCCAGCTCGCCAAGGCAAGCGACCTCAAGGCAGGTATCTACCGCTTCGACCTCGACCGTGTGATCGGCACTCCCGACCCCGTCAAGATGTCTGACCTCGATCCCGTCCTCATCGACGGTGCTCCCGTGAAGTGGGAAGGTGGTGGTGCCTCCGAGCACGTGGGTATATCTCAATTCTCACCCGACGAAAACAAGGATTACCTCTACTGGTGCTACCGTGCAGCTACCGAGAACGATATCGCCAAGATGGAGCAGTCGAAGGAAGCTGGCGACGCCGCTACAACCGGTCGCTACGAGTGGGCTGAGGCTTACGACGCAGAAAACCCCCTCCACCATTCAGGTATCAAGCGTATCAAGCTCGGCGGCTCAGAGAAGCCCGAGGTTGAGATGGTAGTTCCCGGCGTGGAAGGCTACGGCGTGATCCCCGTGAAGTACGAAGGTTCAAAGAAGCCCGGTGGCGTTAGCGACCTCGTGGCCGATAATGGCAAGGTGGCTTACGACCGCATGCTCGTTGCCGAGAACTCGTTCATGGTGACCGAGACCGCACAAGTTAACGTCTATGGCGCAAACGGTCAGCTCGTAAAGGCACAGACTGTAGTTGCTGACCAGGTGGTAGAGCTTGGTGGCAAGGGCGTCTACATGATCCAGGCTATCTTCGCCGACGGCGCTAAGCAGGTAGCTAAGGTGGTAGTGAAGTAATCATCCCACACATTAATATATATAGCGGGGCCGCTCATTCGAGCGGCCCCGCTCGTTTTTTTGGTGTTTTTAGAGTTTTTAGAGTTTTTAGAGTTTTTAGAGTTTTTAGAGTTTTTAGAGTTTTTAGAG
>CAZFEU010000024.1:0-8938 GCA_964517875.1 uncultured Muribaculaceae bacterium | reverse complement strand
TTGTGGGGTTCTTTTGGTGGATGCTGCCCAAAAGGTAGGGCTGCTCCCTGGAGCAGCCGATATCGGCATGGAAGGGTGTCGCGTTAAAGCGGATGGCCCTTCGGGCCAGTGGCAACTCACACTTATAGCGGCTGAACCGAGGTTCAGCCCTACTTTTTGGACGACATCCTACAAATGATTTTCACAACTTTCACAACTCCAAAAAATATGAGCAAAGTGTTAATGGCGCAAAAAAAATGCAGACAAATGTTCAAAAATTGGATAAATTTATATACCTTTGCGAAATATTACATTTTATAACATTACGCAGTGACAAGTATTAAAAAATCTGTTTAACTAACTATATGTCTAATTTATTTAGTATGAAAAAGCTGTTTCTATTGCTTGTAATGGTAATCGGTATGGCAGTGACTGCGGTAGCGCAGAATCAATCTGTACGAGGTACCATTCTCGACGCCAGCACTGGTGACCCGTTGATCGGCGTTACCGTGATGCCGGTAGGCGGAGGACAAGGCGTGGCTACCGACTTCGATGGTAAGTTCACACTGTCGGTCCCCGCTAAAGTATCGAAACTTAAGGTTTCTTATGTAGGATACACTGAGAAGACCGTTAACATCAAACCCGGTGATAACGTGATCAAGCTCGACCCCGCAAGCAAAGCTCTTGATGAGGTGATGGTTGTGGCCTACGGTACTGCCAAGAAGTCGGCCTTCACCGGCTCGGCTACAGTAGTGGGAGCCGCAGAGATCGAGAAGGTGCAAGTCACCAACGTGCTCGACGCTCTTAGCGGTAACGTGGCTGGTGTTCAGCTGACCAACGCGTCAGGCGCCCCCGGCCAGGAGAGCCCCACAATCCGCGTGCGTGGTATCACATCAATCATGGCCGGCAACGACCCCTTGGTGGTAGTTGACGGAGTGCCTTACTCAGGCGACATCAACAACTTCTCCAGCAGCGACATCGAGTCGATGACCGTGCTCAAGGATGCTGCCTCCAACGCCCTCTATGGTGCCCGCGGTGCCAACGGTGTAATCTTGATCACCACCAAAAAGGGTAAGGAACAGAACGCTGTTGTGACCTTTGATGCCAAATGGGGCTGCAACTCACGCGCCACACGCGACTACGACATAATCGGCTCAGCAGCCGGCTACTATGAGATGTACTACAACATGCTCAACAATTATGCCATGAACGCTCAGGGCATGAACGCCGCAGCCGCAAACGCATGGGCTAACCAGAACATGATTGATCCGAAGAGCGACAACCCGCTGTCGCTGGGTTACAACGTGTTTACTCTCCCCGTCGACGCTCAGGGCAATTATCTGCCCCTGATCGGCATGGATGGTAAGATTAACCCCTATGCCACCATGGGACGTACCATCAACTACAATGGCCAGGAATATTACCTGCGTCCCGACAACTGGATGAACAACGCATATGGCCGCTCACTCCGTCAGGAGTACAATGTGAGCGTATCCAACGCTACTGATAAGAGCAACTTCTATTCATCGTTCAGCTGGCTGAGCAACGACGGTATCGTTAAGAATACCGACTACACCCGTCTTACCGCTACCCTCCGCGGCGAAATCCAGGCCAAATCATGGCTGAAAGTTGGTGGTAACGCTATGTATACCCGCTCAAAGAGCCACGCCCTTGACGAGGACGGCGAAAGCTCATCCTCAGCCAACGTGTTTGCTGCAGCCCAGCAGATCGCTCCGATTTACCCGCTGTTTGTACGCGATGGAGCCGGCAATATTATGGTCGACGCTTATGGCAACCAGGTTTATGACTGGGGTGACAATAACGCCGGTCTTACACGTCCTATCTACGGCCAGTCTAACGCTATCTCGGCTTCACGCCTTGACAAGAACTACTCGGAGAGCAATGCATTCAATGGTACAGCCTTCGTTGAGGTACGCTTCCTCAAGGACTTCAAGTTCACAGCTAACAACAACGTGACCCTTGATGAAACCCGCGCTACATTCGTGACCAACCCCTACTATGGCCTTTATAAGGACAACAACGGTATCGTGTCGAAGGGTCACTATCGCCGTCAGACCTACACATTCCAGCAGCTTGTGAACTGGAACCGCATGTTTGGCGACAACAACGTTGGCCTCCTTCTCGGTCACGAGAACTACTGGGACAAATACTACGTCCTGACAGGTTCGAAATACAACATGTTCGACCCCAACAACCCCGAACTCGTCGGTGCCATCATCAACCAGTCGGCCAACTCTTACACCACTGAGTACAATGTGGAAGGTTGGTTTGCCCGCGCACAGTATGATTACAACTCCAAGTACTTCGTGTCGGCATCTTACCGTCGCGACGGTTCATCACGCTTCCACCCCGATCATCGCTGGGGTAGCTTCTGGTCGGGTGGTGCCGCATGGCTCATGGACAAGGAGGATTGGTTTACCGCAAGCTGGGTAAATCAGTTGAAACTTAAAGCATCGTACGGTGAGCAGGGTAACGACCAGATCGGTAACTACCGTTACACCAATACCTACACCATCGTCAACTCTGACGGACACCCCGCAGCACAGCCCTCGACCTACGGTAACCCCAACATCTCGTGGGAGAAGAACCAGTCGTTCAACGGTGGCGTTGAGTTCTCTCTGTTCAACGATCGCCTGAGTGGTAACGTAGAGTACTACTGGCGTCGCACCAAGGATCAGCTCTTCACCGTGCCCATGGCGCCTTCGTTCGGCTTCTCAAGCTATTACACCAACATCGGTGATATGGACAACCAGGGTCTGGAGGTAGGTTTGAACGCACGCGTCATCCAAACCAAGGACTGGACCGTAGAACTTAACGGTAACTTCACTTACTCCAAGAACAAGATCGCACGTCTCCCCGAATCGCGCAAATCGCAGACTTGCGACGGCGTGAAGGGCTTCTCGTCGGGCAACTACTTCTATGGCGAAGGTCAGCCCATGTACACCTTCCAACTTCCCAAGTATGCCGGTACTGACAAGGTGACCGGTGAGGCCCTCTACTACATCAATACTAAAGACGATAAAGGCAATGTAGTGCAGTCAGTCACCACCGACTATTCGGCACTCGAATCAGCCAACGGCGACTACCACCTGTGTGGCTCGGCACTGCCCTGGGGCTATGGTGGTTTCGGCCTGACAATCGACTATAAGTGGTTTGACCTCGCTGTCAACTTCAACTACCAGTGCGGTGGTAAGATCTATGATAGCAACTATTCAAGCCTGATGGGCAACTTCACCGGCATGAACAACCCCGGTGGTAACCTCCACAAGGATCTGCTCAACGCATGGAGCCCTGAGAACCCTACCTCAAATATCCCCCGCGTACAGTACGGCGACGATTATGCTAACTCTACTTCCGACCGCTTCCTCATCTCAGCTTCTTACCTGCAGCTGCGTAGCATCAACTTCGGCTTCACTCTGCCCAAGGAGTTGACCAAGAAGATGTATGTGGATCGTGTACGCCTCTATCTCACAGCCGACAACCTCTACCTCTGGAGCGCTCGTAAGGGCTTGAACCCCACGCAGTATATCTCAGGTAGCGCCAACAATACTTACTATGCACCCGTGCGCGTGGTTTCAGGCGGTATTAATGTAGTATTCTAATCATCCTCAAAGCTTATTCGACAATGAAAAATATAATCAAATCAGCACTTGCACTTGCCGTAGCTGCCCCGATGCTGCTCACATCGTGCCTTGAGGAGACTGTTCCTACCAATGTCGTTACCAACGAGGGTCTAAAGTCGTCGTCAAAGGCAACTGAGGCACTCCTTTGGGAGATGGGCTCAATCTTCAACAAGTTTAACAACTTGGGAAATGATAGGGCCAACGACTGGGGTTACGGCTCCATGATGCACATGCACGATGTGATGACCGAGGACATGGCTATCGCATCGTCCAATTACGACTGGTACACCGCTTGGGAGCAGGCAAATTACCTCTCAGAGCAATATATGAACACCCAGATGGTGTGGAACTATTATTGGAAAATCGTTCAGACTCCCAACAACCTCTTCTCGGCTGTTGGTACTGAGAGCGACGACGATATGATGTCGGCCTACATCGGTGTGGCCTCGGCCTACCGTGCTGCCATCTATCTCGACCTGGCCCAGTGCTATGAGTTCCTCCCCAATGCAATGACATCGCCCATCACATCATCGGGCAACGACGTTACCAACCTCACGGTGCCCATCGTCACCGAGAACACCACAGAAGAGGACGCTAAGAACAATCCCCGCGCCTCGCACGAGGAGATGCTTAAGTTCATCCTCGAAGACCTCGACCGCGCTGAGGCCAACATCACCAAGGCCGCGCGTCTGGGCAACACACTTCCCGACCTGGCCGTGGTTTACGGTCTTAAGGCCCGCGCCTACATGTGGGACGGCGGCATGAACCCCGCAAGCTATCAGAAGGCAGCCGAGTATGCCCGCAAGGCCATAGCTCAGAATGGTGCTGCACCTGCCACACAGCAGCAGTGGCTCAGCCCCACCGATGCTTTCAATAAGTATCTTCCCTCATGGATGTGGTGCATCACCACTACCAAGGACGACCGCGTGGTCACCTCGGGTATCTTGAACTGGACTTCATGGATGTCAAATGAGACCAGCTTCGGCTACGCTGCCGCAGGTCCCTACACCATGATCAGCAAAGCAATCTACGATAGGATTTCTGACACTGACTTCCGCAAGCTCGCATGGAAGGCTCCTACTAACTCGGCGCTCTCAGGCAAAGAGCAGACACCTCTTGGCGAGAAGGCTTTCAACAAGCTCCCCGCTTACGCTTCGCTCAAGTTCAAGCCCTCAGAAGGCAACATCGGTGAGTCAAGCATTGCTTGCTCAGGCGACTACCCCTTGATGCGTGTGGAGGAGATGTACCTCATCGAGGCTGAGGCGGTGGCACACAGTAATCCCACCGAGGGTATGGCTCTGCTGGCCGACTTCATGAAGTATCGTGACACCAACTACAACGCTCAGGCTGCTGTAGCCTCTCACGCCAACGACAAGGATGTGCTCCAGGGACGCATCACAGCCGAAATCGCCGAGATTATCCAGCAGAAGCGCGTTGAGCTCTGGGGCGAGGGTCTGATATTCTTCGACCTCAAGCGTCTCAACATGTCGTGCACCCGCAACTACTCTAACACCAACTTCGCTTCAGGCACACGCTTCAACACCGAGGGTCGTCCGGCATGGATGAACTGGTGTATGGTACAGTCTGAAGGTAACACCAACGTTGGTGTACGCGGCTGGAACAATCCCTCATTTGATGGCCTTTATACATCCAACTAATTTCTAAATAAGTCAATACAAATGAAAGCCAATATATTAAAAACATTGCTGGCCGTAGTAGCACTTATCATCGGAGCCACCGCTTGCGACGACAAGGGCTATTGGGAGCCTTTTACCCCCGAGGGTGTGCAATATTCGTTCATCAATCCTGATGTCAGCGAGCAGTTCTCGATGAGTGTTCCCGCCGCCGAGCGCACATTTACTATTCCCGTACGTCGCTCGACCTCAGAGGGTGAGGCAACTCTTAACCTCAAGCTCGGCGCTGCCGGCAATTCATCTTACAAGCCCGAAGATAAGTTTGAGGTGCCTGAGACTGTAACATTCGAAGACGGTGAATATGCCACCGAAGTCATTGTATTATTCAAGGGCGATCGTCGTAACTACGACTACTCATGCGTTATTTCGTTCACCGATCAGGTATCACCCGGCGGTTTCAACAGCGTCACCTTAACAGGTCGTCTCTATACTCCCCGCTAATCGACATAGCACAAATACTTATAACACCGCAATGGCTGCAGCACCCCTGCAGCCATTGTTGATTTTTAGAGTTATTAGAGTTATTGGAGTTATTGGAAGGTAGACGCAGTGGATAGCAGGTACGGAGCCGATCTGCGGCTGCTCAACTTTCACAACTTTCACAACTTTAAAAACTTTCACAACTCGGATATGATGGGATTTTTTTGTAGATTTGCGCTATCAAGCTTTCTTAATGATATGGATAGTCGAAAGTCAATCTCTGATAGTGATAAAAAGCGTATTCTATTCGTGTGTCTCGGCAATATCTGTCGCTCACCCGCTGCCGAGGGCGTTTTCCGCTCGATAGTCAGTGCTCACGGCGATGATGAACACTGGACAATCGATTCGGCCGGTACGGGTGGCTATCATGTGGGCGACCTGCCTGATTCAAGAATGCGCGCAGCCGCACGCCGTAGGGGTCTTAAGCTCGACCATGTTTGCCGGCAGGTCAGGGCAAGCGATTTCGACCGTTTTGACTATATTATCGGCATGGATGCGTCAAATGTGGCCAACTTGCGCCGCCTGGCACCCACAACCGAAGCCGAGGCCAAGGTGCACCGCATTGATGAGTGGATGGACCCACATTGCGGCTACGACTATGTACCCGACCCCTATTACGAAGGTCCCGAGGGGTTTGAGCTTGTGCTCGACCTGCTCGAGGATGCGTGCGACAATATTTACAACAAGTTAAGATAGACCCACCTTTTTCCCACCATGAAAACGCTTCTGATCACAACAGTCCTAATCGCCGCCTCAGCCACGGCGATGCCAACCGTAACATGGGAGACTCTTGGCAACTATGTGGATGCCGATGGTAAGCCCCATTACACCCAGCGCATCACAATAGACGACACAAAGGGGATGAAGCGGTTGGGATTCAATATGTTCGCACGCAAGATGCACACCGTCGACCCTGCCGATACGATTGCTGCAATCGTACCCGGCTACTATTATATAGCCTCGCCGCGATTTGGCAACGGACAGGTGACGGTCGACATAGTCACTGATGCCGCGCTGCGTCACCACAGCTACATGCCCGACGGCTTCCATGGCGTGGATGCCCAGGGGAAGGCGTTTACGGTGAATGTGGTGCGCCGCAAGATTTCCGATCGTCCAGAGCAGTGGACTCTGCCAGGGAGCGATTATGCGCCTGTGGCCGCTGAGGTGTATGAGCTGAATGAGCAACTTGCTGGGGGGCCGGCTCCGTCGCCCACCGATCTGATACCTTCGGTGAAAAGTGTCACTGTGATTGATGAGCGCGTGGGAAGACCCCAATATGCTGTGAGCGGTAATGTGGTAAAGCGCGAGGTGAAGCACGACAACCCTGAATACTATCGCCTTACAGTTACACCCGACTCTACGGTGATAGAATATGCTACGCCGCAGGCTCTCGGCTGGGCGCAGTCAACGATCAATCAGTTGGCCGGTACACCTCAGGCAGTGAGCTATGTGATAGAGGACTGGCCCGACTTCCACTACCGGGGCCTGATGGTGGATATATCGCGCAACTTCCTGCCGCTCAACGACCTGCAGAAGTTGGTGCAGCACATGTATGCCTATAAGCTCAATACACTTCATTTTCACATCGTAGATGATGAGGCGTGGCGCCTTGAGATACCGGGCTTGCCCGAACTGACTGATGTTGGCGCCCGTCGCGGCTATACCCTTGATGAGGGTGACTTCCTGGCCCAGATTTTTACAGGCAACGGCGACCCCAACAGCCCCGCCGGCACTTCCAACGGCTACTTGACTCGGGGGGAGTTTATCGACTTTCTGCGCTATTGCCAGTCGCTTGGGATCCAAGTGATACCCGAAATCGAATCCCCGGGACACGCCCGTGCCGCCATCAGGTCGATGGAGGCCCGATACCGCCGCACCGGCGACGACACCTACCGCTTGATTGAGGATGGAGACACATCAACATATATCTCGGCACAGTCGTTCGGCGATAATGTGATGAATCCGGCGCTCGAGGGCCCCTACCACTTTATGGATAAGGTGATCACTGAAATTCAAAAGATGTACAGCGAAGCCGGGGTGCCACTGCCGTCAATCCACATCGGTGGCGATGAAGTGGCTAAGGGAGCATGGTCGGGCGCACCATCGGTGCAACGTATGATGGCCGAACAAGGTC
The DNA here is from genome assembly GCA_964517875.1 of uncultured Muribaculaceae bacterium. GTDB lineage: Bacteria > Bacteroidota > Bacteroidia > Bacteroidales > Muribaculaceae > JAJPXC01. Next base: position 1,007 of record CAZFEU010000024.1, on the reverse strand, counting down.
TTGCCAATCAGACTGATGTGCATGGCGTATTTGTGCGCCGCATAGCCAAGATGATGCAAGATAAGGGTATAGGCATGAATGGTTGGGAGGAAGTGGCCCTTGACCATGACGAGGATTTCAATGCTGCGGTGCGCCCCGGAGTGCGAGGTGTCAACTTCTGGCATGTGACCAAGAGCAACAGGGCACGCGAAGCCGCTGACGCGGGCTACCCCGTGGTGATATGCAACGTCGACCACTTCTATCTCGATCAGGCTTACACCTGGCATCCCGAGGAGCGGGGACTCACATGGGGCGGTAAGGTAGACGAACTTGCCACACTCAACGGCTATCCCCGAGAGATGGGCGGTCTTGCACCCGAGCACGCCGACAAGCTGATCGGCATATCCGGGCAGATTTTCGCCGAAACCATCCGCGACCTGCCGCAGGTTCAGACCTACATCTTCCCCAAGGCACTCGGCATGGCCGAGCGTGCATGGAACGCCGACACCACATACACCGACGCTGCCTTCTCGCGCCTGATAGGCGACCGTGAGCTTCCGAGGCTGGCACGCCGCGGGGTGGCAGTGCATCTGCGTCAGCCCGGCATCAAGGTGGAGGGTGATAAAGTGATGATCAACACCCCATATGCGGGAGCTGACTATCAGGTGAGATACACCCTCGACGGCAGCAATCCCACCCCCTCATCCCCCCTGTATACCGCTCCAATCGCGCTGGCCGACCTGACAGAGCGCCCCACCCAGGTGCGCGCTGCGCTATTCCTGGGTAGCAACGCCCGCTCGGTGCCCACCATCCTATTCATGGAGTGATATTGCTAATATTGCGAAAAAACGTTAACTTTGCGGCTTAAAATTGAAAGGACACAGAAGTGGAAACAAAGTACATATTCGTTACCGGAGGTGTGGTGTCGTCGCTTGGCAAAGGCATCATCTCATCCTCGTTGGCTAACCTGCTGATAGCTCGTGGCTACCGAGTGACAATACAGAAATTTGACCCGTATATCAATATCG
>CAZFEU010000023.1:0-32868 GCA_964517875.1 uncultured Muribaculaceae bacterium | reverse complement strand
CGAGCCATGCCACTGTTTCGAGGTCAAGGTCGTTGGTGGGCTCGTCGAGCAGCAGGTTATCGGGATTGCCGAATAATGCTTTGGCCAAAAGCACACGCACCTTCTCGTTACCGCTCATGTCCTTCATCAGCGTATAGTGCCTGTCCTCCTTAATGCCGAGACCGCTTAAGAGTGTGGCGGCATCTGATTCGGCATTCCAGCCTTCAAGCTCAGCGAATTTTTCCTCAAGCTCTGCTGCCCGCACGCCGTCGGCATCCGAGAAATCGGGCTTTGCGTACAGTGCGTCTTTCTCTTGCATAATGTCCCATAGCACTGTATGGCCGCGGAGCACAGTTTCCATCACAGTGCATTCGTCAAATTCAAAGTGGTTCTGACTCAGCACGCTCATGCGCTCGCCGGGGCCTTGCGACACTGTGCCGTGAGTAGGGGAGAGCTGATCGGAAAGGATGCGCATCAGTGTCGACTTTCCGGCTCCGTTGGCACCGATGATACCATAGCAGTTGCCGGGGGTGAACTTCAGATTTACATCCTGAAACAAAACTCTTTTACCAAATTGTATACCTAAATTATTGACTGCGATCATAAATATTCAAAAAATTGTACCTGTTGCCTTTTTCGGGCGCGAAGTTACTAAAATTTATGATGAAAACCTTATATTTGCATCAGGCGTTATATGAGAAAAACTATTTACTTATGGCACAGGAATGGACACGCAAAAACACTGAATTGGAGCTGGCATGGACCTTCTCCAATGAGCAAGAGGCCTATCTTGCAAAGGCTTTTCTGGCTTATCATGACATAGAAGCGATACTCGATAACAATATCTTCGGGCAGCTCTACCCCATAGGGTTCAACTCTATCGGCGGGATAAGGATGATGGTGCGCGGGTGCGACAGAGAACGCGCGCACGCCCTGGTAGAATCAATGCAGCTCGGCAAGGACTCATAATACGGCATTTCAACATATAGTTCGCCAAAAAAGCATTATCTTTGTGTCTTGATTTTTGGCGATGAATCTAATTCGAATCTATAAGATATTTCGTGCTACGATAGTGACGATGCTTGTGCTGGGTATACTGGTGCCGGTGTCGTTGTATGTGGCTGTTTCATTGCCATTTGTACAAGCTAAAATCCGTGATTACGCAGAGCAGGAGCTTGAGAAGGCGCTCGGTGTGCCGGTGAAGATCGGCAAAGTTGAGATTATCCCACCCAATCAGGTTGTAGTAACTGATGCTGCATTGTTTACGGCGAAGGGCGACACGATTGCCAACATAGGTCGCCTGGCCGGAGGTGTCAACTTGCCTCATCTCATACTGGATCACAAAGTGGTGGTTGGTTATACGGCTCTAAGCCGCATGGACGCACATATTTGGCGCGACTCTATGGGGGGTGCTTTAAATATCCAACCAATTATCGATGCTTTGTCGACTAAGGATGAGAATAAACCTAAATCGGCCATTGATCTTACATTTAATACGGTGCTTATACGCCGCAGCAAGTTGAGCTACGATGTGCTTGACCAACCCAGGACCGATGATGGGCGTTTTGATCCCAATCATATATCGGTGTGCGATTTCAGAGCCGACCTGAACATCCCGGTGATTCGCAATGAAGAGTTTCGAGCTAATGTGCGCGGAATGGCATTGCGCGAAAAGTCGGGCCTCATCATCGACAATCTTTCAGGCAAGATTGATGTTGACAATCAGGGAATCGAGGTGGGTAAACTTGAGCTTCGGCTTCCCGGCACATTACTCAAACTTGGTGACATCCGATTGTCCTGGATAGGTGATGGAAGAAATCTGCGTCGGTCGGTGATTGAAGGGGAGCTTGGTCTGAAAATTCACGATAGCTACGTCACACCCTCCGACTTGCAGGCCTTTGTGCCATCTTTAAGCCATTTCACCGAATCATTGCCGTTGGAATTGGATATAGACGGGGATATGAAACATTTGTCGCTCCATAGTTTCAACCTCGGTTCTCCTGGTCAGCAAGTGATGATCCACTTAAAAGGGGAAGCATGGAATGTGCTTACACCCGATTCGCTTAGGGCCAACATGTCAACCCTCAAAATAGCGGCCGACGCACGCGACTTAACCAGCCTGATCAGCGGGCTCAAACCCATGCCTGAGGCCACCGTGAACAAGATCAATCAAGTGGGAAAAGTGAAGCTGGAAGGAGAGATTGCCGGAGAGCGTAACCGGGCGCAGGGTGACTTAAGCGCAACAACTGCAATAGGAAGCCTTCACCTCACCGGGGATTGGATTATGACCGATAGCGTAAGCCATAAATTCAATGTAGCAGCTCAAAGCGACGGTATAAATTTAGGCGATTTCCTCGGGCGCACCGACTTGGGGGATGTGGCGTTTGATATACAGGCCGAAGGTGAGGTGTCGCACGGCCATCGCCGAGGCGTGGTGAGCGCTTTCGTGCCCAGGGTGGGATTTCGCGGCTATGACTACGGCGAGTTGCATTTAGAAGGTTCAATCAACGATGACGATGTAGTTGTGTCGTTTGTGTCAGACGACCCGAATCTGGATTTAACTATTGATGCGCAGGCTAATATATCATCACGCAATAAAATGATTGACATAGCTGCAGATGTCGTCAACTTTAATCCCGCTGCATTGAATCTTTGGAAAAAGTATCCTGGCCAGCATCTGGAGTGTAACATAAAGGCCAATCTCAGTGGCGCATCACTCGATGATGTAAATGGTGATGTGGCAATTACCAAGATACGCTTTGGCAACGATAGGGAGGCACTGGTGCAACTCGATGGTATATTTATTGAAGCATATAATGACTCAAAGCCCCAGCGTATGGTGCTTAACTCCGACCTCATCGATGCTGAAATTACCGGGTCGTATCATTATCCTACACTTGCTCCTAAGGTGATGGAGATAATAGGTCACGCCATCCCTGCGCTTCATGACAGCGGCGCACATCATAAACTCGGCCGATATGAAGAAGTGCCCACCAATGATTTCGTTTACAGCATCACGCTGAAGGAGACCGACAAAGTGGATAAACTTGTGAAGCTGCCGGTAAATATCTTAGCGCCTGTGAATATTTTTGGTGCGGTGAATGATGCGGATAGCCAGTTGACCCTCAATGTAGATGCTCCATATTTAAGGCAAGGCAACAAGTTGATCGAAGGTACTGCAATCAATGCCGAGGTAGATGGTGTAAACCACACCACTTCATTCAACTTTGACACCCAGATTCCCACTGCAAAAGGGGCGATGCCTCTAAATATAGAGCTTGCAGGGCGCAACGACACCATCGACTCGCAAATACGCTGGCTCATCGAGCGCGATAAGCAATATGATGGTGATGTGAAATTTTCCACCGTAATAGGCCGCGACCAGGCCAACAAAGTAATGGCCACAGTCAATATTCTCCAATCGAATATAGCCTTCAACGACTCGTCGTGGACTGTGCATCCTGCGGTGATCACTTATCGTCCGAAATTGGTGCAAGTTGACGGCTTCGAGGTGGAACGCTCCGGGCAGTTTGTCAAAATCAACGGCAAAGCCACCGACAGCTACGATGACCAACTCAATATCGACCTGCTAAACGTAAACCTTGACTACATATTCGAATCGCTTGGCCTGGATAATGTAATGCTTGGTGGAGATGCCACGGGCAAAATTTCAGGTAGCGGACTGTTCACTGCTGCGCCCGCCTTGCAAACCAGAAACCTGCATGTCGACAATATATCGTTCAACCGCGCAGTTCTGGGTAACGCCGATATACGCAGCGCATGGAATAATGAGCGCAAGTCTGTAAATATCAATGCGGTAGTGAGTCAGCCCAATGGCTGCAAATCGCGCATCGCGGGTGATATATTCGTTATGCGCGACTCCCTTGACATACGCTTCGATGCCGATAAAATCGATGTAGGCTTCCTCCAGCCTTACATGGCCGCTTTCTCGTCGGAGGTGACAGGGCACGCTTCAGGATGGGCACGGCTGTGGGGCAACTTCAAGTATATCGACCTCGAGGGAGATATATTTGCTGATAACGTAATGCTCAATATTGATTTCACCAACACACAATACTGGGCCACAGACACGGTGCATATTCGACCGCACAACATACAGCTTGACGACATCACGCTGCGCGATAAATATGGTAACACAGCCAAGCTCAATGGCTTTATACAGCACACTTATTTCAAAGAGCCGGTGTTTGATTTCCAGATTACCGATGCGGTCAATCTGCTGGCCTATGATGTTACAGAGCGCATCAACCCCGACTGGTATGGGCATGTGTTCGGCACCGGCACAGCGCGTGTTAGCGGTCACCCGGGAGTGGTGGATATCCGTGCCAACATGAAGTCAGGTCCTGAGTCGACATTTACCTTTGTGCTTTCCGACCGGCTTGACGCTTCGGAGTACACATTCATCACATTCCGCGACCGTGGCGTACTGAATGCAGAGGAGGTGATAGAGGTTGACACCATTCCCGAAGCTGTTAGGCAATTCAAGGCGAGCATCAATAAGAACGCTGAAAGTGTACCCACAGCCTACAACCTGTCGTTCGACATGGAAATCAACCCCGACCTGAAAATGATACTGGTGATGGATCCCGAAGGGGGTGACCGTGTGGTGGCTTATGGCAGCGGCAACCTATACATGGGTTATGACTCAAAGACCGAGGATCTTGTGATGCGAGGTGTTTACACCCTTGAACGCGGTAGTTACAACTTCACGCTGCAGGACATCATACTGCGCGACTTCACAATTAATCCCGACAGTAAAATCATATTCAACGGAGATCCATATGCAGCCCAGCTCGACCTACAGGCTGTGTATGCCACGAATGCCAATCTCAGTGACCTTGACGAGTCATTCTTACAAGACAAGGAAATCAAGGGTACCCGCGTGCCCGTCCATGCCCTGCTCAACGTTACCGGCGACATGCGTTCACCCGACTTGCATTTCGATCTTGAGTTTCCCACACTCACATCCGACGTTTACCGCAAGGTAAGGTCGATTGTGAGCACCGAGGAGATGATGAACCGCCAGATTATCTACCTATTGGCCTTAAACCGATTCTATACCCCCGACTATATGGCCAATGCCACCCGAGGCAGCGAGCTTGTGTCGGTGGCCTCCTCCACGTTGTCGTCGCAACTGGGTAGCATATTAGGTCAGTTGAGCGACAACTGGACCATCTCACCCAATGTGCGTTCGGCCACCGGCGACTTCTCCGATGTGGAGTTTGACCTTGCTCTTTCATCACAGCTGCTCAACAACCGCCTTATATTCAACGGTAATCTGGGGTATCGTGATAAGACGCTTAACACCAATCAGTTTATTGGCGATTTCGACATTGAATATTTGCTAAACCGCTCAGGCAATGTGCGTCTTAAAGCCTACAACCGTTACAACGATAAGAACTTTTATGTTAAAACGGCTACAACTACCCAGGGCGTGGGCATCATATATCGCCGTGACTTCGACGATATGCTATCGTTTATCCGTAGGCTAAAGCGCAAAAAGAAAGAGCCCCAACCTGTAGAGGCTGAGGCAAATGATGAAAAGTAGTGAATTAACTGCTGTGCTGTTTAATCGTCTACTCGAATGAAATCGCCATTGAGCGAGAATTCAAGGTCAATCCCGTTGGATAGCGATACTTCGTACTTATTGTGATCGCGGTCAATCTCTACGATGCGAGTGTTTGAATAGTTTTTGTCTACATACTTGCGGATTGACTGAGGAATGATATTCTTGGGTACACCATTGTCGGAATAACGACACTTTACCTCCTCCCATTCACCTTTATTGTCAAACTCAATTTTTGCACCACTACGAAGTGTCACATTGTACTTGGTTTTAAAAGTGCCACCCTTATGGGCCGACACTACAGGATCCTTGCCGAAGTTGTTTTTAAGGAATGTCTGGGCCGAAATCGGTAGCTGTGTTGACTCAATGCGCTTATCGGCTTGTGCATTAAATGCAATCAAAGTACCTATTGCGATGATGCACAGAGAAATAAATCGTTTCATACTGATGAAAATTAGGATGTGTAATTATTATTTGTAACGTAAATGTACACATATTTGTTTACTGCGTTTTAAATAGTGGATTAAATTCATTAATTTTGCTTTCACTTAAGGACTTTAGGAGTAATACATCTCACTGTTGCATTACTAATATTGCAAATAGAACTAACTCAAATATAATTTACGTCATAATGAAAACACGTGATGAACTGGTCGACGATCTGTTGACACTGGCTTTCGCCGAAGATGTGGGTGATGGAGATGCTACCACCCTCAGTACAATCCCCGCCGATGCAATGGGGCGTCAACGCTTGATAGTAAAGGAGGAAGGTATACTTGCAGGTGTCAATGTGGCAAAAGAGGTGTTCAATAAGTTTGACCCTTCGCTCAAGATGACCGTATTCATTGAGGATGGGGCGCATGTGAAGCCCGGCGATATTGCCTTCGAGGTGGAAGGACCGGTGCGATCGCTCCTACAGACCGAACGCACAATGCTCAACATCATGCAACGCATGAGCGGCATAGCCACTATGACCGATAAATATCAAAGCCGTCTTAACGGACTAAAAACCAAAGTGCTTGACACACGCAAAACTACTCCTGGCATGCGTATGCTCGAAAAGGAGGCAGTGGCCATAGGGGGTGGAATGAATCATCGCATCGGTCTGTTTGACATGGTGCTTATAAAGGATAATCATGTAGACTTCGCCGGTGGAATTACCAAGGCCGTCAACGCCGCCAAACAATGGTGCAAGGAGAACAACAAGCCACTAAAAATAGAGGTGGAGGTACGCAACACCGCTGAAATTGAGGAGGCGCTTGCTGCCGGAGTTGACCGTATCATGCTCGATAACTTTACCCCTGAACGCACTCGCGAAGCTGTGAAGCTGATCAATGGGCGCACAGAAGTGGAGTCGTCGGGTGGAATCACTCTCGACACACTTCGCGACTATGGTGAGTGTGGCGTGGATTTCATATCGGTAGGTGCCCTTACCCACTCGGTCAAGGGGCTGGATATGAGCTTTAAAGCATTTTAATCAGGAAATCAACAGTCAAGTCGGCTACTGAGTCGACTATTATATCGGCACGGCCAACCAACGCACTGCGAGGGTTGGTCGTGGCTATTCCTACCACCTTAGCTCCCGACTGACGCCCTGCCTCAAGACCCTGGATTGAATCCTCAAACACTACACATTCCGTAGGTGGCACTCCCAATTTCTTAGCGGCAAGAATATATCCCTCGGGGTCGGGCTTAGAGCGAGTCACCTCCGAGCCGGTGACTACTTTGTCTACCATTTTGCGTAGTTCCGGGGTTTTGGCAAAAAGTGAATCCATTTTTTGCGTGCTGCTGCTGGTTACGATAGCCGTAGGAATGCCGTGGAGCCGCAGCTCTCTCAGCAATGCCTCAGCTCCGGCAAACATGGGGTAGTCCATGTCGGCTTCAAATTCATCAATGCGGCGAACAATGTCATCGCGCACCTGCTGAGAGGGATAATTTGCGAGTATTTTTTGCAGATTTGTCCCCTTGATGACCTGTGCGTAATTGGGTATGCCGGTAGGATAAATCTGATCTATATCTTTCCAAAAGCACGTATATGTGCCCTCGCTGTCAATCAGTACGCCGTCAAGGTCGAATAAAGCTGCAAGCATTGTGATAGATGTTATAGTGATTGTAGATTAGTGTAGGCAATAAGTGATTCGATTTGTGGCAGTAGCGGTTTCACCCCGTCATTCACTATCATAATGTGGTTGTCGGTGTTGTGGGGAGTTAGGTTTTGTGCGTCGATGCGATTTTGCACTTGTGTGCGCGACATTGAGTTGCGTTTCATCACTCGCCGGACGCGTAGTGGGGTAGGGGCTGTAACTTCCCATATCCTGTCGACCATCTTGTCGAGCCCGCTCTGATATAAAATTGCTGTTTCAATCCATAGGGCAGTGCGATCATTGTGCTCCACAATCCACTTTTTTATATCATTGCGTACATGGTGATGCACTATGTGATTGAGCTTTTGAAGCTGATGAGGATTGGAAAAAACAATCTCACCGAGCAATGAGCGTGAAAGTTGGCCTTGCGGAGTGACTACTTTCGTGCTTATCTGGGAAGCGATTTCAATTATTATTTCGGGATTATCCATAAGCACTTTGGCACGGCTGTCGCAGTCGTAAACAAGATGTCCCATCTTGCGCAGTATCTCAGAGACCACTGACTTGCCGCATCCAATGCCGCCGGTTATGGCGATGATGATGGGGTGGTTATGGTTCGATGTCCTGGAGCACATATTCTATTGAATCTATTCTCACATCGGGAATATCGACCCTGAATATCTGTGGTGCGGTATAAAAGTCGGGCAATTGAGATATAGCTAATGGCATCTTTGCTGCGTCTGTCTCAGTATCGCGCTGCTGATAGTCGGCTGTGACATATATTGGATAATTATCTTTTTCGCAAAGGCTTGCAGGCACGAGATACACTACCATTACCTCGTTGGGGGTGACGGTGACGTTTTGCCCTCTTGGAGCATTGTTTACCGAGACGGGAACTGTGCGGGTTCTGCGCTCAAGCCGCTCTACGGGTACTATCAGCTTCACTGCATCGGGCACTGCCCTCATGCCATCGGGCGTAATGACTGTGGCTTTGATGGCAATGGAGTCGGTGAGATTAGTGAATGAAAGATTCTCGATATTCACTGACTTGATCTTGCCTGCTACTGATTCGACCGAGTAAAGCGTCACCGAGTCGGGGATGCAATAGGGCTGATGGGTAATGACATAGCCCGGGGCCACGGTTGCCTCGACGTTGTCGGCGATGTTAACCTTGATGGTTTCACCCGGGCGTGTAGTATAGGTGAGCGCTATGGAATCGGGCTTGGTGCTGAGTATGTGGGAGTTGGGGCCAAAGTATCCATGAAGGATATTGCTGATTTGTCCTTGACTCACCACCAATTTGTTGTTGTCGGCGATAAAGTCGTGATAGTTTATCTTTATTGCTGGTATTTCACCCCACTGGAATTTAGCCAACACGTTACCCCTGTCGCGCACGCTCACGTTGATCGTTCGAGGGGGTGGGCTGAGCAGCATCACCGAGTCGGGCACATTGGTGATTTCTACAGGAATTGTGATGTCGCGTTGATACTCATCGTTGAGTGTCAGCACAAGCCAAAAGATGGCTGAAATGCATATAAACACCATGAAAACAAGAAGATTCTTCCCGTTTTCGGTGCTCATGCGCTTCACAATCCATCTCCGTATTGCTTTCAGCGACACCATGGAGCTGGCAGGGTTAGTCTTTCTTGGTGTTCTGGGCGGTTACATCGCTTTGTGCGTCGGAAGCCGAGGGGTATACCGAATTTTTGTCGATGCGTACCTTTACGTTGTTGCCCATGTCAATCATAAACGAGTCGTCGCGTACGCCCACAATCTTCCCATGAATACCGCCGGCGGTGATTACGCGATCACCCTCTTTGAGACCTTCGCGGAATTGGCGTATCTTCTTCTGTTGTTTCTGCTGCGGACGAATCATCATGAAGTAGAAAATGGCTATCAAAGCCACAATCATCAATATTGACGACATACCGCCGGCTTGATCTTCGAGCAAAATAAGGTTGTTGATCATAATTTTATGGTAAAAATAGGTTTTTTAAAATTTCGTTTTGTTAACTCTTGTGTAGTTGCCCTTGTTCACGCAGATAATTGGAGAGGGAGTAGAGCATACCATTTATAAATTGGCCGCTCTTGGGCGATGAATACCCCTTGGCAATTTCGATATACTCGTTGATAGTGACCGGAAGCGGTATCGATGGGAAGTGGAGCATTTCAGCGATGGCAGTCATCAGCACCACAATGTCCATCAGAGCGATGCGCTCAGTCTCCCATTGGTCGCGGTTGATAAATCGGTCGATGTATTCGCGGTAAAGGTCGCGGTTGTTGACAACGTGCATAAATAGCTCGGGACCGAAGCGACGGTCCTCGTCATCCTTGAACATTGGGAGTAGCTTCACTGTATCGACATCAGCGGCTGTGCCAAATTGCTTGATTGTTTTGAGTACGAATGTACTCATTATTCCCAAGTCATCATTCCAGAATACCGACTGATTCTCAAGTGACTCGGCCAGTGCGTCGCTTGGAAATATGATATTCTTCATCACCTGGCGCCAGAATTCGCAGTCGGATTCACGGTCGGTGGTCGGTGCGGCCATATACTTGGCGTATATGTCACTGTCACGCACCTGCTTTAGTAGGTCCTTTACGAGGTAATAATCCGACTCCCAGTCCAGTGGGTTGGACTTGAGGTAAGCTTCCATGTCGGGATTGGTAGTGATGGCCTTCACATAAGCGTTGTCTACAAATCGCATATTGGGGTTCAGATCCTCGGGCGACGGGAGGAATTTGTGCTTTGCGTCGTCAAGACGTATCTCCTCCTCACGTGTGATGGCGGCCGGTAGCATCAGCAGGCCGTGGTATAGCTCGTAAGCTTTGTCGAGTGATGTTTCGAGCGAAGTGCGTGCATTAATCAGCGATGCGCGATTGTCGTTATAGCTTGCCACGGTATCTTCCACCCATTGCAGCGCACGGTTGAACGACGATGTGGTGAAGTCGGGATTGCGCTTAAGTGCTTCAAGCAGCAGTGGCTCCTTGGCAATGACTGTGCGAAGCAGAACGTTCCAAAGATTCACCTCGTCCTCGAGTGTAGGTTTGCGTTTGCGGTGGTACTCCTGGAATATCTGGGAGCCCACGATAGCCTGGTGAAGCCGTAACACTATGGGATCAAGCTGGTCTACGGTGGCAGTGCCGCGCATGATAATGTCGCGTATCTCATTGTCGCTTGCCAAGGCTGCGGCGAGCTTACTGGTAGCCAGGGGGTTGCGATCAAGGAGGCGGTAAAGGGGGTGATCCTGTGGCGTTGCTCCGGCTTTCACATTGTATCCACCGAGTTCAGCAATGAGCAGCAATAGGTCAATGTAGAGCTGGTAGGCATGTCTACGTTCGCGTGACGTAGTCTCGGGCGCAGGTTCAAGTTTAAACTCACTGCGGGTCAACAGATATGAGTAAAGCATCTGGACCACCTTTATTCTAATAAGTACGCGATTAATCATGTCTCTACAAAATTTTGCGACAAATTTACGTCATTTCCCCGAAATATCCTAACCCCGGGGGTGGGATTGTGCCTCATTTAGCTTCGCTGGGCATGTGGTTGAATCCTTGGGCGCGTAAGGGTATTTCGGCGCCGTCGCGGGTCACAAGGGCGCATCCGAGATCTTCCTTAGTGATATGCCCGATAACCTTTACACCGGAAAGTTTTGACACGCGGTCGTGATCGGCAAGGGGTACGGTGAAAAGTAGTTCGTAATCCTCTCCGCCGTTTAGAGCGGCGGTGACAAGATTCATGTTGAGCTCTTCAGCCATGATTGCTGTCTGATAGTCTATGGGTATGCGATCCTCGTAAACACGGCAACCGGTATGGCTGGATTTACATATGTGTAGAAGTTCTGACGACAGACCATCACTCACATCAATCATCGATGTGGGTTGTATGCCCGCCTCGTGGAGCTCTTTGATGATGTCGCGGCGTGCTTCGGGCTTGAGCTGACGTTCTATAAGGTACTCCTTGCCGGCAAAGTCGGGTTGGAAGTCTTTCTGTCCGGCCGATGCCACTTTCTCTCGTTCAAGCAGTTGGAGCCCCATGTATGCTGCCCCGAGGTCACCGCTTACGCATATCAGGTCGGTATCTTTGGCACCGTCGCGATACACTACTTGCTGTGCATTGGCATCGCCTATACATGTGGCCGAGATCACCAGCCCAGAGCGTGAACCCGTGGTGTCGCCTCCCACAAGATCTACGCCATATATTTGGCACGCCAGTCTTAGACCGGCGTATAGCTCCTCAATATGCTCTACGGTGAACCGTGACGATATGCCGAGCGAAACCACAAGCTGGCGAGGGGTGCCGTTCATGGCGTATATGTCGCTGAAATTGACCACCGCGGCCTTGTATCCCAAATGCTTAAGCGGAACATAGGTAAGGTCGAAGTGAACGCCTTCAATGAGCATATCGGTGCTCACGAGCACATCAGTGTCGCGGTAGCTCATCACGGCGGCATCGTCGCCTACACCGCGCAGCGTTGAGTCGTTGGTTTTTTCTATACCTTGGGTAAGGCGGTCAATAAGACCAAATTCGCCCAGTTGAGAAATCTCGGTTGACATATGTTTTAAGTGTTATAAGGGACGCACCATGTGCGTCCCTATGAGTTCGTGTTGTTGTATTTTGTCAGGCTTTCGCCACCAGGTCTTTCATTATCTCCATCATTCGGGGCTGAGCGGCTTCGGCGGCGCGCTGTACCTCCTCATGGGTGGGTACTTCGGTGATATCCTTGCCACCAAGGTCGGTGATTACCGATACACCGAACACCTCCATGTCGCCGTGACGGGCTACTATGACCTCGGGCACTGTTGACATGCCCACAGCGTCGCCGCCAATGATGCGGAAGTACTCGTACTCAGCAGGTGTCTCAAATGTGGGGCCGGGGGTGCCGACGTATACTCCATGCATGAGGCGTATGCCCTTATCGGCCGCGATGCCGTCGGCCAGGCGGATCAGTCGGTGAGAGTATGGCTCGGTCATAGCGGGGAAACGTGGGCCGAGCTCATTGTAATTCTTGCCGCGTAGGGGATTCTCGGGGAAGAGGTTGATATGGTCGGTGATTACCATAATGTCGCCCACGCGGAAATCACGGTTCATGCCGCCTGCGGCATTGCTTACAAAGAGTGTTTTAACTCCCAGGGCTTTCATGACACGCACCGGGAATGTGACTTGCTTCATGTCATAACCCTCATAGTAGTGGAATCGGCCCTGCATTGCCATGACAGGTTTATCGCCAAGACGGCCGAAGATGAGGTTGCCGCTATGCCCTTCTACGGTAGAAACCGGGAAGTTGGGGATTTCTTTGTAAGGTATATACTTTTTGTCGTCGATATGGTCAACGAGCGCACCGAGACCGGTGCCAAGAATAATGGCTGTTTCGGGAATTGTGTCGACTTTTGAGCGGATGTAGTCGGCAGTTTCATGGATTTTTTCTAACATACGTGTATTTCAATTTATGGTTAACACAAGTAATAACGTATTAATTTGATCAAGGGTTTATAACCCTGATTGTCGTATCAGCTTCACCAGATCGTCGGCGAAGGTCGAGGATGTGGCCTTGTCGAACGACACCATCACGGGCAGATAGAAGATGTAGGGCTTAAGAGCGTGGGGAAAATATGGGTTGTTGGAAAGCCTTACTGCATCTTTCTCGGTGGTTATGATATATTTGTTTTGGCCCGAGAGCTCGTTGAAGCGCTTGGTTATGTTGTCGATGTCGCGGCGCGAAAAGTTGTGATGGTCGGGGAAGATTATGCTCTTTACGTGGGCTTTGCCGTTTTTTAAATGATTGAAAAACGGCTTGGGATTGCCGATGCCGCACAGAGCGAGAATCGTATCATCCTCGGTCATCATATCGATATAAGGGGTATAGGTCGACTGGTCGGGAAAGAGAGGCACCAATCCGCCGTAGTTGTAGCGTGAGAAGTAGAGGTTCTGGCACGGAAATAACCCGAGGTTCTTTGTGAATATGCGATATTCGATTGGCTTTACGTCGTTAGGGCACTTGGTCACCACCACCATATCGGCACGGTCAATTGCCTTGGGTGACTCGCGTAAGCGTCCGAGTGGTAAGAGCTTATCGAAGAAGAACGGACGGCTGAACTCAGTGAGAACTACCGAAACCGTAGGCTTGACATAGCGATGCTGGAAGGCGTCATCGAGCACTATTAGATTGATGGATGGGTCAATTTTGAGTAGCTCGTCGATGGCTTGGCAACGGTCTTCGCACACTGCGATGCGCACCAGGTCGCCAAATTTCTGATACATCTGGTATGGCTCATCGCCGATGTCAAGCGGAGTTGAGCGCTTCGACGCGAGCACAAATCCGTGGGTCTTGCGTTTGTAGCCCCTGCTCACCACACCAATGTGGTAGCGATAGCGTAGCGCATCAATCACATATTCGGTGTGAGGGGTTTTGCCGGTGCCTCCGGCGGCGATGTTTCCAACCACCACTACAGGTATGTCAAACTCGCGTTGGCGAAGCACCCCGCATTTGAATAAGAGGTTGCGCAAAGCCACGCCCGTGCCGTAGATTTTGCTCAACGGCATCAGCACGATGTTCTCATATAATTTTCTTCCAGTCATTGCGGTGGGATGGGTAGTTGTTACTAACGCAGTATCACTTGCTCCATACGGCATTGCACAGGCTCAAGGTTGGTGATACGGTCGACTGTGCGGTAGAGCGGGGCGGCTTCACCAAGATGCTCATCGAGAGCCTTGGCTTGCGAGCGCTTTTGCATCTCGATAACCGACTGGAGCAGGGTATTGTTCTCTGTAGGATATTCCACTACATCGCATCCGCGCAGCTTGTTGTCGGCTTTCATGTCATTGATGGCTTTATATAGGGTGCCCATCTCGTCGACCAGGCCTATCTCGAGGGCCTGCTCACCCGACCATACTCGGCCTTGAGCTATTGTGTTGATTTCTTCTGTGGTCTTGTTGCGCCCCTTGGCCACGCGGCTCAGGAATGTGTCATAACCTTGGTTGATGCGGCGTTGCATGGCGCTGCTTTGTGCGGGTGTCAGGGGTTCGAACAGATTCATCGGAGCGCCGTTGGTCGATACGGTCGAGGTGGTGATACCGAGCTTGTCATTGAGCAGCTCTTTGGCGCATGGTACCATTCCGAATATACCGATCGAGCCGGTGAGTGTCTGCGGCTGTGCGTAAATCTTGTCGGCTCCACAGGATATGTAGTAGCCACCCGAGGCGGCAACGTCGCCCATCGACACGTAGAATGGACGGCCGGTGGCCTTGAAGCGCTCGAGAGCCTCCCATATCTGCTCTGAGGCAAAAGCGCTACCTCCGCCTGAATTGACGCGGAGCACCAGCCCCTTTACATCTTCATCGTCGATGATGTCGTTGATTACAGGAAGCATCTCTGCCCCAACGATACCGTCGCCGGTCTTGTCGGTGATGTCGCCCACGGCAAAGAGCACGGCTATCTTATCACCTTTATTGTTGTCGGGGAGCACTTTATTGGTGATATCCTTAAGTGTGCAGTATTGAGAGGTTGAGAGGTAGTTTACATCCTTTGGGTCGTCTTTGCCAATCTGCTTGGCTATCAGGGCGTCCATTTCATGCTCGTAGATAGCACCGTCAACTATATGGTTGGCGATCAAACGGTCGGTATCCCAGGTCGTACAGATGCTGTCGGCCCACATCTGCACGTCGTCAACAGTGACGCCGCGTGCTTCACTCATTTGAGTCGTCAGTGAGCTCCATATGGCATCAAGGTAACTTTGCTGTTGCTCGCGGCTGGCCTCGCTCATTTCTGTGAGTAGGAAAGGCTCGACTGCGCTTTTATATGTGCCCACCTTAAACACTTGCATTTCTACGCCTACCTTATCGAGCAACCCCTTGAAAAATGGGGTTGTGGCCGATAGTCCACCCACGCTCACCAGGCCCTGCGGGTTTACGTAAATCTTGTCGGCGGCGGTGGCGATTATATAGTCGCCTTGATCGTAATAGTCGCCGTAGGCGTTGATGAACTTTTTGCTGCTTTTGAAGCGGTTGAGAGCGTCGACTATAGCCATTCGTGAAGCGATACCTGCGGTTGATCCACCCACTTTAAGGTAGATTCCGTCAATCTGCGGGTCATCGGCAGCGGCGTCGATAGCAGCCACAATCTGGTTAAGACCTTGAGTCATCTCCACTTCTCCGCTTGCGATCAGGTCGGTGAATGTGGGCTTGCCGGGGCGTTCGTCGATTGAGCCTGACAGGTCAACTACCAGCACTGTGTGGTCTACCAATTTGGCATCAGTGTCGCCATATTTGGCCAGCACAGAGGCTATAAAAACAAGGAACAGAATGACAGCCAAAAGCGCCGACAGCCAGATTGCTGCCATGCAGCTTGCGAAGGATATGAAGAAACGTTTAAGCATAACTATTATCGAGCGGTAATTAATAGCGTTGATTGTCAAGGTGTTGTGCGTCGTTAGTCGGTTGCCGGGCACATCTTCGGCTTGACGTTACAAAGTTAATAAATAGGTTGTTAAAGACCAATAAATTTTTTAACAAATTTTTCGTGCCTGAGCAACGATTAATATCAACGTTTAGAAGGTGAGATGAAAGGAGGCGCGGATGCCCGAGCGCGATATTCCCGGGTTGTTGGGGTAGTTGAGACGCCATACGTAGTCGATGCGGAATAAACGCAGCAGATTGTCGAGACCTACAGACACTTCCATATATGGGGTGTGCCCCAGAAGCTGGGTGTGACTGATTTCGGGAAAACGGAATAGTGCGGCATCCTTATCCGGGTTGTTTTTGGCGCTGAGATGTCCGGCATAGCCACGAAATGATACAACTTCCCTGAGTTTCAATTTCTTTACATAGGGTATGTTGTTGAGTATGGCGCCGTTGAGCCAGTAGGTGGCATCCCATGTGGCATAGGTGTCGGTGAGAAACTCGAGTGGGTTGAGGAGCGAGAAGCTCTCGGGCTGAATGATGTAGGATATATTGGCGTTGGGGGTTAGAAGTGTTGTATATGGCACACGGCTCCATACATGCCCCCCTCTGAGCGCAAGGTCGATATAGCCGAATGCTGAAAGCCAAAAGCGTTGATTATAAGAGGCTTCTGTTTTGTTTATTGTCCACATGCTACCTAATACTCCTCGAGGACTCACCGTGTGGCTGAGTGTGAACACCGGAGCATCAAGGTTGATGGGGATGCGCTCTGTGCGGGTTTGGAAAAATTTCTCACCCGGGGCGTAGCGCAAGGTGAGTTGCAGTGACGTTTGGTCAAAGTGATTGAACTGCCGTCCGGTGCCAGTGATAAACGGCATCAGCTGTGTGGCTTCCTGGCGTGTATGGTTCAATGACGCTTGTAGCGAGAAATTGTTATGCAGCTCAAGCTGATATGTGAGGTCGGTAATGCGCCGGTACGTCATCTGGTTGTTGTCCATTCGTGAGAATGATGATAGGAGCATGTCGATTGTGGTAAAATAGGTGGGGTGTTGTCCTATCTCATCGATATCGTATGAGTGCGACAGGCGCAGGCTATGCACCGGGAACTCGCGGCTATGTAGCTTTTTGTCGATGAATGAATACTCCACTTCCCCGGAGTATTTCCAGCGATGGTCTTTAAATCCATAGGCACCATATCCGCGGGCAAACCATCGCTTGGAGAGGGCCGAAGTGGTGAGACCGCCCACTTGCAGACGCCACCCTTCAAGATCGTTATGGTTTATAAATCCACCAATCGGGCCGATATCCACGGGTGAGCCGCCGGGGGTGTGCACATAGCCTGACGCAAGAAGCTTAAGGGTGCGCTCGGTCCAGTAATATAGTGGCACCATGCGCATTTGGCGCATCAGGTTGTCAACCTGTGCCTCATTGTGGGTGATGGGTATAAGGCGTTGTTGCTGCCAGAAGGAGTCGTCGCGAGCCGATGCGTTCTCATCGGTTACTGTGCGGGGCATCCCGTCGAGTATGTGAGCATGTGGCGATGGATTGAAGTTGTGGTCGCTGAAAGCGGTATTGCGCCTTACAAACACGCTGGGAGTGCCGGGCATAAGCTGGAGAGTCACCACCATGTCATCGCGGGTGCGCAGTCGGCTTCCATCGGGTGCCCGCTCATACTCCTGATTGATGTACAGATTTTGGATGAAGTTGAGGTTAATATCGTTAGGAGCCCTCATCTCTACCTTTTTAATGAACATCGTTGTGTCGTTGAGCGGTACGAACACGCGTCCGGTGAAACCAAATGAGGAGGGGTTGTGAGGCACGAAACTCAGCACTATACACTGCTCATCGCCCACTTGCAACGTATCGGTGAGGTAAAACTTGTAGAAATCGGCACCGAGACGCCCTAACGGACTGACGAAGCGGTTCTGAAGCAGGTTGATGTCATTTTGATATAGGTCGACCTCGCGAAATATGTCGCTGAGCATTTCTGAAAGGTTTTCTTGACTGGACATCACATCGTCAATACCGGCGCGGCGTGCCCCGGTGACGTATTCGCGCTCGCTCTCAGGGTTGCGGCGATAGAGCATATCCGACGTTTTTTCACGCACCGACAGTGTGAGCACCGGTTGGTGCGTTATTTCGTTGGTTTCGATATGGTTTTTAAGAAATCCGAATCTATTGCCAAGCCACCCTTGCTCATCGTTGATGGCAAAGTTGTTGATACCCATCGTGATGCGCTCATATTTGGAAAAGTTGTAATATGGGTGGCGTCGCGGGTCGGTGAGGTGCTGCCGGTCTTTAATCGACTGGGCGAAAGCTACTGCAGGGTTGTTTTTTTTGTGATACTTCTCGCGGGTATGACGCACTGTCACCTCCTTGAGTGGTACACTGGTAGGAGCAAGAGGTATTGTGAGGGTCTTTTGCCCGACTGGCACTGTCACGGTTTTTGGTGCATAGCCGAGTACCTGGGCGGTGATTCGGCGGTTGGGGGTGCGCAGTATGATGGTTGCCACACCTCGTTTGTTGGAAAGCGTACCCCCACCTGAGCCAGGCATAAGCACCGATGCGTAGGGCAAATATTCACCCGTGAGCGAGTCGGTGACTATTACATTCACTTTGTCGACGCTTTGTGCGTTGGCAATAAGTGAGCAAAGAGTTGTAAAGATAACGAGGAGATACCGCATTTACATACTGATGTGTGTATAACGTCTGCGAAAAGTTGGTCGCAGTGAAATAATGACTAATTTTGCGTCAGAATTATATCAACGGTGCAAAGTTACTAAATATCACGATTATGGCTACCGAAATCGAGCGAAAATTTCTCGTGGACGACATGTCGTTCAAGGCTATGGCTGTGTCATCATCACACATCACTCAGGGGTATCTGTCACCCAATAAGGAGGCTACGGTGAGAGTGCGTGTGCGCGACGACCGCGGATACCTTACTGTGAAGGGTCCCAATCAGGGTGCTATGCGCAGCGAGTGGGAATATGAGATACCTGTTTCTGACGCTCGACAGATGTTGGCCCTGACGCGTACGCGTCTGCTTGATAAGACTCGATATATAGTGCCGTTTGAAGGACGCAACTGGGAGGTGGATGTTTTTCATGGTGAGCTTGCCGGGCTGATACTCGCCGAAGTGGAGCTTCCAGCAGCCGATGCCAAGGTTGCGCTCCCTCCATTTGTAGGCCCCGAAGTCACAGGCGACCCCCGCTACTACAACTCAACCCTTGCGCTGGCTTGACCTGAAAGGACGAAAGTGAGCTTCATCGGCGGCTTTAAGGAGGTTGCGGTCGCCACGGGAGTCACCGTAGGCTATCAGTCGGGCCCAGCTGTGGCGTGGTATGCAGGCTTCGAGTCGTCGTATCTTTTCAGCTCCGGAGCAGTTGGGGGTGGAAAACCTGCCGGTAAGTTGACCGTTTTTGGTGGCTAACTTTGTGCCTATCACAGTGATGCGATGGTCGGCGAAGAACGGTGATACCCATTCCTCGGGGCTGGCAGTGATCACTACCACTCGGTGCCCCTTGTTGAGTGCGGTGTCTATTTCAGCCAGGGCCTGGGGGCGCAAAACCCATTGGTGGCTTATGCGGAAGGTGTAGGCATAGTGCTCAAGCTGCGATTGAGGCATGTGCCGCAACGCATTGCCGATCAATCGTTCTTTCACTTTCCCCCTGTTGACCATTCCAATGTAAGCCATCGCTATTGCCGGGAGCTTTGTAAATATCAGCCAGCGGTAACGCCAACGTCCTAACACGTGCTTAAGGAATAGGGGGAGGGTGTCGCGGCTGGTTATCGTGCCATCGAAGTCAAAAGCTGAGATTGTGACCATGTGCTACTCCCAGGCTTTGAGATAGTAGGTATAGACGTTGCCGTCGGGAGCGTTGTAGGTGAGTTGGATTTTGGAGTCGGAAAGCTTGTCGATGTGCAATTTGTTAACCCCGGCCTCAAGATGTGTTGCCGCAGGCGGGGAGTAGCGCCAAGCAGTGGATGGGTCGCTCAGCGATAAATTGTCATGATGGCCGAAGTCGAGTGTGAGCTCGTCGCCATTCTGGCTCCATGAGCCCCAGCGGCTTTCGTAGTCGGTGACGGTGTGTATCTGAGTCATCTGTACCACTGAATTTTGGAATGCCCAAAAGATGTTGCCTTCATATTGAGGGTCAACCTCGCCGTTGACACGTATTTCAGTGAGCTTCCAATGTCCATACCAAGGCCCGATGTCGCCGTTATTGCTGTTGCATCCGGTAAGGGAAAATATTGCGCCACAAATAGTTATGGCGAGAAGTGCTGATATGATTTTCTTCGTTATTGCTGTCATCTGTGATGTGTGAAAATTATAGATTGAGTAGTGGCGTTAGAAGCTCAACTTGCCGGAGTAGCTCACTGTGAGCAACGCACCGAAATTATTCCCTTGCAGCTTGCCTGCGTCAAAAGCCGCCTGTCCTTTTACTGCCAGGCCCTCGATCCACGGTGTGCGGTAGTTGCACTCCACCATCATAGATGTAGACTCGCGGGGATGGATGAACGGTCGAAGCCCGGTGCCAAATCCCTTGCGGTAGGTGAATAGCAGGCGATAATCCAGCGCAGGGGATATATCACCTGTTACGCCAAGATGACATCCGCGCAGACGATTGCACAGGAACTGGTTCTGGCCCTGCAAATTGTATAATGGCGAAGGCAATACAGGCGACCCTATGGCAAGTCCATAAATCGAATAGCCGTTCTGCATATTGTTGCTGTAATAGTTGTCATATCCTGTGGCTTCGCCAGTTAGGGTAGTGCCGGGTGAATCTGCCGGATCCCAGTGGATGGGGCCCGACTGGTTGCGGAAGTCGAAATACTCTAATACTGCTCCGCTCACAATGCCCCTTGTGGCTCTCTTATATTCCAAACCCCACAGGCCGTCAAGGCCGTTGAGCTTACCTATGCCAGAGCCGTCCTCCCATAACCATTGGAAATAGCCGTAAAGCTTGTCTCCATTTTTAAGGCGGTAGCGGGCTTTCAAATCCCATGATCCAAGATGATTGCCCTTGTAATACTCTTCGCCAGTTTGCGGTATGAGCATTTCGAAGAAGTCGGAGAATTTTAAGTTGTGCTTTCTGTAGTTCGTGACTTGGCCGTTGACATAGTTGGTAACGTCGCCCGAAAATTGTGCGGCGCCCTGTAGACCAAAGGTTACGGAAAAGCGCTCGGTAGGTTTGGTGCGGAAATAAACGCGTTTATAGTTATACCACCATCCCTGGTTGATGCATCCGTAATATGAGTTGAAGTGTTGCTTCGTCCAGTCGTTGTCAGTCGACTTGTTGTAACCTATCTCACCCTGGATTTGCAACCACCCGTTGGTGAATGGTATGTTTTGGAAATCGATAAAACCTGCCCTGAATCCTGGCAACGGACGTGTGTTGCCGCTGAAGGTAAGATCGCCACTCGACAGCTTGTCGTTGATCATACCAGACTCGTATTCTTTTAATCCTGCGGTGAGGAATACGCCGCGATACTTCACCTCACCGTAGAGCTGCTGAATCCACCCCCTCGATGGGTGCATCGGATTGTTGTACCACTCACGTGTGTCGGGGTTAAACTTGGAGTATGTGATGCTCGAAGCATAGTCGCCTATGAGATCTACGCCAGCTCCCCAGCTGAAACGCCTGTCGAGCTCCAATGCCTTCCATATAGCGCCCCTTGCGGTAACTCCGTTGGGCGAGGTAGTGACTCCGTGATTGTTGTTGGTGATGAGGGTGGGGGCGAAGTTGCCACTCCCGGCATTTGCGGTGACCCCCACTCGATAGTTTAGGTCTACATCGGCCTGGGCGGTAACGCAGCTTAACATTATTGAAGCTGATAAAAGAAATGTACGCATTAACGTGACGTTGCTTATTATGTGATATACATTTTTTGGCTTGAATGCAAAATTAGTCAAAAATATTGACTAATTGGGTAAAATGATGTAAATTTGACCCCATGAACCCCTTATGATTGAAAAATGTACGATATAACTCAATATTTCGACCAACTGCTTGCCGAGAATCACAGCATTGATATAGCTGAAGCGGAGTTCAAGAGGGCCCTGGTCGACGACCCCGAGCTTTTGGCCGAATACCGCGAGTGGTGTCACGCAGTTGGAAGCTCAGAGAAACGAGGTTTTCTCGACTATGCCGATGAATATAAAGAACGGCACGACTCAGTGTGGGACTCACTTCACGACTATGACGATGAATGACTCCCGCCGACTCCCCGCTGAGTGGGAGATAGACTCGGCTGTGCTGCTTACCTGGCCACATCGATTTTCCGACTGGGAGTATATGCTTGATCAGGTGGAAGGTTGCTACCTGGACATCATTGAGCAGTTGGCCAAATATGTGAAAGTGCGACTGCTTGTGCACCCCGCCATTGCAGCCGAAACATTAAGAAAACTCAATCATCATCTTGGCGACGCTATTGATGCTGTTGAGGTGATACCACTCGACACAAACGACACCTGGACGCGCGACTATGGGCCCATTACCACGATTGATAACGGTAAATTCACACTCAACGATTTCAAATTCAACGGTTGGGGACTGAAATTCGCCGCCGATCGTGATAATCTTGTAAACCAGCGTCTATTTGGTGCGTCGGTCGACTATGCAAATCGTCTGAATTTCGTGCTCGAAGGTGGGAGTATTGAGAGCGACGGTCAGGGAGCACTGCTCACCACCACCCGCTGCCTCATGTCGCCCAACCGCAATGGCCAGTCCACGCGCCAGGAAATTGAGCTGTATCTGATGCGCACCCTTGGAGTGCAAAAGGTGTTGTGGGTCGACCATGGCAATCTTGCAGGAGATGATACCGATTCACACATCGACACTTTGTGCCGCTTTGCGCCTGATGGCACTATTTTATATGTGGCCTGTGATAAGAAGGATGACCCACACTACGAATCTTTGCGTCAAATGAGATGCGATCTACGGCAACTCACCGATGTATATGCGAACCCATACAGGCTTGAGGCACTCCCTTGGCCCGATTGCATTTGCGACGAGGATAGCGGGGAGCGATTACCGGCCACTTATGCAAATTTCCTTGCCACTTCTCAGGCTGTATTCGTTCCCACCTATGCGCAGCCGCACAACGATGCCAAGGCATTGGAAATTATTGGCCGTGCATTCCCGAATCACATGATTGTAGGTATAGACTGCCGGGCGCTAATCCGACAGCATGGATCGCTGCATTGCGCCACCATGCAGCTCCCATATTAAAATTTACAACAATGCTAATAGGAATCATACAGCAACAAAATACACCCGATGCCGACCATAACCGCCGGCGCATTGCTCAAAAAACACGCGAGCTTGCTGCTAAGGGAGCGCAGCTCGTGATCAATCAGGAGCTGCACGACACACCTTATTTCTGCCAGACAGAATCAGTGGATAATTGTGACCTGGCGGTGGAAATCCCTTCGCCAGTCACCGAATTCTATGCTCAGCTGGCCCGTGAGACTGGAGTGGTGCTCGTGACCTCGCTATTCGAACGACGAGCTCCGGGATTGTATCATAACACCGCATTGGTGTATGAACGTGATGGCTCGTTGGCTGGGAAATACCGTAAGATGCACATTCCCGACGATCCGGCTTACTACGAAAAGTTTTATTTCACACCGGGCGACCTGGGGTTTGAACCGATAAGTACAAGCGTCGGTAAGCTCGGTGTTCTGGTTTGCTGGGATCAGTGGTACCCGGAGGCAGCTCGATTGATGGCGCTTCGCGGTGCGGAGATGTTGATTTATCCCACTGCCATAGGTGCCGAGAGTACTGATAATCCCGATGAACAGGCACGACAGCTTGAGGCGTGGATTACGGTGCAACGCGGACATGCGGTGGCCAATGGACTGCCGGTAGTAGCAGTAAACCGTGTAGGTTATGAGCCTGACGAGTCGGGAGCTACAGGGGGTATCACCTTCTGGGGCAACTCATTCGTGGCTGGTCCGCAAGGTGAGTTTTTATTCCGTGCTCCCGCCGATTGTGAAGCCACACAGGTGATTGACGTTGACTTGAAGCGGTCGGAACAGGTGCGCCGTTGGTGGCCGTTTTTACGTGACCGCAGGATTGACGCTTACGGTGGGCTGACACGACGTTTTATTGATTAATCATCACACTCTCGCAGCTGTATGAAATTTTCAGTAATTGTGCCGGTGTACAATCGCATCGATGAAGTGCGTGATCTGCTCGACTCGCTCGACAGGCAGACTGTCAAGAATTTTGAGGTGGTGATCGTTGAGGATGGCTCAACTCAACCATGTGGCGATGTGTGCAGTCAGTACTCTGATAAACTCGATATAATATATTTTTTCAAGTCGAATGAGGGGAGGTCGATAGCCCGCAACTATGGCATGGAGCGTGCTTCGGGCGATTACTTCATATTTTTCGATAGCGACTGTGTGATACCGCCCACATATTTCGCTACTCTCGAAGAGGAATTGACGGCGAAGCCTCTCGACTGTTTCGGTGGACCTGATGCCGCCCACAGCTCGTTCACTGATACGCAGAAGGCCATCAACTTCGCTATGACCTCATTCCTTACCACCGGCGGAATTCGCGGTGGGAAGGTAAGTATGGAGAAATTCACCCCGCGTACGTTTAATATGGGATTTTCGCGTAAGGTTTACGATACCGTCGGCGGCTTCCGCGAAATGTTTTCCGAGGATATCGACATGTCAACACGAATCCGTCAGGCCGGATTCACAATCGGCCTGATGCGTAGCTGCCCCGTGTATCATAAGCGCAGGCTCAGTTGGCGTAAGTTTTTCCGTCAGGTGTATGTGTTCGGTATGTCGCGCATCACGCTCAAGCTGCTCTACCCGGGTTCGATGAAGTTAGTGCACACACTGCCTGCTGTATTCACCATCGGCTCGATAGGGCTTATTGCGCTATCGGTAGCGTGGCGGTGGTGGTGTATATTGCCATTGGTAGCATACATTCTGGCGCTATTCATTGCGGCGCTGGTGTCAACCAGGTCGGTGAAAATAGCGGTAATGGCAGTGCCGGCATCACTTATTCAGCTTTATGGCTACGGCGCGGGATTTATCAATGCCTATTTTACAAAAATTTTACTCCATCGCGGTCGCGATGTGAATCAGGAAATTGAGATGCGTCGTGGAAAGTAGTAATAAACAGAATGATTGGAAGGGATATCGCATCCATGATCTCAACAGCGATGACCGACCTCGAGAAAAGGTGTTGCTTCATGGTATAGAGTCGCTGAGCAATGCCGAATTGTTGGCTATAGTATTCGGCTCGGGCTTGCCCGGCCAGTCGGTGATACAGCTGAGTCAGGAAATTCTCAATGATAATGATAATAAGCTTTCAAGGCTTGCCCGGTTGTCAATAGCTGAACTCACACGCAAGTATCGCGGCATCGGACCGGCCAAGGCAATATCTCTTGTCGCTGCATTTGAGCTTGGAATGCGTTGCCAGGTTGATTTCAATGTTGCCGACCCTCAGATTGTGGGCAGCAAAACAGTGTATGAAATCATGCAGCCTCACATGGCTAAGTTGCGGTGGGAGGAATTCTGGGTGCTTCACCTCTCTCGTGCCAACAAGGTGATAGCACGGGAGCGTTTGAGCCACGGTGGCACCGCCGGGACACTTGTAGATGTGAAGTTGTTGATGAAGTCGGCCATCGACAAGCTGTCGGCCGGGATTATAGTGGTGCATAATCACCCATCGGGCACGCTCCTTCCAAGTAATGATGACAATAAGCTTACACTGCGCATTAAGCAGGCATGTCAACTTCTCGACATACGTCTGCTCGACCATGTGATTATTGCTCCGCAGGGTTATTACTCTTATCTCGATTCCGGCAACCTCTGAAACCTCAGCAGGTATAGAGTGTCATGCGACACGCTGCGCAATCGCAGTGGGCGCGCAGTCGCAGCGGTCCGTTGTTGAGATACAGGTCGCCGACGGGGAGGTTTTTGCCAGCAGGTGTTTTAAGGCAAGCGCCAAGCTCGCGCCGCAAGCAGTATCGTGTAGTCATAACGCGTGTTTCAGAAGCCACGCCACTTTTGTCGGTTTCGAGTGCTGATTCAATCGATGTGGCTCCATGCTCGTGGTAAAATCTACGTGCGAGCTCGTTGGCTACATTGTCGTGATACGTGATGACAGTGCCGCGGGGCAGTGGAGCTTGGTGATTCTCATTTCGGCGGTAGCTGAAAGGATGTGTGGAGCGGATTGTGCGGTTGAGAAGCTCGATGCCGTCGCGACGCAGTTGTGTAAGAGTTGAAGCTGGGACAAACCTTTCCCCCAGTAAGTCATTAAGAGCCTCGAGTTGATAGATGGTGTCGCCAAGTTTGCTCATTACACGCATGCGTTGTGATTCCTGCGGAGTTTTGGCTTCGATAAAATCCTGAGACAGAGTAGTGGAAACGGTAGCTTTAGTGCCATTAACGCGCTGATAGCTGATATCAAGTACAATCACCTGTGAGTCGGCTCCGCGAAGGGTCATGGTTATTGGGATGATGCGTTGCGGCACAGCCTGTTGCATTTCGTCGTCCCAACGCTTATTGCGGTTACGCCATAAGGTGGTGCCTTGCGGTATATTGACCTCCGATGCTGGATAAAGCCGTGATCCGTCCACACGATTGAGTCTAAAGCCGTGAAATACACCATCAGCCGAGAAATATCCCATGCCATCCCCATTGGCTAATGGTGGGGAGAGTGATGCCACGATGGTACCTCCCTTGACGCTGACTACCTTCCCCACGGGCTCACCTATGGATTTGGGTGATGCCATCGACGCAATTCCCGTTGAGGGATTGCCATGCAGAAAGTAGTCGGTGTAGCCACGGTTGAAAGTTTTTGCCAGGTCGGGTTTCAGGTCTATACGAGTCGTTCCCAACGATTGCCGCCGATATTTTTCGGGATGCAGATCGATTATTTCGTCAAGCCGACGACGGTAATATGTCACCACATTCTTTACATAGTCGATGTCTTTCAACCTCCCTTCGATTTTAAATGATGACACCCCTGCATCGAGCAATTGTTCAATTGAGTTGGAGCGGTTCATGTCGCGGAGCGATAGCAGATGCTCCCCATGATGTGTACTGATTACGCGGCCTTCAGCATCGGTCAGCTGCCATGGCATTCGGCATATTTGAGCACATTCGCCACGATTGGCCGAGCGACCCTTTAATGCCCAGCTTGCATGGCAATCACCGCTGTAGCTTACACACAGAGCGCCGTGTATGAATGCTTCGAGTGGCACTGTGACGTGCGAATGTATCTCTTTGATTTCATTGATCGTGAGCTCGCGGGCAAGAACTATCTGGCTGAAGCCCACCTGCTCAAGAAATTTAGCCTTGGCTGAATCGCGAGTATCGCATTGTGTGCTGGCATGTAGGGCGATAGGTGGAATATTCATGCGTAGTATACCCATGTCCTGCACTATCAGTGCATCAACTCCGATGTGGTATAGCCGGCTTATCATCTGCTCTACATCGGCCAACTCATCGTCGTAAATAATAGTGTTGACGGTGACGTAAACCCTTGCGCCAAATTTATGCGCATAACACACTACTTGGGCTATATCGTCGATGCTGTTGGTGGCCGATGCTCTTGCTCCATTTCGTGGCGCACCGATATATACTGCGTCTGCGCCGCAATCGATGGCGGCGATGGCTATATCAGCGTTGCGTGCTGGAGCAAGTAGTTCGATGTAGCGCGGTTCAGGCATTGAGCTGTTCTATTTTCTGTTCAAGGAGTTTTATGTCGCGCTCCAGCATTTGAGTCATTGCGATGCGCTTGGCCTCGCGGTTTTCCCCTTCAAGCACGGTGTGGATGGTGCCTTGAGGGTCAGCTACGATTTCATGGGCTGTGCGATGCATAAGTTTTAGCGCTTCCTCGCGTTCGTTGGGTATGTCGCCGTCGAGTATTGCATTGCGCACAGCATCTTTTATCACACCTACAATAGGGCTTGACTTAAGACCGAATGTCTCCATGATTTCAGTACCGTCGACCGGAGGTTGCCAATTTCGGAGTTGGTCCTTCGCTTCGATTTCGGCCATTCGTAGCACCACGGCATCGAAGTTGTCAAGAAATCTTTTGACTTTTTCTTTGTTTTTGGATGTGATGTCGGCGCGGCATAGAGTCATAAGGTCGTCGATATCATTGCCGGCATCGACCAACAGGCGACGAACGGCGCTGTCGGTAACGCCATCTTCCACCAGGGCTATAGGGCGCATGTGTAGCTCAACGAGTTTCTGCACATACTTCATATTCTCGTTCTGCGGCATCTTCATGTCGCGGAAAAGGCGAGGTATCATCTTTGCCCCTATGAAGTTGTGGTTGTGGAAAGTCCATCCCAGAGTGTCGTCCCAGCGTTTAGTCACTGGCTTTGCGATATCGTGGAGCAATGCGCCCCAACGCAGCCATACGTTGTCGGACTGTGCGGCAACCTTATCGAGCACTTGCATAGTGTGGTCAAAATTATCCTTGTGGGCGCGCCCCTTCACCACATCAACGCCTCGGAGTGCGTCGAGAGCCGGAAATATCAGTTTAAGCAATCCGGTTTCGGCCTGTAACTTCCATCCGATTGAGGGTTTTGGCGACTCCATGATCTTCATCCACTCGGTGACGATGCGCTCGCGGGTGATGATCTCGATGCGATGGGCGTTGCGGGTTATTGCCTGCAGGGTGTCGGGCACTATTGTGAATTGCAACTGAGTGGCGAACCGGATGGCGCGCATCATTCTCAGGGGGTCGTCACTAAAGGTGATGTCGGGGTCAAGCGGCGTGCGTATCAACCCTTTGTTAAGGTCATCAAGACCATTGAATTTATCGACAAGCTCGTCGAAGTGGTCGGTATTGACACGTATGGCCATTGCATTTATCGTGAAATCGCGGCGGGAGAGGTCGTCATCGAGTGTGCCATCTTCGACTATGGGGTTGCGTGATTCGCGGTGATATGATTCCTTTCGCGCTCCTACAAACTCAAGCTCGGAGTCGCGCCATTTCACTTGGGCTGTACCGTAGTTGCGAAACACATTCACGCGTGCTCCGTGCCCGAGCACCGTGCACAGCTGCTGAGCTACTTCGATGCCGCTGCCCACGGTAACGAAGTCGATATCTTTTGATTTACGATGCAGCAGCAGGTCGCGCACATAGCCGCCCACTACATAGCATTCACGGCCCAGCTGGTCGGCCACTTCACCTACGGTGCGGAATATTTTTCTTGTAAGCATTTTCAATTGGTAGTATTTCAGCCTTCCAGCTCAATCAGCTCCTCTGGGGCGTGGGTGATACATCGCCATGAGTCGGAGGTGACAACATAGGTGTTTTCAATGCCTACGGCACCTACCCGGGGTATTACAAATTTGGGCTCCAGTGCGATTACGTTATTTTCGGCAATGATGTCACGGCTGCGAGGGGCTATCACCGGCAGTTCGTTGACCTCGATGCCTATGCCGTGCCCTATGAAGCCAGCGTGCTGGCGATGTCCCATGTAATAGGGTGTAAGTTTGGCTTCTTCGACTATCGACAGTGCGTGTTGGTAAAGTGCTTTCGCCTCAACACCGGGTCGTCCCATGCGACAGAGCTCACGGTGAATCCTGATAGATGTTTCGTGAGCTTTGATAGCTAATTCAGGCAGCTCGCCCACAGCAAATGTCCGGGTCATGTCGGTCATATATCCTGTGTAGTTGCCGTTAACGTCGACCATTACTGACATTCCTCGGCGCAGAATGGTGCCGTTGGCTCCAACAGGTATTGATGGGTCGATGCCGGCTCCTCCCATGGCGAAATCGTAGGGTGATGGTGCGTCGGCGTTTTCGCCTGCAATTACGTTGCCCATGAACAGCTCCATTGTGTCGCCCGAGATGCGGAATTGACCCAAACACCCTTCGCGGCGGCTCAGTCGCTCGATTTCGATTTGAAGCTCGATGTCCGACATCCCGGGTTCGTAGAGCGACGGAATGCGGCGGTAAACCATTGTGTGGCGCTCACCTGATATTTCGAGCTTTTTTATTTCATAAGGAGTCTTCACGGCCCGGCATCGCCGCAGCATCGGTGAAGCATCGACAGCGACGGCCTGTGGAAACAGTTTTTGAAGCCGTATTATGGTGTCGTAGGCCGATGAGCCCATCTCAAGACCAATGCGTGTGGGAATATCATACCCAGCCTTTTGAAGTTGTGAGGGGATATCCTCAGGTTTGCGGATGTATTCCACTCTGTCGCCTTCGAGCTCCACCGGACGCTTGACAAAGAATATTGGCTCCCCTTCGGCCGGTATATAAGCATAACCTAAGTATACACGCCCGGTGAGATAGTAAAGATTGGCCAGGTCGTTTACGAGCAGAGCTTGCAGTGAGTTTTCGGCCATAAGGCGCATAATCCCTTTAAGCCTTAGGTTGAACTCGGCAGGGGGTAATAGCATTAATTGCTGTGGTTGAGATGTTTCCATCGTGTGAGTCTAATGGTTCTGTATAAACTCGATACCAACCATGTCGATGCCGCGGAGGGTGTCGACACGCATTATGTGACGTAATCTCAGTGGTGCGTCTTTTATGCGGGTGAACCGTGTGTTGATGGTGTCGACAAGTTGGAAGTCAGTGCCCACACCCTTACCGCGCCAACGACCATAATTGTCGGCCATTGTGATGTTGAGGGTGTCGAGGTGGGTAGTGCCGGTGGTATCCTCGTAAGCGAGCTCGAGATATAGCGTTGAATAGGGGTATGCGTTGGTGTGGCGTAGCCCAAGTGATAACGCTCCCTCGACTATCGAGTCTTCTCCGGCGATGTTAAATGTTACGGGGTCATTATATGCCCATCCGTCGACCGGAAGTTGCTTGTAGTCGCTATAATCATTGTGCCCGGGGAGGCAGCTCCCCAAGCACAGTGATAATAAGGATATGATAAGCAGGTTACGCATTATCGTCGGTTTTTTGTTGGCGTGGTGGGCGATGCTGGTTGGGCTGTTTGACGTTTCCCGACTGACGCTCCTGGCGATTCTGTGGTTGCCGGTTGTTGCGCGGTTGTGAGTCGCCATTATTTCGGTCGTTGCGTTGCTGACGCCCTGGCTGACGGTTGCCTTTGGGCTGTTGATCGCCATTATTACGCTGGCCATCATTGCTATTGTTGCGCTGACCTTTGCGTTTCTTTTTCTTGTCGAAGCGTGTCAGTGAGTCCTGACCGATAATGTCGCCAAACTCCTTGGCTTTTTCAGTATTTGGGGCGCCATCACGTTCAAGCTTAAGCGGCTTCTCACCATTCTTATTCATTGCAATCACTTCGAATGCGCGCTTGGCGTCGATGGTTACGAGGTTGGCTGCGATATTCTTATCGGTGGAGTAGGTAATTTCACCTTTGAATATGTCGGTCTTGAAGTGGTAGTATGTGTTATCGGTGGTTTCGAGCCTCACTTCGCGAGGTGGGAGTTTCTTGACACTTTCCACATACGCGTCGACCTCGAAGTTGAGGCAGCATTTGAGCTTGGCACATTGTCCTGCCAGTTTCTGGGGGTTGAGCGACAGATCCTGGAATCGGGCAGCGCTCGTGGCGACCGATACGAACGATGTCATCCATGTGGCGCAGCAGAGCGGGCGCCCGCAGGGGCCTATGCCTCCAATGCGCCCGGCTTCCTGGCGCGCGCCGATTTGCTTCATCTCGATGCGCACATGGAATGTCTCGGCCAATACCTTTATGAGTTGCCGGAAGTCGACACGCTCATCAGCTATATAATAGAATATTGCCTTGTTGCCATCTCCCTGATACTCCACGTCGCCGATTTTCATCTTAAGGTTCAGGTCCTCGGCAATCTTGCGGGCTCGTATCATTGTGTCGTGTTCGCGGGCGCGTGCTTCCTCAAACTTCTCAATGTCGGCAGGCTTGGCCAGCCGGAACACACGACGAGTCTCGGCGTCGGGCTTTACACGGGCCTTTAGCATCTGCAGGCGCACTAAAGCGCCGGTGAGAGTCACCTGGCCTATGTCGTGTCCGGGGCTTGACTCTACTGCTACCCAGTCGCCGATCTGGAGCTGGAGGTTGTTTGAGTTCTTATAGTAGCCCTTGCGTGTATTCTTAAATTGCACCTCCACCATGTCACAGTCGGTATATCCTCCGGGTATATCCTCCAGCCAGTTGTGGCAAGTGAGCTTACCGCGGGGGCCGGACGCTACCTTTCGCGGGCAAGCACTGCGGCACTCCTGAGGGCACTCCTCGGGTTTTAAGGGCGTATCGTTATTGATCTCAGCCATAGTGGGTCAACTATTTGGCGAAGCTTACTGAACGTGTCTCGCGTATTACGGTGATTTTTACTTGACCGGGGTATGTCATCTCGTCCTGGATGCGCTTGGCGATTTCGGCCGACAGCTTTTCTGTTTCGACATCGTCAATCTTGTCGGCACCAACTATCACACGCAGCTCGCGGCCAGCCTGGATGGCGTAGGTTTTGATCACTCCGGGGTATGACATGGCAAGCTGCTCGAGGTCGTTGAGACGCTTGATATAGGCTTCGACTATTTCGCGGCGAGCGCCGGGACGGGCTCCAGAAATAGCATCGCACACCTGCACTATGGGGGCAAGAAGCGAGGTCATCTCCACTTCATCGTGGTGAGCGCCGATGGCATTGCAGATTTCGGGTTTTTCCTTGTATTTCTCGGCAAGCTTCATGCCCAGGATAGCGTGGGGGAGTTCGGGTTCATCGTCGGGCACTTTACCTATGTCGTGGAGAAGGCCGGCACGACGTGCTTTCTTGGGATTGAGGCCGAGCTCCGATGCCATGATAGCGCAGAGGTTGGCTGTCTCGCGTGAGTGCTGCAGCAGGTTCTGGCCGTAGCTTGAGCGGTATTTCAT
>CAZFEU010000022.1:0-32964 GCA_964517875.1 uncultured Muribaculaceae bacterium | reverse complement strand
GTGCGTGATTCTTATAAGTCGTAGTCAGAGGGAACTGCTACTTCCTCAAAAGCTGCTTCTACTTGTTCGGTGCCGTTTTGTATGTATTCCTCGCCGGCTTCAACGATTTCGTTACCGTTTGAGCTGAGCAGGGTGTCAATGTCAATGCCATATTCGTTGAGTTTGGCCATCACTGCCTTCTCGGCATTTCCGAGAGCCTCTTGCAGCTCAGGGGTGGGTTTGTAGTCGGGATGTGCATTCCTGAATGTGTTAATTGTGTTGTCGATATCCATGAATGTAGTCTGGAGATCTTGAACAGATGATGCGTTGTTTATTTTGGCTGTAGCGGCATTGACATAAGCCACGATATCAAAATTTGCATCAGAAGGATTTCCAACAGCTTCTTCGCCTGAAGCAGAACCCGAGGCAGAAGTTGAGTCGGAAGCTGAGGCGCTTGAGTCGTTAGATGAACCACCCTTCTTATCAGAGCATGAAGACATTGAAACTGCGAAGCAGAGCATCAAAGATGCGAGAATAAAAGTTAATTTTTTCATTTTGTAAAACTTTGGTTATTGTATCTATAATTTACGTATTATAAGCTATTTATGGATATGCCACGCTATTGTTTCGTTCAAAACTGCGGCAAAGTTATTTATTATCCGTTTATGGGTATTAAATATTAAGTTAATGTCTGTTAATTAGAGTCAGGGGGCTATTCGTCGGGCTCGTCGGGCACTGTGATAGTGTAGTTGTCGAGAAAGGTCATTGTACGGGTGATGAAGTCGGTCATCACAACGTCCTCAACCACAAATGGCACCACCTCACGGTAGGCATGCACGAGGCGTTCTATAGCTGGCGATGACTTGAGCGGACGTCTGAACTCCAGGGCCTGGGCGGCGTTGAGGAGCTCGATTGCGGCGATATATCGGAGGTTGTCGATGATTTTGTGGAGCTTGGTGGCGGCGTTGGCACCCATCGATACAAAGTCCTCCTGACCATTGGAGCTTACGATGGAGTCGCACGATGCCGGCCAGGCGTACATCTTGTTTTGGCTCACCATCGAGGCTGCGGCATACTGAGGTATCATGAAGCCGGAGTTGAGTCCCGGGTGTGCTACCAGAAACTCTGGGAGCCCTCGGTTGCCGAGGATCAGCTGAGCCACGCGCCGCTCTGATATGTTGCCCAGCTCCGACAGCGCATTGCCCATGTAGTCAAACACCAGCGCTATGGGCTCGCCATGGAAGTTGCCTCCGCTTAGCACCATGTCGAGGTCGGGGAACACCGTGGGATTGTCGGTCACGGCATTGATTTCGGTATGAAGCACCTCGGTAACGTGCATCATGGCATCCTTGACGGCGCCGTGTACCTGGGGTATGCAGCGGAAGGAGTAGGGGTCCTGTATGTGTGCCTTGGGGCGATTGATGATTTGCGATCCTTTGAGCAAGTTGCGGTACACGCGGGCGGTATCAATCTGGCCTCGGTGTGGGCGCACTTGCTGTAGGCATGCAGCGAATGGCTCGATGCGTCCGTCGTAGGCGTCGAGCGACAGGGCTCCGATCATGTCGAAGCAGTGCACCAGGTGCCAGCCGTCGATAAGTGCCTTGATTGCGTTGGCGCTCATAAACTGGGTGCCGTTGAGCAGGGCCAGGCCCTCTTTTGATTTAAGGGTGATAGGCTCCCAACCGTTGATGGCAAGCACTTCGCGGCCGCTCATCCGCTCGCCGCGATACCACACTTCACCCTCGCCTATGAGAGGCAGAAACAGATTGGCCAGCGGGGCAAGGTCGCCCGAAGCTCCGAGCGAGCCGCGGTCGTAGACTATTGGTAGCACGTCGCGGTTGTAGAAGTCGAGGATGCGTTGCACGGTGCTCACCTGCACGCCGCTGTAGCCGCTCGACAGTGCCTGGGCTTTGAGCAGCAGCATTAGTTTCACCACCACGGGGTCAACGGGGGTGCCCACCGAGCATGAGTGGCTCTTTACGAGGTTTTCCTGAAGCGTGGTGAGCTGGTCGGGACCTATCTGCACCGAGCATAGTGAGCCGAATCCGGTGGTTACGCCGTAGATGGGCTCCTGATCCAGCCCCATTTTGTTGTCGAGGTAGTCGCGGCAGTGCTGTATGCGCTCCACGGCCTGGGGTGATAATGAGAGCTTAAGCTTCTCCTGTAGTATTTTCTCTATAAGGTTGTAGGTGAGTGACTGGGAGCCTATTTCAAAAGTTTTCATATCGTGATGGCTGAAAGTAATTGCTGCTCTTGCTCGATGGCTTGCTGCACCAGTAGCTGGCAACGGTGGTTCATATCGGCTATTTCATCGGTTTCGGGTAGGTTGACCAGGTTGATGCGTGCGTTGAGCACGGCAGCGAGCACGGCCGAGCGGGCGTTCATCATGGCCACGCAGGCATCGGTCACGGCATTGCGGTTGCCCTCAACGGCCACACGCTCTATAAGGCTCATTATACGCGAGGCTTCGAGCGCCACGGCCATTGGTACTTGGGCGGCGTGAAATGTAGCGCTGGCTATGGCGCTGTTGCGCTCCTGTTGCTCCTCGGGGGTGTCTTTGGGCAGGCGGTAGGCTTCCATCACGCGGGCGTAGGCTTGCGCATCGATGTCAATGTATTCTTCAAACTTGGCGCGGGCCTTGTCAAACTCTCCGGCGAGGCGGCGCATGGTCTCCTCGACATCGGCATATTTCTTGCGCCCTATGGTGAGGTTGGCCACCATAGCGCCTAATGAGGCTGCGAGTGCGCCGCACATTGCGGCTACCGAACCGCCCCCCGGCACGGGTTCGTTGGAAGCAGTGGCGGCAAGGAAATCGGATACTGATTTATGGGTGAGCATGGTATTTTGATATTAAGAAAAATGTGGTGAAAAAAGTTGAGATGTTGATTGGTCGATGCCCACAGGCAGGCCGTGGTATACCGTGGTTTGCACTTGATTGATGCCGATGAAGTAGGGTAAGTCATTGATATTGTCGGTGCTGAGTATGGCCAGGTCGGCGTATTTTCCGGCCTCGATCGACCCTGTTGTGTCGGCGAGCCCAAGGGCGGCGGCTCCGTTGATTGTGAGTGCGGTGATTACTTCCTCGACCGACATGTTCATGTAGATACAAGCCAGTGAGATAAGCAGAGGTATTGAAAAGGAGTAGCACGATCCGGGGTTGAAGTCGGTGGCAAGCGCCACGGCCGCTCCGGCATCAATCAGGCATCGGGCCGGAGCGTATGGCTCTTTGAGGGCGAATGCTGTGAGCGGAAGCAGCGTGGCCACGGTGTCGCTGGCGGCAAGGGCTCTTACCCCCTCATCGCCCACGTGCAGCAGATGGTCGGCAGAGAGAGCTCCGAGTTCTACCGCCAGCTCGGCTCCACCGAGAGTAGTGATCTCGTCGGCATGGAATTTAAGCTTGTAGCCCAGTGCTTTTGCGGCCGACATAAGGCGGCGCGAGGATTCGATTTCGAATACTCCGCGCTCGGTGAACACATCACAGATTTGAGCCAACCCCTTGAGCTGTGGGAGCATCTGCGCTATAATATGGTCAACATAGGCATCAGCGTCACCGTTATATTCCGAGGGTATGGCGTGCGCTGCCATCATCGT
Source organism: uncultured Muribaculaceae bacterium (assembly GCA_964517875.1). GTDB lineage: Bacteria > Bacteroidota > Bacteroidia > Bacteroidales > Muribaculaceae > JAJPXC01. The sequence continues at coordinate 29,394 of CAZFEU010000022.1, read as the reverse complement.
GGGTATCACGGTCATCGGCACTGACGACTCCCCGAGGGCTTTGATGATGTTGAGCATCTTGCGCTCCGACTGGAGCGACAGTCCATAGCCACTCTTTGCCTCGACAGTGGTGACCCCCATGGCGCTCATCTGCATAAGGTGATGGAGGGCTCTATCGTAGAGCTGCCGGTAATCAGCGCTGCGGGTTGCATTGACGGTTGACTGTATGCCACCCCCTGCGTTCATGATTTCCATGTAGCTGGCTCCGTTGAGCCGCATCTTGAACTCATCGGCCCGCAGCCCGGCGAATATAAGATGGGTGTGCGAGTCAACAAATCCGGGTAACACCACGCAGCCTTTGGCATCAATTTCAGTCCCTTCGGCCAATTTTGGTGCTTTATCGGCGGGCCCGGCGTAAGAAATCAGACCGTCGGTGATGTGGATTTCGGCGCGGGGTATTGTCGTAAGCCGTCCCATGTCGGCTCCGTGTACAGCCGCATTGCCGGTGGGTGTGACGATAGTGCAGTTGGTGATCCGTCGCATCGGTGTCATTCGGCGATACGTGTTTCAAGTACCTGGTTGATAGAGAAGTCCTCGAGGCCGAGATAATATTCGGCGGTGTCTACGAGGGCTTGCATGGGCACCAGGCCTATGATTTCACTTCCTGCTATTGTCACGCCCCACCTCCGGGCCTCGAAGCGTACGGTCTCGAACACGCGGTAGAGTGAGGTGCGTGTATAGTCGGTCATATTGATCGACACCTGCACAATGCCGCGGTCGGCCAGATCCACACCCAATGCCTTGACGAAGCGGTAGCCGCCGTTGATGTGGCGTATCTTCTTGCTGATGGCTGTGGCTATATCGAGTCGCGGCGTGTTGAGGTTGATGTTGAAAGCCACCAGTGGCATGCGAGCGCCGATGGCCACGGTGCCGGCAGTGGGGTGTCGGTGGCGTGGTCCGTAGTCGGGAGTCCACTCGGGGAGCTGTATTTTTTCCTCCATCCCCTCGAATTCACCCTTGCGGATGGCGGCGAGGTTCTCGCGGTGAGGTGCTGAAGCCGATTTCTCGTAGAGGAACACCGGCAGAGAGTAAAGCTCGGCCACGGTGCGCCCTACTTCCTTGGATAGCTCGACGCACTCATCCATGGTCGCTCCCTTGATGGGGATGAAGGGGATCACGTCGACGGCTCCCATCCTGGGGTGCTGTCCGGAGTGTGATGTAAGGTCGATGATCTCAACGGCGGTACCTACGGCGGCTATAACGGCGTCGCGCAGGGCGTCGCGCTCACCCACCACGGTCACCACGCAGCGGTTATGGTCTTCATCGGCCGAATAGTCAAGGAGTTTCACCCCCTTGCGGCCACGGAAGTTGTCAACAATTTTTTCTATTTTCTGTGGGTCGCGCCCCTCGGAGAAGTTGGGGACACATTCGATGATTTGTTGCATATATAGGATTGATGGTTATGAATTTACAGGATAGAGCTGAGCATGTCATCATCGGCAATGTAAGGCTCGGTGATGGAGAAGTCGGGATGCTGGGCATTCCACTCGGCCACGGTCGACATGGCATTGGGGTTGCGTGCCCAAGAGCGTCGGGCCACACCTCCCATCACGTCCCATAGCATGGCCTGCCTTAGGATGTTGTCTACGCGCTCCGAGCCATCGAGCACCATGCCGAAGCCGCCATTGATAGCCTTGCCTATGCCTACGCCGCCGCCATTGTGAAGTGCCACAAGGCTCATGCCGCGGGCACAGTTGCCGGCGAAGCACTGCACGGCCATGTCGGCCATCACGTTGGAGCCGTCCTTGATGTTGGATGTCTCGCGAAATGGTGAGTCGGTGCCGCTCACGTCGTGGTGGTCGCGCCCGAGCATTATGGGGCCTACCTCGCCGTCGCGCACCATCTTGTTGAAACGGAGTGCTATGTTGAGTCGGCCCATGGCATCCTGGTAGAGTATGCGTGCCTGGGTGCCCACTACCAGAGCGTTGCGCTCGGCGTCGCGTATCCAGTTGTAGTTGTCACGGTCCTGACCCCGGCGTGTGGGGTCGATGCACTCCATGGCCGCACGGTCGGTTTTCACAAGGTCGTCATGCTTACCCGACAGGCACACCCAGCGGAATGGGCCATAGCCGTAGTCGAAAAGCATCGGCCCCATTATATCCTCGACGTATGAGGGCCAGATGAATCCGTCTTTCTCGTCAATGCCGTTGCGCGATATCTCCTTGACCCCCGCATCGTAAACGGCTTTCATAAACGAGTTACCGTAGTCGAAGAAGTAAGTGCCTCGGTCAACCAGGGTCTTGATGGCATTGTAGTGGCGGTGTAGCGAATGGTCGACTTGTAGGCGGAACGCATCGGGATTGTGGTGCAGCATCTGTGTGCGCTCGTCGTGAGTGAGTCCGGCAGGGCAATAGCCCCCCTCATACACGGCGTGGCATGAGGTCTGGTCGCTCAGCAGGTCGATGTGCTCATTGTGAGCCACCGCATATTCGAGCAGGTCTACTACGTTGCCATGATAGGCTATTGAGATTGGTTGACGTTGCGACATGGCTTCGTGAGCCAGTTTGAAAGCCTCGGAAATATTGTCGGTGACGTGACCCACCCATCCTTGTCTCAGGCGTGTGTCGATGCGCGACATGTCGGTCTCGGCTATGATGGCTGCGGCACGCGCTATCTCGGCGGCTTTAGGCTGAGCACCGCTCATGCCCCCTAAACCCGACGATACAAAGAGGTGTCCGGCGAGGTCGCCATCATCTTTGACACCCAATTTCATGCGCCCGGCGTTGAGCAGGGTGTTGAATGTGCCGTGCACGATGCCTTGCGGTCCGATGTACATCCAACCACCGGCTGTCATCTGTCCGTAGTTGGCCACGCCGAGCTGCATCGCCTCGTGCCAGTCGCGTGAGTTGTCAAAGAGGCCCACCATCATCGCATTGGTGATGATGACCCTCGGCGCATCCTTGCGCGAGGGGAACAGCCCTAAAGGATGTCCCGACTCTACTACAAGCGTCTGCTCGTCGGTGAGTTGCTCAAGGTACTTCTTAATCAGGCGGTATTGTAGCCAGTTCTGGCACACCTGGCCGGTCTCGCCGTATGTGACGAGCTCATATGGGTAAAGGGCTATGTCGAAGCAAAGGTTATTATCAATCATCACCTGAAATGCTTTCCCCTCAAGGCAGTTGCCGCGATATTGGTCGATGGGCTTGGCCTTGAGGTCGCCGGAGGGTCGCCACCGGTAGGCGTAAATGCGTCCTCGTGTGCGCAGCTCCTCAAGAAATTCGGGTGCGGCTTTTGCGTGTAGCTCGGGTGGAAGGTAGCGCAGGGCGTTTTTCAGGGCAGTGATGGTCTTGGCCTCATTGAGGGTGTAGCCGCGGTCGGGGGCTCGACGTATCCCCTCCTGAAATTCAGGCATGTCAGGCCATTGATTGGATAAAGCGATGCTGTTGGCTTTCATTAAATCGACGGTTAAAATATGTTTTGTTGGCGAATTTACACAATCTAACTGTTATTTTTTGTAATTTTGCCCAAAATAAGAGAAAATCTACGTAGAAAAATGATTGATAAAATAAACTCGTTGAGAGCCGAAGTCAAGGCTCTCACTGCCGCCGACCTCGCTCAGGTGGAGGCGTTGAGAGTTAAATATCTGAGCAAAAAGGGGCTTATCCCGGCGCTGATGAATGATTTCAGAAGTGTTCCCGCTGATCAGAAACGCACAATCGGACAGGAGCTTAACCGACTCAAGGAGGAAGCTACCGAGCATATCAACTCACTGCGTGAGTCGCTCGAGAATGCCGATACCACCACCGAGGGTCTTGACCTCACCCGCGACGCGTCGACATGGGAGCTTGGCACACGCCACCCGCTGTCGATTGTGCGCGAGGAGATCATCGCCATCTTCCGCCGCCTGGGCTTCACGATAGCCGACGGCCCTGAGGTGGAGGATGATTGGCACGTGTTTGGCGCCCTCAACTTTGCCGACGATCACCCTGCCCGCGATATGCAGGACACATTCTTCATACAGCGCAATCCCGATGTGCTGCTGCGCACCCACACATCGTCGGTGCAGTCGCGCACCATGGAGCACCAGAAGCCCCCGATTCGCATCATATGCCCCGGACGCGTGTATCGCAACGAGGCTATCTCGGCCCGCGCCCACTGCTTCTTCCACCAGGTTGAGGCGCTCTATGTTGACGAGAATGTGTCGTATGCCGACCTGCGACAGACTTTGCTCTACTTCGCTCAGGAAATGTTTGGCCCGGCGACTCAGATACGCCTGCGACCCAGCTACTTCCCGTTCACCGAGCCTTCGGCTGAGATGGATATCTCATGCAATCTGTGCGGAGGTAAGGGGTGCTCATTCTGCAAAGGCACCGGATGGGTGGAGATACTCGGCTGCGGCATGGTTGACCCCAATGTGCTTGAGTCGTGCGGTATCGACCCCGTGAAGTACACAGGCTTTGCCCTGGGCATGGGTGTGGAGCGCATCACCAATCTCAAGTATCAGGTGAAGGATCTGCGCATGTTCTCGGAGAACGATGTGCGTTTCCTCAAAGAGTTTACAGCGGCTCATTGATTGCATAATACCATTAATCCACAGTGATTATGTCGCCGCATATAATAGAATTTGCTCTCGTGGGACTGGGAGGGGCTATCGGAGCTATGTCGCGTCATGCAGTGACATATCTCGGCTTCTTCGACCATAACCCATATTACTATACCGTGGCCATCAACATCACCGGATGCCTTATAATCGGAATATTCACCGCATTCTTCCTTCACTACGACTTCTCGCGCCTGTGGAATCTGTTCTTCTCGGTGGGAGTGCTCGGTGGTTACACCACCTACTCAGCTTTCACCCGCGATGCCATAGAGCTTGTGGAGAAGGGTGAGATGGGCACGGCTCTGCTTTACATTACAATCACCGTGATAGGTGGACTGGGAGCGTGCTGTGTAGGCTTGATGGGCACTCAGCATCTTCTCAAATAACATTAAGATTTATATGACTGTCAAGGAGCGATACGCCCACGTGCTTCAATGGTTCGAGGCTGAGATGCCCGACCCCAAGACCGAGCTGCACTACAACGGCAACCCCTTTCACCTGCTGATAGCCGTGATACTGTCGGCCCAATGCACCGATAAGCGCGTCAACATGGTGACACCCCCGCTCTTTGAGGCTTATCCCACCCCCGAGTCACTGGCTGCGGCTACCGAGGAGGAGGTGTATGAATACGTCAAGTCGGTATCTTATCCCAACAATAAGACACGCTCGCTGATCGGCATGGCCCGTACACTGGTGGAGAAATTCGATTCACAGGTGCCGAGCGACATCGATCAGCTGCTCACCATACCGGGCGTGGGGCGAAAAACAGCCAATGTGATACTTGCGGTGGTCTACAACCGGGCCGCTATGGCCGTGGATACCCATGTGTTCAGGGTGTCAGAGCGTATCGGATTGACTACCAATTCATCCACTCCACTCGAAACGGAGCGCACCTTGATGAAATATATCCCGGCCGACAAGGTGGCCCGTGCTCATCACTGGCTCATACTCCATGGCCGGTATGTGTGCAAGGCGCGTCGGCCCGACTGTCTCAATTGCGGCATACGCCAGTGGTGCAGATATTACAATAAGTCGAAATAACCATGTTAGAGTCCACATTCTTGTTTATAATTGAGGTGATAGGCACCGTGGCGTTTGCCATCAGTGGCATACGTTGGGCCTCTATTAAGCAGTTTGACTGGTTTGGGGCCTATACCGTAGGACTTGTGACGGCAATCGGTGGAGGAACTCTCCGCGATCTGCTGCTCGACATACCTGTGTTTTGGATGCAGACATGGTGGTACGTGGCCGTGACTGGCATCGCCTTTGCCGTCGTGGTCATATTTCACCGGCTTCTGGTGGGGAGCGGCAAGATGCTCAACATTTTTGACACAATAGGCTTGTCGCTCTTCGTGGTGATCGGTATTCAAAAGACTCTTGATGCCGACTTTGCCATGTGGGTGGCGATAATCATGGGCACGATAACCGGAGCCTTCGGCGGAGTGTTGCGCGACATCCTCATCAATCAGGAGCCAATCTTCTTCCGCAAGGAAGTGTATGCCACGGCCTGCATAGCCGGAGGTGTGGTATACTGGCTTGTGGGTCAGATGGGTGGCACCCCTATAGGCCAGGGTGTGGCCTGCGCTTTTACAGTGATAATCCTGAGGTTGCTCGCCACATACTATCATTGGACTCTTCCTATCATCAAAGCTGAATAGATATGAAACAATCCTACGATAATAAACCGCTTACCAACTCGATGCTTGCCCGGCAGCAGGCTACTACGCAGTTTGTAAAGTATGCTGTGGTGGGCGTGATTAACACCATGGTGACGCTGGTGGTGATTTTCGTGTGTAAATCGTTGCTCGGAGTGCCCGAGGTGCTGTCCAACGCCCTGGGCTACATAGCCGGTGTGGTGAACTCGTTTCTGTGGAATAAGACATGGGTATTTCGTTCCAAGAAGAGCTTCCGTCGCGAGGCAGTGAAATTTACCATCGGTTTCGCGCTGTGCTACGCGCTGCAGCTCGGAGTGGTGCTGGGCATCAATCTGCATTCACCCATCAGCGGCATGGAGTGGAACATCATGGGCTTCACCCTCAGCTCCTACGGAGTGGCCACCCTAATCGGAATGGTGGTTTATACGATGGCCAATTTTGTGTATAACAAAACAGTAGCATTCAAGTAATATGACATCAAAAGTTTCAAAAGTGAGCCGCTGGCCCCTGATAGTGGGCATCGTCAGCGCAGTGTTTGCAATATGGTTTTTGACAGCGGCTATTCGTAGCCTTATGACGCATAACGGTGGTTTTCACACAAATAGTAGTTATGGCGAGCAGATGTTCACTGTCAATCCCGATGGTACGCCTCACGATTTAAGCAGAGACCAACATCCCATAATGATGGGTGAACGTCCACAGTACATTACGCGCTTTGATTGCCATTTTTGGGCATACTCACACACCGACATGGCTGCCGATGAATACGAACTTAACTGTTTTGGGCTTTTCGGATCTCCACAAAGCGTGATGCAAAATGCGAGCTACTCCGTGCCATCTGATAATAAGGATCCGGAAGTATACAAAATGCTACAAGAGCAAAAGGAGTTGACAGCCAAGCGAATTGAGGCTAAAAGCGCTCAGGATTATCGCTCGTATGCCCTGCGATGGACGCTACTCAATAGCTTGATGTTTCTGTTTTTCGCAGCCATGGCGCTGGTATGGATATTGCGCTACCGCCACCTGAAAAAACTTAAGCAGGATTATTGATTGGGCCGGGAGGGGGGCCGGCGTTGACCGGCGCCCCCTGGTGGATGATGAGGTCGGAGCCATCGGCCTCGTTGAATATCATCAATCCGAAGGCGGGTGCCACGGCGGCAATGTGTTCGAATATCTCGCTCTGGATGGCCTCGTAGGCTGTCCACTTTGTAGTGTTGGTGAAGCAGTAGATCTGTAGTGGAGTGCCGGCTTGCACAGGATCCATCAGGCGTATGAGAAGCTGCGAATCGTGCGAAATGGCGGGATGTTGTTGCAGATACAGGCACATGTAGGCGCGGAATAAACCTAAATTGGTATCCATTGTGCCGTTGACCGCAAATTTGTCGGGGTTGTACACCGGGCCTTTGTAGTTGTCGACAAAATCCTTGAGAACAGGGAACTGCTTGACAAGGGCCTGAGCCTCGCCATCGCGCAGGGGAGCAATTGATGCGTTGTCGATGAATACCTCTCGGGCTATGCGTCGGCATCCTGAATCCCACATGCCGCGCCAGTTTTGGAATGATGTAGAGACAAGTGTGTAGGGGGGTAGCATCACTATGGTGTTGTCCCAGTTTTGCACCTTCACTACAGTTAGTGTCACGTCAATCACGGTGCCGTTGGCATTGGTTGAAGGCACTGCGATCCAGTCGCCCACACGCAGCATGTCGTTCTGCGACAGCTGGATGCCTGCCACAAATCCGAGTATGCTATCCTTGAAAATCAGCATCAGTGCGGCGGCAAAGGCTCCAAGACCGGTGAGCAGATAGGCCGGAGATTTATCGAACAGCACCGATATAGCTATAATCACCACCACTATCCACACTATGCCTTGGCACACATTAAGGATGCCCCGCAACGGGTGGTTCTTGGTATTCTCACGCTCGTCGTAGCGGCTCCATGCAAATACGAGCATTGCGTTGACAGCCACACCGGTAGCTATCAGGGCGTAGATTATCACAAGGCGTTCGAGGATGTCGAGGGTTTCAGGCTCGGCATCAAAGGCCACAGGTATGAGCGTGAGGAAGATCAGAGGGGGTATCATGTGGCTGGCGCGGGTAATGAGCTTGTGGCTGATAATGTCGCGTCCCAGCTGAGAGTCGTGGATTTCGAGGCCCTTGCGAATGCCCCACACCAGTATCCGTCTTACCAGCCATCCGGCAGACAGACCGATGGCTACAATAAATATTATATAGATAATCTCCTGCAGCAGAGGATGATGTTCGAAGCCCAAGAAATCGAGGATATGGTTGATCACATCCACTATCTTGTTGGCTATGTGGTGGGTAGGGATAACAAGTGGTGTCAGCATGACTGAATTGATAAATAGTGATTACGCCATTATAATAACGTCTGCGGCCCTCAATATGTTCTATCCCGGGGCTACTTCTTCTTTGAATCGAGATAGGCGTTAACGGTGGCTTTAATGCCCTGGGGGAGTGGATACTGAACCTTAAATCCGAAGTCGCGTTGGGCCGCATCAACCGAGCATCCCCAGTTGCGCTGCTTGAGTATGCGATACTTGTCGCTGTTGAGCGTGGAGGGCTTCATGCGCAGTTTTCCTATGGTCTCGGCGGTGGTTGACGCCACATACACCATCCACATGGGAAGCTTCAAAGGCACCACCCATCTGCGCCCCAGCTCCCGGGCTACGATGGCGCGAAATTCACGCTGTGTGTAGCTGCGGGGCTCGGCTATGTTGTAGATGCGCTGCTTCACCCCCGACTCGAGTGCGTCGTACATGGCGTTGACAAGGTCGTCGACATAAATAAATGTGAGCAGCTGCTTTTTGTATCCTACGCCGAAGTCAAAGTGGCGGTCGATGCACTTTATCATCATCAGGTAGTCCTGCTCGTGAGGGCCGTAGACTCCTGTGGCGCGGAATATTATATAGGGGAAGTCGGGGAGCGACATCAGATGCGTTTCAGCCTTGGTTTTCGACACACCATAGCGAGTGTTGGGCTGTGGTATATCGCGTTCGGTGATTGGGCGGTAGTCGTCTTCGGCTATAGGACCCACGGCACTAAGGCTGCTCATCATCAGGAAGCGATCGGGCACCATGCCTGTATCATATAGTGCTTGTGTGAAGTTGCGCAGGTAGTCGAAGTTTATACGGTTGAAGTCAAGGAAGTTGGTGCATTTCGTAGCGCCCAGGTTGTAAATAATGTAGTCGAAGCGTTCACCCTCGGGCAGCAGGCTCCTGAGCGTATTTGCTATGCTTTGCGGCGAATCGTAGTCAAAGACTGCGAAATTCAGGTCATCGTAGTCGAGGTATCGGCGTGATGTGGTGGCGCGTACTCCGGCCCACACTTGGTAGCCGCGTCGCAGGCCTTCTTTGGCGATGAATCCTCCGATAAATCCACCAGCCCCCACTACTAATACTTTCTTATTGTCTTTGGCCATATTGGGTGATAGCTTTTTTGTAGGTTTCAATGATTTGATGAGTGAAATCGGCGGCGTTGAAGCGCGAGATGTAGCTGCGCAGCTTGTCGATGTCGACGTTGCCCCCGATGATGCCGAGCAGTGCATGGGCTAATGCTTCGGGTGAGTCGGGATCTACGGCCGGAGTATAAGGCCCTCCGGCTTCTTCGAGACAGCTGCCTGTGGCCACCACGCATGGTGTGCCCACTCCGATTGATTCGATTACCGGTATGCCAAACCCCTCATAGCGTGAAGTATAGGTCGATGCCACAGCTCCTGCATAAAGTGCGGGCAGGTGGGTGAATGGGGCGTTGTCAATCATGATTACGCGGTGTGAAATGTCATGGCTGTTGGCATAGGCCTGGATAGCGGCGGCGTAGGGGGTCTTGCGCCCCACGATTACCAGTGAGATGTCGGCGGGGAGCTGACGGAGTGCCTTAGCCGCAAGCAGCTGGTTTTTACGCTCCTCAACGGTGCCGACGCTCACAATATAGCGCTCAGGGAGGTGGTAAATGCTCCTGACCATCTCGATCTCCCGGGATGGTACATCGCGGATAAATTGTGGGTCGCATCCCTGGTATATCACATCGATTTTGTCGGGGTCGATGCCGTAATACTCTATGATGTCAAGCTTTGTGCGCTCGCTGATGGCTATGATGCGTGTGGAGTCGTGGCACGCACGACGGAATTTATAGTCGTAGATTGTGCGGTCGATGGGCTTGTAGTACTCGGGGTGACGGCGGAAGATGAGGTCGTGCACTGTTACCACCGAGGGTATTCCGGCTTTGGCGATATTGAATGGCAGCTCGCCACTGAGTCCGTGATAGACGGCTATCTTATCTTCCCTTATTTGGCTGGTGATGCCGTAGGAGCGCCATGTCGCACGCAAGTGTTGCCACACCTTGCCCGCGGGAGTTGCCAGTGTGACATTGGGTAGTGAAAGCATCGGACGCAACCGCGGGTTGTCGCTTGTGCGCGGGGTGTAGACGCGGAGCCGGGCGCGGGGTAGTGCGTTGGCTACCGACTCGATGATGAGGCGGCTGTAATTGCCAAGCCCTGTGAAGTTGAGCACCGCCCGCTTCCCGTCGTAGCCGATGACGCTGCTGTCAATCATGCCTTTTTGTATTCTTCGGCAAGTACCCGACGAGTGAAATTGATCATGTCGAGGGCTGCTTCAGCGGCTTCCGACCCCTTGTTGCCCAGGCAGCCTCCGGCTCGGTCGAGGGCATCCTGCTCGCAGTCGACAGTGAGCACTCCGAAGATAACAGGCACTTCACCGCGGGCGTTGAGCGAGGTGATGCCTTGTGTGACGCTCTGGCACACATAGTCGAAGTGCGGTGTGCCCCCGCGTATCACGCAACCTATCACTATCACCGCGTCAATGTCGGTGTCGGCGGCAAGTGCAGCCGCTGCGTAGGTGAGCTCAACGGTGCCGGGCACGTGGAGCACGGGGGTGTTCTCAGGTTTGAGCCCGGCTTTATGAAGCACATCAAGGGCGCCGTCGGTGAGTGCTCCGGTGATATGCCCATTCCAGCGTGCGGCAACTATGGCCACGCGGGTATCGGGGCTTACGTTGGTGACGATGTGTGGAGCGGCTCCGGCCAGTGAGGTTGACATATAGTTAGGAGTTAAGTGGTTGGTTGTGATATATTTTGCCGATAATCTGTGATGCGAACTGCGCAAGGCCGTTGATGGTATGCACCTGAAGCGGGGTGTGCGATGTTGTGAAGTCAGAGCCTTGCATTACCTCGACGCGCCCGGTAGCGGGGTCGACGTTGACCATTTGCGGGGTGTAGAATGATATGTGTTCTCTGAAGCAGCGCACGGGGTACATACCCTCGTTGGGGTAAATCTGGCATAAGTCGGGGGTTGTGGTGAGCACGACCGATGCCATCTCCATGTTCTCAAGAAGCGATGGCCTTACTTGTGTTATGTTAGGTGCAAGCTGAGGGTCAAAGCCCGGCAGATATACCAGCAATGCCTTCATATCCTGAGCATTGGCGAGGAGTTGAGCCATCCGCGGACGCACGCGGTTGTCTAAGGCGTAATATCCTCCAAAGACCACGATATCGCCCGGGTTGATGCGCGGCCACACCACATCGAGAGCCTCGGCGGGGGTGGAGTCGTAGCGCACAAGTTGCTGGCCGAAGTCAAAAGTTACGGGTGTAAGGCCGTCGGTGTAACGGTCGATCGAGCGTGTTCCTATATTATATTCCGTGAGATATCTCATTACGATATCTCCCACTGGGTCGGCTCCCATGTCGCCCACCATTTCGACAGGTATGCCTCCTTTGGCCAGGTGAAGCGCTATATTGAGCAATCGCCCTCCGGGGCGTGTGTCGCCCGGTTTGCCGTAAGGGTCGAAGGGAATTTCGATGCCCAGCTCGCCGATCACTATAATTTTACGGTCGGCATTCATGATTTACTGCGTGAGAGGTGACCTAAATATCCGCCATGGTGGCGTTTGGCATACTCATCAATAGTGAAGCCGGTGAGACGCATCACATTGACCACCAGCACGTCGCCTATCACGGTCATCATCGTGGTAGAGGTGGTGGGTGTCATGCCCAGCGGGCACACTTCGGGTGCTGGTGCTGTGACGAGTGTGGCATCGGCAGCCTCGGCCAGGGGTGAATCGGCATTGCCGGTGATAACGATTATAGGTAGCTGTGGATATAGATTGCGGGCAAGGTCAACCAGAGCGAGGATTTCGCAGGTTTTTCCTGAGTTGGAGATCAGGAGCATTACATCGTTGGGTTGCAACACTCCCAAGTCGCCATGCTGCGCCTCGCTGGGGTGGAGATTTATGGCAGGAGTGCCGGTGGAGCTGAAGGTGGTGGCTATGTTCATGGCTATCTGCCCGGCCTTGCCCATGCCCGAGGTGACGAGCTTGCCGGAGCGGCGGTGTACGTGCTCGATGATGAGCTCCACAGCGCGGTCGTAGCTGTCGGTGACGGGAATAGCGGCGATGGCACGGCTTTCGGCCTGGAGAATCTCGCGCATTGAGTCTTTAACAGTCATCTTGAATTTCGCTGATGATTTATTGACCACAAAAATACACAAAAAATTTGTAACTTCGCGGTCGTAAAAACAGATGGATTTAGAGCCGCATTGTTAAAATGAGCGGCACAAGAAAGTTTTCAATTATTACAATTTTAAGGTATGGAGTTGATTAATACTCTATTAGCTCCCGGAAACATCAACCTGGCGAGTACGATAGTGCTTTACTCGTTCGTTATCGCACTGGGTGTGTTTTTGGGAAAAATGAAGTTTGGCGGAGTATCATTGGGTGTTACCTTTGTGCTGTTCGTTGGAATTTTGATGGGTCATATGGGCTACATCGTTGAGGAGAGCGTGCTGAAGTTCGTGCGCGAATTTGGCTTGATTCTCTTCATTTTTTCAATAGGTTTGCAAGTAGGCCCCGGCTTTTTTTCATCGTTTAAGAAGGGAGGCGTGCGACTCAACGCATTGGCGGTGCTGGTGATAGCGCTCAATGTATTGATTGTGTTGGCGATTTATGGCATCGAAGGTGGTAATACCTCTATTTCGGCGTTGGTTGGTGTGATGTCGGGTGCGGTGACCAATACCCCGGGACTTGCGGCAGCTCAGCAGACCGTGGCCAATAATGCCGATGCGGCTAATACGATGGCAATGGGTTACGCTGCGGCATATCCACTTGGTGTGTTGGGAATCATCCTGGCGATGTTTATAATAAAGTGGATCTTCCACATCAGGGTGGAGGACGAGGTGAAGCAGATTGAGCAGGAGCGCGAGGCATCCACTCTGCAGCCTCATATCGTAACGTTTGAGGTGACCAATAAGCTCGTTGACGGCCAGTCGCTCGTTGAGCTTCATCGCATTATCAACTGCAATTTTGTGGTATCGCGCCTTATGACCACCTCGGGTGAGGTAATCATACCCAAATCAACTACCACCATTCACCCCGGCGACAAGCTATATATAGTGATGTCGCCCACCGATGAGGATAAGTTTAAGGCTGTGCTCGGCCCTGAGATTGAGATGGACTGGAATGACCTCACCGTTCAGGGCTCTACCCCGGTGGTGTCGCGACGCATCCTGATAACAAAGAGCTCATTCAATGGTGTGTCGCTGGGTTCGCTGCGACTCCATAACGGTTACCGCCTGAACTGTACGCGCGTTAACCGCGCCGGTGTCGACCTGCTGGCTTCGGCTGAGTTGCGCTTGCAGATGGGCGACCGCGTAACCGTGGTGGGTGACTTGCAGGATATAGAACGCCTTGCGTCGCGCATGGGCAACTCAATGAAACGCCTTAACCAGCCCAACATCATCACAATCTTTGTCGGCATCATGTTCGGTATCATTTTGGGCTCAATCGACTTAGGCTTCGGCATGAAACTTGGACTCGCAGGCGGCCCGCTCGTAGTGGCAATCCTGTTGAGCCGCTTCGGCTACCGCTTTAAACTCGTCACCTACACCTCATCGTCGGCATCATTGCTGATGCGAGAGTTGGGTATATGCCTCTTCCTGGCTTCGGTGGGTATAGCGGCGGGAGCACAATTTGCCACGACGGTATTCAACCTCACCGGCATGTGGTGGGTGATATGGGGCTTCATAATCACACTGCTTCCGCTCGTGATTGTGGGAATCATAGCCCGCGGCGTTTACAAGATAAATTTTCTCACAATCATGGGTCTGTTCTCGGGAGGTTGCACCGATCCCCCGGCCTTGGCCTATGCCAACTCATCGACCGACCACGACCAGCCTGCGGTGGCTTACTCCACGGTATACCCGCTTACGATGTTCCTGCGCGTGGTTGTCGCACAGGCTTTGATACTCGCACTGTTCTAACAATCTTTACCTTTTTGTTGTTATAATCTTACCAGATTAAGGATTATGACAACAGTGACATCAAAATCATCAACTACCAAAAGTCCAGCTAAGTGGAAGCACATAATTGAGAATGTGCTTCGCTTTGTGCTCCCCTTGGGGTGCAGCGCATGGATGCTTGTGTGGTTGTTTCAGCGCATCAATTTCGCCCAGATGTGGCAGATTGTGACCCACGGTGTGGACTACTGGTGGCTGCTGTTGATGATGCTTATCACGGCAATGAGTCACGCCATACGCGGCACGCGCTGGGGCATACAGCTTGCGGGAGTGGGCGTGAAGCCTCCACTGATGACGTTGTGGGTGAGTATTTTCGGTGCATATTCGCTCAATCTGCTCTTTTCGGGAGTGGGAGAAGCCTGGAGGGTGGTCTACATATCGAGGCGCGAGCATACGCCGCTCGCTACGGTAGTAGGCACCGACGTGGGCGACCGCCTGTCGGATGCCGTTGTCATCATGCTCCTGTTGGTGCTTATGGTGGTCGTGGCCAATAGCTATGTCACTGAATTTTTGATGCGGTTCCCGCTCGGACGTGATTTTGTAGGTTTTGTGAGCAATCCCTGGCTATGGATCACGCTTGTGGCATTGGCCGCCGGAGTGTGGGCGATGCTCTACTTTTTTAAGGGATTAAAAATTGTGGCCGATTTTAAGAAATGCTGCTCACGTATCTGGCACGGTTTTGCGGTGCTGTTCACGATGAAGGGTAAATGGGAGTATCTGTTGCTCACTTTGGGCATATGGACGTGCTACTTCATGGAAACCTACGTGAGCTTCCAGTCGATGCCGGCCACAAGGGCTCTATTCACGCCTGAGCTTGCCTATGGCTTCCTGCCTGGGCTTGTGTGCTTTGTATTCTGCTCAGTATCAATGGCTATTCCATCAAATGGCGGTCTTGGTCCCTGGAATATCGCAATGGTTTTCGGTCTGACGCTTTTCGGTGTCAATATCACTGACGCAACGGCGTTTGCGATGCTTATGTGGAGCGCTCAGTCGCTGATGCTCATACTCTTGGGTTTGTACAGCGCGGCTTACATAGCCATCACCACACGTCGCTCTAAGCCTTCCGCCCAAAAAAGCGGTCAACAATAGCAGCGATTGCGCCGTCGCCGGTGACGTTGCAAGCTGTGCCAAAACTGTCCATGGCTATGTAAAGAGCGATCATCAAGGCGTTTTGTGCCTCTGTAAAGCCCAGGACTGAAGAAAGCAATCCCAGCGATGCCATAATGGCTCCTCCGGGAATTCCGGGAGCTGCTATGATAGTAACACCCAGCATGGCGATGAATTGAGAGAACATGCCGATGTCGTAGGGCATACCTTGCAGTATCATCAGCGCTAATGCGCATGCCACAATCTTGAGGGTGCTTCCCGACATGTGAATCGTGGCACATAACGGTATCACAAACCCCGCTACATCCTCCGTTATCCCCATTTTTATGGCCTGGCGCAGTGTCACAGGTATTGTGGCGGCCGACGACTGTGTGCCCAGCGCCGTGAAGTAGGCCGGCATCATGGTCCACAGCATCTTAAATGGGTTTTGATGGGAGAAAATAGCTGCCACACAGTACTGTATTACCAAAATAAGCACGTGCATGGCGAAAATCACCAAAATCACCTTGAAGAACGTGGATAATATCATCCCTACCTGTCCTTCGACGGTCATATTCAAGAAGATACCCAATATATAATAGGGTAGGAGGGGTATCACCACCTTATTAATGGACATTGACACTACGTCGCGAAATTCGTTGCAACCCCGCCGCAGAGCGTCACCTTTGACGAAGGCTGCCCCAAGCCCTACCATGAAGGCAAGCACCAAGGCTGTCATCACAGGCATCAGTGCCGGTATTGGCATTGTGAAATAAGGGGTTATCGAATCAGTCTCAGCAAGCGAGATGCCCGCCTCATCGTTGACGTTGATAAGCCCGGGGAATAGCCAGGTACTTGTGAAGTAGGAGAAATAGCCGGCAAACAGTGTGGCGAAGTAAGCCAATAAGGCCGTCACCACAAGCATCTTCCCGGCACGTTTTCCCAAGTCGGCGATGGCGGGGGTAACGAATCCGAAGATGATAAGCGGTATCAAAAAGCCTAAGAATGAGCCAAATATCTCATTGAATGTGGCACAAATGCGAGCAAACCATAACGGTGCAATATGACCCAAGGCTATGCCGAGGGCGATAGCTATTATGATTTTGACGAGGAGCGGGATGCGTGTGTAAAGTTTCATGGCAGCGCAAATATAGTAAAAACCTCAAAATTGACTACCTTTGTGCGCCAAATGTTTCACACGATGCATCCACGATTTATAGAAAGTATCGCCCATGTCCCTGGTTTGCTTGAGGCACTCACCTCGACAGAACCGGTGTCGTCAATACGACTTAATCCACAGAAACTGTGGGAGGACAATGGGGGCGGAGAGGTGGTGCCATGGTGCAAATTTGGCCGATATTTATCTGAGCGTCCGAAATTTACGCTCGACCCCGCGATGCACCAGGGATGCTATTATGTGCAGGATGCTTCGTCGATGTTCATCACTCATGTCATAGGTCAGATATGCCAACTGAGAGGTGATTGTCGCCCACTGAAGTATCTTGATGCTTGTGCGGCTCCCGGGGGTAAGACAACGGCTGCTATTGATGCGCTCCCCACGGGCTCGCTGGTTGTGGCAAATGAGTTTGACCCGAGGCGCGCCCAGATTCTGAGTGAGAATGTGGCTAAATGGGGTTATCCCAACATGGTGATTACTCGCGGAGATACTTCCCAATTCCGCAAGTTGAAGAGCGAATTTGATATTATATCAGTTGATGCGCCCTGTTCAGGCGAGGGTATGATGCGCAAAGATGCCGTAGCGGTGCAGCAATGGACACCTGAGCTTGTAGAGCAATGCGCTGACCGACAACGTGAAATACTCGAAAATGTATTGCCATCGCTCAAGGCGGGCGGCTATCTGATATACTCCACGTGTACGTTCAATCGCTCGGAGAATGAGGATATAATCGACTGGCTCACTGAAAATTATCCATTAGAAATTGTTAATCTCAATATTGAGAGTGCCTGGGGAATCGTGGCTACACCTCAAGGTTATCACTTCTATCCTTCCCACATTAAGGGTGAAGGATTGTTTATCAGTGTATTACGCCTGGGCGAAGGAGACTCATCGGGAAAAGAAACCCGTAAAAAGCCTGATGCTCAAAGAGGTGAAAAGAAGCATCCGCTGCAGTCGTGGATTGTTGATAGTGAGAAGTTTATGATTGAGGAGGTTGATGATCAGGTGATTGCGCTCCCTAAGGCTTATTATGGCGATATTATCCGCTACCGCAAGGCGCTAAATATTGTGAATCAAGGTATTACGCTGGCTACCATCAAGGGGCGCGACTATATCCCCACACAACAGCTTGCGCTTTCTACGGCGCTGAATATCAAAGAATTTAACACCGCTGAAGTGGATCATGACACAGCATTGAGCTACTTGCGACGCGAAGCGCAGTCGCTACCTGGCGACACGCCGCGCGGGCTCGTATTGCTCACCTACCAGAGTCGTCCACTGGGCTGGGTGAAAAACCTTGGTAACCGAGCCAACAACCTCTATCCCGATCCCTGGCGCATCCGCCACTAACCATTTACTACCTTGGCTATGACTTGTGCGATGGTGGGGATTGGCATTCGTGAGGAGTCGAACGTCATGTGGTAGGTGGCGGCTTCTCCCCAAGTCAGGTCGGTGTAAAAGTTGTAGTAGTTGGCCCTGAGTCGGTCAATTTTACGGGCCATGGAGGTGGCTTGCGCTGGTGTAAGTTTCGACTCCGTGTCGCTCCGGCGTTTGATGATGCGCTCAACGCGCTTTTCGATGGGTGAATGTACAAATACCGACAGCACATCCGGATGATTTCGAAGCACATAATCGGCTGTGCGACCCACGA
Organism: uncultured Muribaculaceae bacterium; assembly: GCA_964517875.1. Lineage (GTDB taxonomy): Bacteria > Bacteroidota > Bacteroidia > Bacteroidales > Muribaculaceae > JAJPXC01. Next base: position 10,924 of record CAZFEU010000022.1, on the reverse strand, counting down.
TTATGCAATCGCGTGTTTCGGCTAAATGACGTATCAGGTCGGCCTGGGCGCCGTAGATGCTCTCGTCGCTGATGGGGGTTGAGCCGGCGTAAATCGAATATGTGCTCGAACCATGGTTGAAGCTGAACAGGCCGGATATAAACGATGGGGCTTTCTCGTCGGCACGTTCAAATAGCTCGGGGTTTAACCCCGCCGACACTGCGGCCTGGGTGAGCAATTCCTTGTCGTAATATTCATAGCCCAGGATGCGGGCGAGTTCCTTGCCGAGCTCACGGCCTCCGGCACCAAACTGTCGGCCAATAGTTATAACCATGGTATTTAAATAATTAGCGGATTTTCAGAGGTGGAAAGATATTTAGCTATGACAAGCGTGGAAATAAGACGCTCCAACTTCAAGTCGCGGAATTGGGCGGTGTATTCATTTGCCGCCCGGATGATGCGTAGTGCAGTATCAGGGTTGGCTTCAAGCCACTGAAGCCGGTCGGGCAGATCGGAGAAGTCGGGAGCCACTTCCAGGTAGTGCACATCGGGAATAAGCTTCCCCTCCATAAACCATGTTTCGTATTCGGGTCGAGGCATCACAGCCACCGATTGCGACGACATGACCCACTTAAGGTTGGAAGCTACATCGTTGCCCTCGATGGCGAGTATCCATTTGTAACGCAACTGTTGTGGTATTGTCATCCGAGGAGTGTGCCACTGGTCACGGCCATTGCGATCGGTGTCACCGAGGTCAATAAGCTCATTGCCAAAATATTTGTTGAAAAGCAATTCACGCTTCGGTTTGCCCGGAACCTTGCCGCGGAATATGGCTTGCGACAGCTTGATGTGGTAGGGGGTTCTATCGTTAACCCATATAAAATGACGCACCTGGTTGAGTCTTAGAAGCACCGAGTTGGCGTTGTCTCCATCCACCGGGCGGCTCTTGGTGAGCGATGGCACCTCAGGTATTTGGGTGACATCGCCGGGCAAGAAGTTGATGTGTGCTTCGGGGTCGAAAGGGCGCATCCATTGGCGGATATCGTAATAATATGTTGAGTGACAGTCTTTCCCTTTGCGTATCTCGCTCCACGGTCGTGCGTCATCGCCGAGAGTGGCCCGCTGAGGGTCGAGCTTACACAGATAGTTGACACGCTCGGCAATCCGGGGCCAGTCGGGGCGGGTCTTTGCCTCCAGTATAACGCGCTCGATGTCGACACGTCGGGCTGGCCACATTTCCCTTGCAATAGCTTTAAGGAAATATGGCCACTTGGCGTTTTTGCCGCTATGTAAGTCAAAAAGTAAGCTCATCGGTGTGGGCCTCAAGGTGAGTGATAGCGCAAAAATAGCGATAAATTCGCAAAAGTCGCTATATTTGCCCAAAATATCAGCAAGTGGAAACTATTGATCAACAACAAAAGATTTCGGCGGTACTCAACACTTACAACGCCGAGGAGCATCTCGACCGTGTGCTGTCGGCCCTCAAGGGGTTTGATGAGATAGTGGTGTGCGATATGGAAAGCACCGACCGCACCCTTGACATAGCACGGGCACACGGCTGTCGCATTGTCACCTTCCCTAAAGGGAACATCAACATCTGCGAGCCTGCGCGCAACACTGCCATACAGGCGGCCACGCACCCCTGGGTGCTGGTGGTGGATGCCGACGAAATAGTCACTCCTGAGCTGTGCGACTATCTATACCACACGATAGCGCAGCCCAATCCACCCACGGCTCTTAAAGTGGCCTTGCGCAATATGTTTCTTGACCAGGAGGATAAGTCGCGCTATCCCGACTACCATATCCGGTTTTTCCGCCGCGACAAGGTGAACTGGCCTCCCACAATCCATTCGATTCCACAAATCGACGGATCGGTCGACAAGGTGCCTTCAAGTCCCCGCTCGCTGGCAATGATTCATTTCCCACATTCCACTCTGCGCATCTTTCAAAAACAAGTGAACTACTGCGAGAACGATGCTAACCGACGCCTTGCCAAGTCAGGCAAGGTGAGCCTGTTAAGACTGATCTTTCGCCCGAAGTGGGATTTTTTCAAGCGTTATATACTTCATGGTGCCATATTTCGCGGACGCACAGGCTATATCCAGGCACGGCTCGATTCGCAATACCGATTCATGGTGCTGGCGCGCCTGCTTGAGAAACAGACTCTCAGCCAAACACATCCCCAATCCAGTTGACGATATCGTATTTTGCAATGGATGAGTAGTCGATTGGGGTGTAGTCGCTCTTTACAAATTCGGCCAAGTCTCGATCGTCGTCCCCAAGTATGTATATGTTATCGCGGTGGTAAAAATCCTCGTTGCGCACTGACCGATTGTTGGTAATCAATTTTTTGTGATAGAATTGTGCTTCCAGTGAGCGCAGGGTTATGCCCTGTTGGCCAGGTTGGGCAATGTCAATCAGTGCCGTGGCCTGTGCGATACGCTGTGCTGCTTGATGGAGCGGCAGTTCATGGTCGAGCAGGCGCTCAGTGATGAGCTTATGCCGTTGTGAATCCTCATGGTGCTTATTCCTCACCACATTGATATCCATTACGATACCTTTGCCTTCGAGAGCCTTGATTATTTCAACCAGTGTATCCTCACGTCCCTTTTCGTATCCTACGAAGAACACCCGCGGCTCTTGCGGACACTGGGTCGAATCCGCTCTTCTGAATACTTGTGGCACAAGCCGGCATTGCAGAGCGGCAGCATCGGCGGGGTCGAATGTGCACAACTCAACGCCTTGCGCCTTCATGCCCCGACGGTAGCGGCTCAAGCGACCGGCATTGCGTCGCAGTTTGAGCATAGGGTTCCACAAAAATGATACTACCCTGTGCGATAGCACTTCAGCAGCCATCATGCGGGTGTACTTATAATTCTCGACACCCCACAGCAACACACGGTCGCTGGGAGTGACGGCACGCAGCGCACTGGCCAAATGAGGGGGAAATATCGCTCGGGTGAGCACACCGCGCCGATTGCCAAACAACATCCGCAGAGAGCGCAACATCCCTGCCCACAACCCTTTGCGAGGTTTGTGTTCAACAATCACCACATCTGGTCGGCTCCTTATGGCATCGAGTATATAGTCAGCCATAAAGTACTTGCGCACAATGATGTAGGTCTTAGCTGTAGAGTTGTCGTCGGACATATTGTCGCAAAAATAATGAAATTGCCTCATTTTTGTTATTTTTGTGAATCAAAAAAAGACTTATCCATGAAAAAGAAACTTGTCATATCCACCGGTGCCGGAATCAGTGCCGAGAGTGGCATCTCCACTTTCCGCGACGCCGGAGGGCTATGGGAGAAGTACCCGGTGATGGATGTATGCTCGGCCGATGGTTTTGAACGCAATCCGGCACTTGTGCATCAATTCTACAACGACCGCCGTAAGCAGCTACTTGAGGCTAAACCCAATGCTGCCCACTATGGCCTGGTGGATCTTGAGAATGAATACGATGTATATGTCATAACCCAGAACGTCGACGATCTACACGAGCGCGCAGGGCAGAAAAATGTGCTTCACCTCCATGGCGAGCTTATGAAAGTGCGCTCGCTCCCACATCCCGAGCGTGTATATCAGCTTACGCCTGAGGCATGTGCCACCACGCCCGAAACCCGCGACAAGTATGGCGACCCGGTGCGCCCGCATATCGTGTTTTTCCAGGAAGCAGTGCCCAACTTCGAGCCTGCCACCGAGCTTGTAGCCGAGGCCGACATATTTGTGGTGATAGGCACATCGCTCAACGTATATCCTGCTGCGGCACTCATCAGCTATGTGCGTCCGGGCTCCCCTATCTACTATATCGATCCCAACCCCGCGCGCGTACCGGCGGGAGTGACCGTCATCGCCGAGCCCGCCACCAAGGGCGTCGCCACCCTGGCCCACCTGCTTGCACACCCCGTCTGATTCACGGCTCAAAAAAACGCGGAATTTCCGTTGAGCCGCCGCCGAATCGATTAAATGTTGTGGAGTAATTGTACTGCGATGCGCTCAACTATGCCGGTAACAAGGGCATTTCCCATTAGAAATGCTCGGCGAACATCAGATGACCCCTCGGTATGATTGTCTGGGAACATATTAAGTCGTTCTAACTCAATGGGGGTGAGTCGTCGAAATTTGCCGCTTTTAGTAATAACTACGTGTTTGAAGCGTGAGGGCGAAGCACCACCTTCTCCTGTGATGATTGTGCGTGAAGGTTTATCAGTGCTGTCGGGAAAAGACATTGCCCCTTCAGAGTAATTGTACTCAAACCCAGTATCTTTATTTATACGTTTTTCCGTTTTTCCTCCTTTGACATATTTCCACTTCTCAATATCAGAGGAGCTGATAAAGAAGTTGCTGGGTACTTGTGCGTCAGGGACGAGGATGTCACCAAGCGTAACGAACGGGCCATCATAATCGGGTGTTAATTGTGTGGTGTAAACAGTGCGATTTGTCAGTAGTCCGGAATTTTTAAATGGTGACACTTTCTTCCCTTTGTTGAACGATTCAGACACAGTGGATAAATTGCCCATTATAGTGAAACTGGATGTATGGGTCGATGGCCTCTTTACTGGAAATGCTTTTGCCATAATACCTTCATTGTAGAGCCATTTGTCGGGATTGCTAATATGACGGGCTACCGGTGTGTCATGCTTAAATGCAAACATATATGTGCGACGGCGGCGTTGGGGCATACCATATTCGGCGGCGTTGATTACTCGCCACTCTACGCAGTAACCTAAGTCGGCAAGAGAAGCAAGAATAATAGCAAAATCTCTGCCGCGTTGCGATGCCGGAGACCCTAATAAACGGTCTACGTTCTCCAGAATCAGGTATTTAGGTGGATTGTGATGGTCTCTCAGGATGCGATGTATTTGCCACCAAAGCACCCCTTTTTTACCCTCAATACCTCCCGAACGTTTAAGCGTTGTGGCTACGGAGTAGTCCTGACATGGGAAGCCTCCCACCAATATGTCAGACTCGGGAATATCGTCGACGGCTACCGTGGCAATGTCGGTATTCGAGTGACCCGCGGTTCCAAAGTTTTTACAATAGATCAGAGATGCGTCTTGTCGTTTGGTTGAGGGTTCCCACTGGTTATTCCATACAGTTTTGAAGCGAGACGAAGCGCGTTCAAGACCTATCCTGAAACCACCAACACCGGCAAACAACTCAATTACACGGATGTCATCATCTGTTGCCTCAACATTTTCGCTGGGAAACAATGACAGTTGTTGATAACTGTTGCTATATGCTGCCAATGGCTCACAAAGAATATTGTCGGATATTTCTTGATAATTACTCATCTTTCTTATTGTTATCAATAATCTGTTTGACGTATTCTGCATTAAACCAATAGCAATATTTGTCGCATAGACCTCCGTTGGGATTGATTGTTTTATCGCTTTTTAATGCAGCTTTTGGTCGCACATGGAATTTGCGATGTTGCGCAATGCTCCAAAATGCCTCAGGGGTGATATTGTTGGAGAGTACAGCCTTGCGGATATTTTTCCAATATTCTTGGGCTGTGTCTATATCCTTTTGTGGCATGGTCCAAAAAAACACAGAGTCAAGGATATATGATTGCTCAGTCACGTCACGGTTTAAAGCTTTATTGTGGATTGTAATCTCTGCACCCTCTAATGGTTTAAAAACCACAAACATAAAGCGGTTAGTGAATATCTCATAAGCTTCCGACTTAAACCAATCGTCGTTTTCATAGATTTCACAGTAATCAATGTTTTTAAACGACATTGATTCTTTGGGTGTTCCATTATTGCGTAGTCTTACCGTCTTCATCGTGATTCCCGACTTGATAAATTCCTCAGATCTATTGAGACGTTTGGATTTAAGATTGGAGGCTATTAGAGAAGCAATATCGGCATATTTACTCTTGGCTTGAAAAGGTTTAATGCCAAGCATACTGCAAATCTGAATGTAATCTTTTCCTATGAATGGAGTAAATCGCTTCAAAATCACGTCTTCGAAAGTATGTTCCTTTAATTCCGTACTTGAAACGAGCTCAAATTCTGGCTTCTCAGCTACCTCTTTGAAGTTGGTGAAAAAGTCGTTGCCTGAATTAACCACATGGCTAAGGACATGACGCATATATGCCGGCTTAAGGCTAAAAGCACGCTTATGTGCTTTAATATCCGACATTGGTTGGGTTTGAGGGGTATCACCCTTTTGGCCTTTACGACAAGCTCCAAGATATAGAGTATCGCCCTCTGAAAGTAAATGGGCTTCTCCCCGTCTTACTTTTTCGGCAATGGTTTGGTAATCTTTCTGTATGAAAATCAAGTCTTTCTCGGGAAGCTGCCATAAAATACGAAATATAAATTCATAGTCATATGGGGCTTTACCGTTGATGTGAAGATAAAATAGAAGTAGCATCAATTGACATTTTGAAATGAGGTGAGAATCCTCAAACGAGGTATTTACTATTTCAAAATAATCAATCATTGTACAGACAAGACGTTCCTTTATACGGTAAGAACCATCTGTCTTAGATTTTAATAGCGGTGTACACTTGAGTTCTACGTGGGCATCAGCAAAGTCTGCACATCGACTGGAGTTGACTTCATATTTGAAGAATAATTCCTCAACCATCTGCCCCAAGCCCCCTTTGCCTTTGCGTTTTTGCTCCAACACTTCATTGCCTAGGAGTGTATGCAATGAATTGCCTATCAAGTTTCTACTGTAATTGAAGATAGACAATGGGTTGGTATGGTCGAATGTGTCGTTTTTGTAGTCCACGATTGGTTGGAGTTTGATGGAGTAGGTGATAGATTTATTGCAAATGTAAGAATTTATTTTAAGATTATTATGATTCAAGTGGGTGGTCGGGTGCCGGTTGGGTGGTGGCGGAGCGTATTACGAGGGAGGCGAGGGTGAGGCCGAAGATGCCTGTGATGTGAGCTAATGTGCCGTTGGGTGTGGAGATGGGTGTGTCATCATCGGTGGGATAGGTGATGGCGTTGCGGATTAGCTCGGGGGAGTAGACGCATTTGAATTTGTGGGCCGGGAATTGGCCTGTGCGCTTGAAGCGGCGTCGCAGTGCGGCGGCCAGGGGGCATCCTTGCACTTTCCAGAATTCTGTGACATCTATTTTCAGTGGGTCGACTTTGAGTGCCGCACCCATTGAGCTGAACAGCACGGCGGGACGTGCCTCACAAGCGTCGAGGATAAGCCGGGCTTTGTCGGCCACCGAGTCGATGGCGTCGATGATATAGTCGTATTGCTCGAGATGCCATTGTGGGGCGTTGTCGGGGGTGAACCGGTCGGCAATGGCTGTGATATTGGCATCGGGGTTGATTGAAAGCATCCGGGTGCGCATCACGTCGACTTTGAGCTGGCCTACGGTGTCGATGGTGGCCGGAAGTTGGCGGTTAATATTGGATGGAGCTACGGTGTCAAAGTCAATAATTGTTAAATTTCTGACCCCTGAGCGCACTAATGTTTCGGCGCACCAACTTCCTACGCCCCCAACCCCGAACAGTATCACATTGATTGACTGTAGTTTGTGGAATGTCTCGGTGCCTATCAGCAGTTCCGTGCGATTTTCAATCATAAAATTTTGAAAAAATCTTGTTACAACGGTGAACCTTTTTGCCGCACTACCGTTTTAATAGTACATAGCAAAATTACTTTTTCCATTGCAAAAAATGTGATAATGATTGGTTTATTAACTTGGTGAGGAGATACCGTGAGGCATTTCCTCACCTTGGTTTTGTGCCAATGCCAACAGTGCGAAATAGAAATAGGTGAGAGCTTACTTTACCGGCATCTTGTCGAGCCTACGTTGGTGTCGCCCGCCGGCAAATGCTGTATTGAGAAACACGTTGACACACTCCAGGGCCACTGATGGCTCGATGAAGCGGCCCGGGAGTACGAGTACGTTAGCATCATTGTGCTCACGGGCCAGACGTGCCAGCTCGGGTTGCCAGCATAGGGCTGCGCGAATGCCCTGGTGCTTGTTGAGTGTCATGGCGATGCCGTTGCCAGTGCCGCAGATGGCAATAGCGGGATAGCACTCGCCGCTTTCGACGGCCAGGGCGCAGGGGTGTGCATAGTCGGGATAGTCGCACGACTCGGTGGAGTAGGTGCCAAAGTCTTTGTAGGGTATCGAGCTTGCCTCGAGATACCCCTCGATGATGGATTTGAGCTCAAATCCGGCGTGGTCACTGCAAAGAGCGAGCATGATAGGGTAAGGGTTAGGGATTAGTACTATTTGTTTGACTTTTGGGGGTTAAGGCCGATGCGACGCCATGCCCAGCCCGGTATTAGCCGCCACAGCGTGTCGACGATACGCCAGCGTGAGTCGATGGTGGCCACGCGTCGCCCTTTGGTGATAGCTTTTTCGATAAGCGGTGCGGCTTGGTCGAGCGACATGGTCATCGGGAACTTTGTATGGCCGTTGAGCAGCGGGGTGTCGATGAAGCCGGGGCGTATGTCGGTGAACCCGACGTTGACGTGCTCCTGGTGTGCGAGCTGGTTGAGCGCATCGAGATAGGTGCGTTGGAAACGCTTGGATGCTGAGTAGCTTGCAGCGATGCCGATGCCGCGCGTACCCGCTATCGACGATATTACAGCGATGCGGCCGCGGTCAACGTTGGCGGTGGCTTTGAAGTAATTGTAGGCTGCGTCGACTATGCGCACCATGCCGGCGCAATTCACCTCCACGGTATTGATGTCAACGGCCTCATCGAGCTCGGGGTTCATCTTGCCCACTCCCGAGCAGTAGAGCAGCACGTCCATGCCGTCGATCAGCTCGATAAGGTCGAGAAAACGCTTTGCGGCATCAGGTGCGGTCACATCGATGGTAGAATAGGCCACGTTGGCCGGGAATTGCTCTTTGATTGCCTTTAGGGGTTCTTCGCGCCTTGCGGCTATGCCCACGCGCCATCCCTGGGCGGCCATGTCGGTGGCTATGCGCTGACCGATGCCCGATGAGGCGCCAATTATCACGATTTTTTTCATTTCGCTTCAGGATTTAAAGGTTCGGAACTCGGGAGTGTGTTGAGTTGTTGCGTCACTTCCGTGTTCACATTATTAACCTGATTGTGCGGGCGATGGTTGAGGTTGAAAGTATAATAAAATGAAAAACTTCCGGCCCAGTTGCTGCGGTGTGTGCCGTAACCGGGTATATACCAGGGTTGGCCATTGGCGGCTTTACCGTCGCTCATGAGCGAGTGGTATTTCACCTGCCATCCTGCCGACACCGGTCCCCATAGCTTCACTTTTACGCCGATCAGTAGCTCGAAGTAGCTTGCGGTGACCGATTGCGAGGGGATGTCGAAGTGGCTGGTCTCACCCCAGTAGGCGTTGTGGATAGTTACGTTGGTGATTTCGTATCGGAACGGAGCGAAGCCGAATCTCACACCGGCGTATACCTCGTAGGCTGGTGAGGAGTTGTAAAGGAAATTATAGTCTGCCCCGATTTTGAAGTAAGGAGCCAACTTGCTCTTGTAGGTAAAATTGCCTCCATCGGGGGTGAAGTCAGCGTCGCCCAGGCCCACCTCGATTATCGGGCGGTAGCGGTTGTGCAGATTCACCCCGGCCGAGAATCCGATAAGGCCGTAATGATTGCCAAAGGCCCGCATCAGGGGATCCCAGATGTCGACCCCGGCGGAGATGCCCGACAGCAGTGGGTATTCCATCTTTGGCACGTTGGCTATCAGATGAGTGGTGTCGTTATACTCAGCTCCGGTGATTGTGTCAACCAAAATCACGTTGCCCCGGTCGTCGTGAAGGTGAATCACCGAGGGGGGTAGGCGGCGGCGTGTGGTGTCGCGCTCGGCGGGTTGAGGCTCACCGGCAGCCACTGCGGGCTTCACGGGCGTGATGCGGCGTTGAGGTGCCATGTTGAGCACCGCAAGCACCATCAGCGAGCATATTATGGCGATTCGGCTCCTCATTGGCGCATGTAAATTTTAATGCGTTGCTGGTCGACGTTGGTGATCAGCGAGTCGGTAAGCTCGATTGACTCGATCAGATGAGTGGTGTAGCCCATGCGGTCGATGTGATAGTAATACATGGCTCCGCACTCCTCTGAAACGAAGTAGGGTATCGACGTATAGTCGAGCGTTATAGTGTCGTTGTAGATGTCTGCGTCAAGCTCCCGGTAGGCATAGTGTATCACATAGGATGTGCTTGATGCCGTGCTCCTCAGTGGCAGATAAACTTCGCTAACTTTAGTGCCTGGGGTGATAAGTAGAGAGTCGTTGGGTGCACCCACGCCGCCGATTGCCAGCGAGTCGAGTTGGATTATCTGTCCGTCGGGTGCGAAGAAGCCTGCCAGGGGAAGGCTCGAGCCGTTATCAAGGCATCCCAAGGTGTTGCATCCGGCCATTAGGGCCAGAGCCGCGAGCAGTGGTAGGCAAGCCGACTTATTCACTGGCACTGTCATTGCTTTGAGTAGTGCCAAGCACTTCCTCGATTTCGTAATCGTTGCGACGGTGAGAGTTGCGCACTATCAGCTCACCGATGAAACCGGTGAGAAATAGCTGTGTGCCTAATATCATGGTAGTCAACGATATGTAGAAGTAAGGAGAATTGGTCACCAGGGTGTATTGGTTGCCGTGATACATGTTGTAGAGCTTTAATGTGCCTACGGCAATGACGGCAAGGAAGCCAATGATAAACATCAGGCTGCCGAGCAGGCCGAAGAAGTGCATCGGCTTGACGCCAAACTTGCTGGTAAACCACAGCGTGGCCAGGTCAAGGTAGCCGTTGACAAATCGGTCAAGCCCGAATTTTGTCTTTCCATACTTGCGTGCCTGGTGGTGCACCACCTTCTCGCCGATGCGTGTGAAGCCGGCGTTTTTGGCCAGATATGGTATGTAGCGGTGCATGTCGCCGTACACCTCGATGCGTTTCACCACTTTCTGGCGATATGCTTTTAGCCCGCAGTTGAAGTCGTGCAGGTTTTTGATGCCGCTCACCTTGCGGGCTGTGGCGT
>CAZFEU010000021.1:0-33942 GCA_964517875.1 uncultured Muribaculaceae bacterium | reverse complement strand
ACCCGGGGGTATGATGGCTTTTAAATGGAATGTCGTTGTTCAGTCAGAAGTCGAAACGCTCGAGCGTGAGTGTGCCACATTCTTCAAGAACGGGAACAAGTCGGCGGAAGTGGTCTGACTTCGAGTGTGCGTCGAGGGCTTCTGCGTCTCTCCATGTCTCTACAATTTCGATGTGATTGTCGCTGGTAAGGCTGAAAAAAGCCTCATAATCAATGCAACCATCGTCGTGAAGCGACAACTCCACGAGTTCTACGGCAGCTTCGATAGCCTTCTGCTTAAGCGAGCTGTCGGCTATTTCTAAGAAACAGTTAAGTCTTATCATGATTAGTATTTTAAATGAGTATTTATTTTACCTAACGGACGAGTCAAGACTTTTGTTCTTGTGGAGACCAACGCTTGCAAAGTATCTTGCTACGATTCCACCTATTGAGTAAGCGATGAATCATGCATGATATGAGGGCAAGTAGCAGTATGCTTGCAGGAAGCTCTACCCATAACGGCATCTCTATGCCCAATGCCTCTAACCACTGCTTAGTAAGTAATATCCATGGGAGCTGGAACAGGTAGAAACACAGGCTGGCATTGCCGAAAGTTCTTAGCGGGCGCGCGTGCATTACTTTGTTGGCCATGCACTCTATGGGGTCTGTAATGGCCAGAATGATGATCAGCACCCACGTGGAGGGCCACCAATAGCTGCTAAGTGTATATTTAGGCGATATGAGATAAGAGGTAGTGATTGATATGACTACCAGGACGAAAGCGCCTAAGATGAGTGCGTTGGCTTGCGCTGGTGACATCTTGGCCGAACGCAAGTGCGTGTAGAGTTGCCATAGCAGCATCCCTGCCACAAACGACGCAAGCTGCATGGGTGGGTAGATGTAGATGAGATAGAGTGCTGAATCGGCCGGCGTTGCTGCGATGGTAGTGAAATAGGCTGTGGCGCCAACGACGATTATAGCCCATAGACTTTTAGGGTATTTGGTTATCAGGCGATAAAGTGGGATGAATAGTAAGTAGCAGAACATCAAGTCACTGATGAACCATGATGGCTCATTGAACGAAAAGAAAATCCTGTAATCTGAAAACCAACTTTGAACCATCAATAGGGATGCACAAAGGGCTCTACGCCCAAAGTCGGGCTGGATTATTGCGAGCATCAATGCCAGGCTTGTATAATAGAGTGGGGCTACACGCCTAAAGCGGCTCTTCAAAAATTGCCAGATTCTTATTGAGCTGATACGTGAGCCGTAGGCGGCACATAGCACAAACCCGCTTAGCGTCATAAACCAGTTGACACCGCAATCGCCAAACGTCGCAGTAAACTGATTGATATATCTGTAGTGTGGAATGAAAATCAATATTGCGCCGATGGCTCTAAGAGTTTGCAACGATGAAATGGCGTGTTTCATAAAGTAAGTGCGCTGGGTCAGGTGAATTGAATCGGCATTTGAGCCCTTTTAGCAAAGGTAGCTAAAATCCGGTGAATAGAAAAAAACTTGGGGGTAAGAAAGAAAATTCAGATAAAAATGTGTACTTTCGCGAAGTATTACACAATGCCAATCAATAAATTATACTTATATGATTAATGCCCAAGACATTAAGAACGGTACATGCATCCGCATGGACAACCGTCTGTATTTCTGTGTGGAGTTTCTCCATGTAAAGCCCGGAAAGGGTAACACCTTTATGCGCACCAAGCTCAAAGACGTGGTTGATGGCCGCGTGCTCGAGCGTCGCTTCAACATCGGTGAGAAGCTCGAGGATGTGCGCGTTGAGCACCGCAACTATCAATACCTCTATGCTGAGGGTGAGGATGATATCTTCATGAATGTGGAGACTTACGACCAGATTCCCATTAAGAAAGCGCTGGTGACCGGTGCCGACTTTATGAAGGAGGGCGACCAGGTGGAAGTGGTATTTGATGCCTCTACCGAGACCGTGCTTTTTGCTGAAATGCCCATCAAGACTGTGCTCGAGGTTACTTACACCGAGCCCGGAATCAAGGGTGATACCGCCACCAACACCCTCAAGCCCGCAACCGTTGAGACCGGTGCTACAGTTCGCGTGCCCTTGTTTGTCAATCAGGGCGACATGATCGAGGTTGATACCCGCGACGGCAGCTACATCTCGCGCATCAAGGCTTAATCATTCAGAGCTTGCAAATAATTCAGGCCGCATCCGCTGGATGCGGCCTTTTTTGTGGGCTGTAATAAGCAGTCGAGTCTGCCTCGAAACGACGGGGCAGACTCGACGATTGATAAATGGTATGGAATTATGACGGTTATCTGATGATGGTTTTTGTCACCTTTGAGCCTTGGCGCACTATGTAGAGCTGACCCTTGACTGGCTCTGTTATGCGGATGCCTTGCAGGTTGTAATATTCAGGTGCGGCATCGTTGGGCTGATCAGCAGCTATTTCGGCAACTCCGGTGGCTGTGGGGTCGTATTTGAGTTCGATCGACTTCACATACAAGCGTCTGTCGCTCGATAATGAAAGCTGGGTGATTTTGGTGGCAGCTTTGCGGCTTTCGCTGGGCTCGGTGGTGGTAGTGGTGTTAAGAGTGTAATCATCGAGGGTTGTGCCCATGGCGAATGTGGTGCCATTGATGGTGAGCGAAGAGTCGTCCGATCCGTAGGCCCTTGCGTTGACTACCACTGATGTGTAAAGCTTCTGGTAAGGTGAGGTTATGTCGAGTGTGAGCGAGCCTCCACCTTTGGCCGAGCCAAATTTTATGCCGTCGTTGCCGTAGTATATGCGGGTTATTTCACCGTTCACGGCCACAATGTCGTCACCCTCGAGGCATCGCATTGCGAAGTTGTCGGCTGTAATGGCTGTACCCTCATTGCCACCGTCGTCGAACACTATGCGGTGAGAGTAGGGTTCGGTGGGCTCTACTACAGGGTCGTCAGGGTCAACGGGTTGTACACTGGTGTTAACGTAGAATGTGATTGATTTCACATATATGCGCTTGGTGGCCGATAGCGTGAGTTGCTTGAGGTCGGTGCCATCGAGCTCGAAGGTGTAGTCGTCGGCTGTGGCTGCGATCGATTGTGACTCTGAGCCGTTTACGCTGAGCTGGGCTGCGTCTGAGCCGTATGCCCTGGTGTTTATCACCACTTTGGTCACGGGGTTCTGGTAGTCGCCGTTGATGTCAAGCACCAATGTGCCATTGTTCTTTGAGGAGCTGAACTTCAAGCCATAAACGCCTCCGTAAATGTTGCTTGACAGTATGTTGTAGTCGGCTATATCTTGGCCTTCCTCTACCTGGTTGGCATAGAGTCGGGTAGTGGCGTTTAGCGAACCGTTGGAGTCTGAGCTGTTGTTGCGGTAAACGATTCGGTAGGTCTTTTCTCTTGGCGCTTTTTCGCCGATGTAGAACTTGATGGTGGTTATCTCGCTCTGCGAGCCGTCGCGGTCGGTCCAGTAATCCATCACGCAGCTCTTGCTGATTGTGATCGGTGAGGTGTATGTGCCTTCCACGATTTCCGAGCCGTCATTGTTCACATATTTATACATGATCTTGTCGGAAGCTTCTGCTGTGGTAGGTAGCGAGAGTGTTACCGTTACGGGGTTCTCACTTTCCACTGCGTCGGCGGTGTAGTTGCACACGGGCTTGTCGATCTGCTCACCTCCGCCGCACACGTCAAACTTGATAAGTCCGGCCGAGGTCTCTGTGATGGCTGTAAGGGGCACATCGATGGCGGTGCCCGACCACGACTTCAGTGCCGGGGTGGTCGATGAGGTAAATTCGGTCACTTTGGCGGTGCCGGGGAAGGGGTATTTGGCCATTGTTGCGGCGCTGGTGTTGTTGGCCGATCCTCCGGCCTCTATGATGTCAACATATTGGTGGGCCTGGTTGTTGGGTGAATTGCTGTTCCATATCGATTGGTTGTAGTCGATGTGCCACACGAGCATTCCGTGCCCGGGGAGATATGTGTCCCAGTCCTTGAGCTGACGGTTTTCGAGCAGGAAAAACTCGTTGGTTTTGTCGGTGGCTATCACATACCCCTTGTTGGATGTGAGCATATGCTCGAGGGTGCCTTTGCGAGGCACTCCGGGCTGTAGCTGCTCCAGCTCGGCCCATCCCATGGCGTTGCGCTCATATATGGAATATGTGGGAGGGGTGCGCGAGTTGTTGCTATACGAGCCGTAGTCCATCAGCGAGTAAGAGCCAGGGGTGAGTGTCTGATAGCTGTTGTAGCTGGTGGTATAGAGGTCGGGGAGGCCCATCACGTGTGAGAACTCATGGCAGAAAGTGCCGATGCCGTCGACGAGCGAACTTGTCAGGTACTCGGCCGAACATGCGTAAGAGTACACCCTCTTGCCGTCAACCGTGAGCGACAGGCCGGCTGAGGTCAGATTCCATGAATGGGGCCAGATGGTGTTGGCGCTTCCGCCCGAAGCCTCTCCTTGTCCGGCATAGATGCAGTATACGTTGTCGATTTTGCCATCGCCGTCGGTGTCGTATACCGAGAAGTCGGTGGTAGCGTCGAGCATCTGTATGGCGTCGCGTATCATGTGGGCGGGGCGCACGTCATCGCCCGAGCTGTTGTTGGCTCCGTAATACGACATGTTGTTGTTCAGCGTCACGGGGCCGAGCACGTCGAAGTCGGGGGTAAACTGCCCGTTGGATGATGCTGTGAAGTAGTCGAGTGCCGAGCCGTGTGCGCCGCTCTCCGAGAAGCCTACCTGCGAAGCGAGGTTGGTGAAATATTCCTTGGCGTTGGGGTAGGTGAATTTAGTGTCTTTGTATTGCACCAGGATAATCAGTGCCTTGGGGCTTCCGCTCACCGGATATGAGCTGTTGGGGAAAAGGCCGATGCCGCTTGGCCATGTCGACGACGACGCCTTGGCTGTGGGGGCGCGGAATTGTGGCTCAAATGTGGCCTGGCGTTCTATGCGCTTTGCCTCACCCACCTTGGCTCCCTCGGCCACCATGGCTTCTACGCTCACACCCTTCAGAAATTCTGCTTGCTGTATGGTGCGGCTTGCGGCGTCGGTGGCCAGTATGTGCGATGCTGTCGGTAGCCCGGCAGCGTCGGGTTGGGCGAAGTAGTATCCTTCGCCGTTTGACATCACCATGCGCCCGTCGTCGGTGAGATAATAGTGGAAGAACTCATCGCCTCGTTGGCTCAAAGTCACCTGCGTGCCGTCGGGCTGTGTGAATACTTGCGGCGTACGGTAGGCTTGCACCGCGCCGCATAACGTAGGAATGGTGAGCAGCGCTGCTGCAATTAGTTTTTTGATCATTATTGGATTTGTGGGTATGATGTATAATTAATTTGCTTCAAAGTGCAAATATACGAAAAAATCGCATATGCCGCTAATTTTTAACGAATTTGAAGATTTCGGCCGCGTGGTGTAGCGTCGGTTGATCACATGCGGGGATGAACGCTAACGTGTTATAACACAGTGAAAAATATTACAGGTATCGGGCCATTGACCGTGCATAGTATGTCGGATGAATAGGTGTTGCGCCCCGAGTATAGGTGCTTGCCGTCGAAGGTGGCTATGATGCTCGACGCATATGCGTTGGAGCCCGAGTAGAGGTGCTTTCCGTCCCAGGTGTACAGTATGTTGGATGAGTAAGTGTTGGCTTCTTTATATATATGCTTTCCGTCCCAGGTGTAGAGTATTTTTGATGAATACGTGTCGGGCCCCGTATACAAGTGCTTTCCATCCCATGTGTAGAGTATCTTTGATGAATATGTGTTGGACCCCGAGTAGAGGTGCTTTCCATCCCAGGTGTACAGTATGTTGGATGAGTAAGTGTTGGCTCCTGAATAGATGTGGGTGACGGCTGAGAGCGTCAACACTGAGCTGATTAGGAGGATGAATATTAGTATTGAGCGACGCATATAGGCTTAATATAATTATGTGTGGATGTGCAAATGTAGTAAAATATCGCTATATGCCGAACTATTTGGCGTTGCTTCACGTTGAAATTTTTGTAATAAAAACCCCTAAGAAAAAAATAAGATTATGGATATTAGCGAAATCATCAGCAGCCTTAAAGACAAATTTGGCGACAAACTCGACGTTGCAAAAGTTACAGAGATGTTCAAAGGCCAGGACATGAGCAAGTTGTCTATGACCGAGATTATTGCCAAGGTGAAAACCGGCGGTGGCATCCTTGGCGACCTTGACGGCGACGGCGTGGTAGAAAACCCTCTGGAGGAGCTCAAGGGCAAAGCGTCGAAATTGTTTGGCGGCATCTTTGGCAAGTAGTGGCCAGGGTGGGGCTAATGAATTTAGGATGTGCGGTAGGGACACACGGCTCGTGTGTCCGCATAACGTGCTGCTACATAGGTCTGTATGAATCGCGGGCGTACGAACCGTACGTCCCTACGGTCGATCTGTATAGAAAGATGGCCTCCGGGCTGTGATAAAACTCTCAAAACCTTCACTTCAGGCGGCTGCGTCTAATATAGCCCGAAGGGCTCACCTCTATATAACCACATGACAGCGAGTGCAGCGAGCTGGCTTGTGGGGATAGTGACGTCACTCAGCGAATGCGCCCCCGAGGGCGCTCCTCTATCCACTTCAAGAGATTAGAGTAGAGGGTGGTTGTGCAACACCCTCAGTGCCAACCCTCACTTCAGGCGGCTGAACCGTGGTTCAGCCCTACTTTTTGCGTGGTCATAGTATGGCCTCTCTGAGGCCCCGAGGGATAGGATGTCTGCGGCTCCGTGCCTTTAACAACCCTCACTTCAGGCGGCTGAACCGTGGTTCAGCCCTACTTTTTGCGACATCCACCAAAAAACTTTCACAACTCTCAAAACTTTCACAACTTTAAAAACTCTCACAACTCTCAAAACTCTCACAATTTTGGTGTGTCGAGGATAATCACTAATTTTGTGATGCGATGAAAAATCTACTACCACTCAATCTGCCCGGCATAGGTGACGATTCAATGCTTCTGATCGCCGGGCCATGCAGCGCCGAAACCGAGGAACAAGTGATGGGTACCGCCATGCCCCTTGCCCGTAGCGGTTTCAGGATATTCCGCGCGGGCCTGTGGAAGCCGCGCACCAAGCCCGGAGGATTTGAAGGGGTAGGTGAGCGTGGCCTTGAGTGGCTGCGCAAGGTCAAGGAGACCACCGGGATGCTTATTGCCACCGAGGTGGCCACCCGCCATCATGTGGAAGAGGCTGTGAGGGGCGGAGTTGATGTGTTGTGGATAGGCGCGCGCACGTCGGCCAACCCTTTTGCCATGCAGGAGATAGCCGACTCCCTAAGCCACATCGGTGCCACCGACAAGCCCGTGCTCGTGAAAAATCCGGTGAACCCCGACCTTGAGCTGTGGATTGGTGCATTGCAGCGCCTGTACAACGCCGGCATACGCCGCCTTGGGGCGATACACCGCGGATTTTCGACCTACGGCACCCATATTTACCGCAACATGCCCGAGTGGCATATGCCTATCGAGCTCCGCTTACGCTACTCCAAGCTGCCCATCATTGTCGACCCCAGCCATATCGGAGGTCGCCGCGACCTCATAGCCCCGCTGGCACAGCAAGCGCTCGACATGGGGTTTGACGGACTGATAGTCGAGACGCATTGCAACCCCGACTCGGCCTGGAGCGACGCCCCCCAGCAGGTCACGCCCTCTGAGCTTGCCGATATAGTCGACACCCTGGTGGTACGCACATCATCTCACGCTACCGAGCACCTGGCATTGTTGCGCCAGAAGATCGATATGCTTGATAACGAGCTGCTCGAGGTGCTGAGTAAGCGACTTGAAGTGTGCCGCGAGATAGGGGAGTATAAGCGTGAGCACCGTATGCCCGTGGTGCAGCCCTCACGCTACAATGAGATGGTAATGAGCCACCTGTGCAATACGTCAAAGCTTGGGCTCGGTGAGGACTTCCTGCGCACGGTGCTACTGGCCATTCACGACGAGTCAGTGCGCCAGCAGATGGAGATAAATGGGTAAAGTTAAAAAAAGCAAAATAATGTAATAGATCGGTAAATGCGGGGCGTATTGTATTGAAAAAGTGTATAACTTTACCTCGTCGTATCTATACCATGCAGGGCCAATATACCCCATGATTTGTCACAAATAAGAATAACATCCTAATTATTAACCTAATAAATCAACCCAAAACACAATGCAAATGAAACATTTGTTAGTTTCCGCACTGATGCTCGGTTGGGCCGTTGCAGGCAACGCACAGTTGCTCAACGTCACATCAATTGAGAAGGTTAACACTCCTGTCTTAGTTGACCGCGCCGAAATCAGTCCCGACGGCATGATGGTTGTAGCTTCAACCAACAATGACCGTTCACTCCAGCAGGTGAACCTCACCGATGGCGTATCAAAAACTCTCGTATCTGAAGGCTCAATCCAGGGCTTGCAGTTTACCGACGACGCCCAGAAAGTGGTGTACGTACACCGCTCTCAGGGTGCCAACCACCTACAGTACAAGGAAGTGCGCTCACTCGATCTCGCTTCAGGCGAGCAGGTGCAGCTCTCTAAGCCCAGCCGCAACCTCAACGGCGTGGCTGTAGCAGGCGCCAACGCAATGGTGATCGACAACAAGAAGATGCAGGCTCGCAACCTCAATGGTGAGAAGGTGCAGAAAGCTCCCGTGGCTTCTGTTTACTACGGCCAGCTGATGATCACCACCAATGGCGATACCAAGGCCCTCAACCCCAACGGTAAGGAAGGCCAGAGCTATCTGTGGCCCTCTGTTTCGCCCGACGGACAGAAGGTGGTTTACTACCTCGCCAACTCAGGCTGCTATGTGTGCAACATCGACGGCACTGGCGTGAAATTCCTCGGCAACCTCCGCGCTCCCCGCTGGATGGGCAACGACATGGTGATCGGTATGCGCGACGCTGACGATGGCGAAGTAGTCACCGAGTCAGCTATCGTAGCTATGGATCTCAACGGCAACGAGCAGGTCCTTACAGGTTCTGACGTTATCGCTATGTATCCTGCTGTATCTGAGGAGGCAGGCAAGATAGCTTTCTCTACCGAGGCTGGTGAGCTTTATGTAATCAACGTAGCAAAATAACAGTCAATGGCAATGAAAAAGATTCTTACTATTTCAGCTGCTGCATTGCTTTGTGGCGCTATGATGTCGTCGGCCAAGACTGCCGATGAGCTGCGCATATATCTCAATCCCGGTCACGGTTCATGGACTTCCAGCGACCGTCCGATGAAGACTCTGAAAGAGGTTAATGGCAATCTTACCGTTATCGATCCCAATACCAAGCCTACTACACAGGCCAACACGCCCGACACCACTGCTTTCTACGAGACCAACACCAACATCCGCAAGATGCTGGGCGCTCTCGACAAGTTGGCAAGCTACGGTTTGAAGTTTGACCGCACCAAAAACCAGACCAACTCCAACCCTTATCGCGTGGGTGCAGCTCTTGACCTGAGCAACAACATCGTGATGAGCCACGTTATGGCTGGTCCTTACCCCCACAATCCCAACAACTCGGTGATTTGCAACCGTAACCTGTCGGAAATCCGTGAGGAAGTTGAAGTAAACAACTTCGACATGTTCTTCTCTCTGCACTCCAATGCTGCCACCGATGGCTCTACCGTCAACTACCACGCTATCTTCTATCGCGGCTGGTACAGCAATCAGTCTCATAAGGATGCACGAGAGGAATATCTTAAACAACTTGCAGAGCTCCAAAAGAAGTATAAGGATAATCCTGATAAACTTAAAGAGGAACTCGAGAAACTGAATAAAAAACAAGTTGATGAGCGCGGCTCAGGCGACTCTAAGGACACCCCCGACTTCGCCCCCGGCTCTATCGATATGGCCAAGGCCGCTGCCAAGTACACCCTCGGCATGGCTCACCAGCACTGGACTGCACGTAAGTCTGACGCAGTCGGCGGCGGCTGTGTGATCGGTGACGCCGAGTTCAATCATCAAGGTACTCTCACCACCAACAATGGCACAAAGTATCATGGCTACTACGGTGTATTGAAACACGGCGTGCCCGGATACCTGGCCGAAGGTTACTTCCACACCTACCAGCCTTCGCGTCAGCGCGCCATGAACTGGGATGCCGACCGCATGGAAGGCGTACAGTTCGTTCGCGGTATCGCCGACTACTTCGGTCTGACCAAGGAGAGCACCGGTGACATCTATGGCGTGGTTCGCGACATCAACCAGACATTCCACCACACATATTATACACCTCAGGGCTCTACTAACGACAAGTACCTCCCTTTGAACGGTGTTACCGTTATCCTCAAGGATAAGGATGGCAAGGAAGTAGATCGCCTTGTTACCGACGACTTCTACAATGGTGTTTTCGTATTCGCTGAAATCGCACCCGGCACCTATACCGTAGAGTTCGAGAAAGAAGGCTACAAGATGGTAGATGGCGAAAACTATACCGTTGAGGTAGCGGCCGCCACCACCTCTTACCCCGAGGCCTGGATGATCGATGCCAACTGGGAGCCCCCGGCTGTAGTATATGAGGATTATGAGGATCCCCTGGCTGAGGTAGCTGAAGTAGGCGCTGCCGGTGAATACGTGATGGATCAGGTTTACACCGACGAGGCTGTTGCTGACCTCGATGGCCTGAACGTACGTCGCACCATCCTGCGCAATGGCAACCTCTATGTACTCGCATTGGATGCCGACAAAGCACCCGTAATCAAGGTGCTCAACGCCAACACCCGCGAGCTCAAAGCTACCGTGTCGACCGAAGGTACCGAGGGTAACGTACGCGGTATCGGCGATATCGCCCTCACTGCCGATGGCGTGCTCGTAGCTGTTAACGCTCACACCGGTCTTGCATTCGGTGGCGATAAAGTAGTGGCTATGTATCGCTGGGAGAACGATGAGGCCGGAGTCCCCACCGGAGCTCCCGTGCTCATGGGCAAGATCAACCATGCAGGTAACTGGAGTGGTGCTGAGTTCGGTAAATCTATGGCTTATAAGGGCACCATCAAGAGTGGTACTCTCTACTTTGCCAACAAGTCAACCGCCAACAACAACACACGTATCGAGATCGTAAACGTAGAGGACGGTACTGTTGGTGCTTACTGGCATGAGAACTTCAACTCAATGGATGGTAAGGCTGTTACAGATGCCGATCTTGGCGACTTCCAGTGGAGTGTATCACCCCTCCATGAGAATCACCTTGTGTTCACCGCTCAGAATTGCACTCCCTTCGAGATCAAGCTCACCGGAGCAAGCGCAGGTAAACCTACCTTGGTAGCTGAAATCCCTGCTAATGTAATGGAAGGCACTGGCTTCCGCGGCCAATTCTTCAAGGTTGCCGGTGAGGTGTTCTTCGTAGCTCCTGCTACCGATGCCGATGGCAACAACGTAGGCGTACAGGTGCTCAACGTTACCGCCGGTCTTGACAAGGCTAAGCTTGTTGCTACCACCAATACTGCACTTGCAGCTCCCGAGGTTGCTTCACAGAAGCGCACTTGGATCGAGGCAGAGGCAGGCGTGCCCACAGTAAATGGTGCCATCACCGTTAAGCGCAACGCCAACACCGACGCTTACCAGAGCCACTCACTCGATATCTACCTCACTCGTGGCAACGGACAGATGACTCGCTTCTCTACCGAAGGTATCGAGCAGCCTATTAACCGCGCTAACTTTGCTTACGACCTCGCCCAGACTGAGGGTGACAACGTTTATACTCTTACATTCAAGTCAACAGGTGCAGCTCCTGAGGCCAACCTCATCCTCACCAACACTGAGAATGCTGATGATGTAATTACAAAAGCTCTTGGCGCTGTAGCTCTTGGCGAGAACACCGCAACAGTTGAGACCGGCGATCTCACCGAAGGCGCTACCTACAACTGGGCAATCGAAATCGTTGACAACCCCGTTGCTGCTGCCGGCAAGTTCTACAACCAGAAGCGCACAATGACCGGTGGCGTTGCTCAGCGTGGTGGTGTGGTAATGATCACCGACCCCGAGCAGGAAAGCTTCGGTACTATCATGATGTCTATTGGTAACGCTCAGGGTATCGACGTATTCACTCCTGCCCTCGAAGTTACCGGCAACTATCACAAGAATGCTTCTACAATGGTGGCCGGCAACGGCGCATCACTGATGCGTGGTGGCGAACGCGACGGTAAGGCAGTCTTCATCGACTGGTCGGACGGCGGCGCAGGCTACTGGCAGTTCGATCCCAAGGATAATTCACTCACCAACATCCTGGCCGGTTCGCCCGTCGGTGGTGGTACATACGCACTCAATGGCGTAGCCCTCGGCGGTGGCGCTACCAGCTTCGAGGTTGCAGGCAATGGTGAAGATGAGAAGATCTACGTATTCTGCGAGGACTACCCCGCAGCCAATGGCAACAACTTCATCCGCTACTCATCGGCAGGCAAGTCGATCATCGACATGGCTCCCGACCAGGTTTGGGATGGAAACAACGGCTTCAACAACATCCATGGCAAGTATGCCAACACCAACGTTGAAATCAACGCCATACCTCAGGGTCTTATCATCAACCAGAACCGTAACAACGCCAACTCTAAGGGCTGTCCTTGCTTCGAGTTCTACACCTACGATGGCAAGCTGATTCTGAGCTCGGCCGACGATGACTACGTCGACTTCTATCACAGCTGTTCAGGTGGTATCGCCGCTACTGCTGACGGTAAAGTAATGGCCGTTCCCACATGGGGCAATGGTATCATGATCGTTGACATCGACTGGACCGACGCAGAGAAGCCCGTTCTCAATCATCGCTACACCATCTCAGCTCCTACAAAGGGTACAGCAGGTGAGTACACTCAGATGATTTTCGACCCCGCAGGCAACCTCTATGCATTCGACCGCGCTCTGGGTCTCCAGATGTTCGTATTGAAGAACTCTGCTCCCAAGTCCATCACTCCCGCTCGCTCTGAGTTCGTAGTTAAGGCCGGTGTCAACGGCGTTGAGAATGTACTCGAAAGCGCAGTCGCTAACGATGCTCCCGTAGAATACTTCGACCTCCAGGGCCGTCGTATCCTCGAGCCCGCTGCTGGCTCGGTAGTGATCCGTCGTCAGGGTGCTGATGTTCAGAAGGTTGTTATCCGCTAAACATCTTATACCATAGAATAATCAAGGGGCGCGGCCATCAGGTCGCGCCCCTTCTTTCATTATGGTTTTGAGAGTTTTTAGAGTTTTGAGAGTTTTAGCCGCGGAGCGGCGCTGTAGTCACGAGCCCCACATGATGGTCGCGCAGCGACCGAGTGTGGGGTAGGATATACGCCTACCCCCTCGCGGCCTCGGAGAGGCCATACTATGCTTATCCCCACGCTGTAGGTCGGAGACCTGAGCGTGTGGATAAGCAAAAAACAGAAAATGGACTTCGGAGATGTCCAACCATGGTAATTGCGTTCACCTCATCCCGCAGCGTTGTACGACCTCTCCGAGGGCGCTATAATGATGTTGACACAGCCCACCTCACGCTTAGGTCTCCGACCTACAGCGTGAGGTTAAGCATGGTAGATGCTCTCCGAGCATCCCCGCCTTGACCGCACATATCGGGACACCCCGCGATGCGGAGCCTCGGCAAAAAAAAGGCTGCACTACGGTGCAGCCCTATACGATGGCGTCGCCGCTCTGCGGCTCTGCTATGATAATAGTCTTAAAACTTAAAAAACTTCACTTCAGGCGGGCCTGGATGGCCTGGGTCTCTTTCTCGTAGCCGGGCTTGGCCAGGAGGGCAAACATGTTGCGCTTGTAGGCCTCGACTCCGGGCTGGTTGAAGGGGTTGACATCGAGCATGTAGCCGCTGATGCCACAAGCTATCTCAAAGAAGTAGATGAGCTGCCCCAGGTAGGCTTCCTTGAGCTCGGGGAGTGTGATGTGGATGCAGGGCACGCCGCCGTCAACGTGGGCCAGGCGTGTGCCGAGCTCAGCCATCTTGTTGACCTGGTCAACGCGCTTGCCGGCGATGTAGTTGAGCCCGTCGAGGTTGGCATCGTCGGTGGGAATCACAACGGTGCGCTGCTGGCGTTCAACCGAAATAACGGTCTCGAATATAGAGCGCTCACCATCCTGAATCCATTGGCCCATGGAGTGGAGGTCGGTGGAATTGTCGACGGCTGCGGGGAAAATGCCTTTGTGGTCTTTGCCCTCGCTCTCGCCGTAGAGCTGTTTCCACCACTCGCCGAAGAAGTGGAGCTTGGGGTTGTAGTTGACCAGGATTTCGATCTTTTTGCCACTGCGGTATAGAGTGTTGCGGGCAGCGGCGTAGATCATAGCTGTATTGTCGGCCGAGGGCTTGGCGCAGAGTTCTTGCATCAGGCGTGCGCCCTCGATAAGAGCATCGATGTCGTAGCCGGCCACTGCGATGGGTAGCAGACCCACGGGGCTTAGCACTGAGAAGCGGCCACCCACTGAATCCTCGATAACAAAAGTCTTGTAGCCCTCCTCGGTGGCAAGCTGTCGCAATGCTCCACGGTGGGCGTCGGTCACGGCTACGATGCGCTTTGCGGCCTCGGCTTTGCCCAACTGGGCTTCAAGCTGCGCCTTGAGCAGGCGGAATGCTATTGCCGGCTCGGTGGTGGTGCCCGACTTTGATATTACGATAATACCAAATTTTTTATCCTTAAGGTAGTCCTGAAGCTCGGCAAGGTAGTCCTCACCGATATTTTGACCGGCAAAGAGCACTTCGGGGTTCCTGCCATCCTTGCGATAGGGAGCAAAAGCGTTGTTGAGAGCCTCGATTACGGCCTTGGCTCCGAGGTATGAGCCACCGATGCCGATTGACACTACCACTTCGCAGTTGTCGCGAAGAGACCGGGCTGAAGCCTTGATGTCGTCGAGCAGAGCAGCGTCGGTGCGTGTAGGGAGGTCGACCCATCCCAGGAAGTCGTTGCCGGCACCATCGCCATTTATCACTGTAGAGAGACACTTGGAAGCCTCATCAAGGGCCGCATCAGTCACATTTACGGCATCTTTTACATTAATCTTAATCAATTCCATTATATCATAAGTTTTTGGTTAATCTCTATTATAAACGTGTATTTCAGCCACAAAGTTACAAAAAATCTTTGTTAGCCGAAAAATCACTATCTTTGCAGGGATATAATTATAAAAAACAACAAGATATTATGAAAAAAATTGTTCTTGCCATGTTGGTGGCCGGAGCTGCGTCGCTGGTTCAGGCCGAGCATCTTAAGAGCCTGAATCCGACCTACTTCGACAACACGGTGGCACCCGGTGCCGACTTTTACAAGCATGTCAACAGTGGCTGGCAAAAGGCCTACCCGCTCACTCCTGAGCATTCGCGCTACGGATGGTTTAACGTGCTCAACGACACAAGCCAGGAGCGAGTGAAGAATATTGTGCTCAACCTGGGCTCTACCAATCCCGAGCCCGGTACGGTGGCCTTCAAGGTGTCGACAATATACAACCAGGCAATGGACTCGATACGCCGCAACAACGATGGTGCCGCTCCGATTCAGCCCGGAATCAAGAAAATACAGAGCGCAAAGCCCGAGGAGATGTACGACCTCTTCCTGTGGATGCAGAAGGAGATTTCCGACCCATTCTTCGGCGCAGGCCCGATGGAGGACCTTGCCAACTCGCAGCAGTATGCCATGTATCTGAGCGGTGGATCGCTCGGACTTGGCGACCGCGACTACTATCTGCTCAACGACAAGGAGAACACTAAGGTGCGCGATGCTTATAAAAAGCTTATCGATAAGGAGATGCAGCTGGCGGGATTCTCAAAGAAGGAAGCCGGACGCATAGTGAAGAACGTGATGAAAGTGGAGAAACTCATCGCCGACTCGACATGGACACGCGAGGAGTCGCGCAATATCCCCGCGATGTACAATCCCCGCTCAATCGACCAGCTGAAGGCCGAATATCCTGCCGTGGACTGGGACAACTTCTTCATGGCCACCATGGGCATCCCCACACCCGAGTATGTGATCGTAACCAACCCCAACACCGTGCTGCAGGGCGCCAACCTGATGAAATCGCTCACCGACCGTGAAATCAAGGACTACTATCTGTGGAAATATGTGTCGGGCGCAGCAGGCAAACTCTCTGACGACTTCACCGATGCCATGTTTGAGTTCTCCAAAGTGAAAAGCGGCGTGCAGCAGCAACGTCCACGCTGGAAGCGCGCGCTCGGAGCCACCGAGGGTGCCATGGGCGAGGCCATAGGCCAGCTTTATGTGGAGAAGTACTTCCCCGCATCGTCGAAGGAGTATATGGTGGGTCTCGTTGAGAATCTGCGTACCGCCCTCGGCAAGCATATACTCAACCTCTCATGGATGAGCGATGAAACCAAACTCAACGCTATCAAGAAGCTTAACTCAATCACTGTAAAGATAGGATACCCCGATAAGTGGAAAGACTACACGACCCTCAACATCGACCCCAATCTGTCGTACTATGAGAATATGCACAACGTGTCGATGTGGCATCAGGCCGAGGAGTACGCCAAATGGGGCAAACCCGTTGACCGCACAGAGTGGGGAATGACACCGCAGACCATCAACGCATACTATAACCCGCTGGCCAATGAAATTGTATTTCCCGCAGGTATTCTCCAGGCACCATTCTTCGACCCCGATGCATCGGATGCCGAGAATTATGGTGCTATCGGTGTGGTGATCGGTCATGAGATGACTCACGGATTTGACGACCAGGGGCGCAACTTCGACGCAGATGGCAACATGGTGAACTGGTGGACCGAGGAAGATGCTGAGGCATTCGACAAGCTCACAAAGGGCCTTGTGGCACAGTTTGACGAAGTGGAAGTGCTCCCCGGCCTCCACGCCAACGGCACCTACACCCTGGGCGAAAATATAGCCGACCAGGGAGGTCTGCGCATTGCGCGCACTGCATTCCTCGACTCTCAGCGCAAAAAGGGAGTTGATATAGAATCGGAGGAGGCCAAAATCGACGGGCTTACACCGATGCAGGCGTTCTATATGAACTATGCCAACGTGTGGGCACAGAACATCCGTCCCGAGGAGATGCGCTCGCTCACTACCGGCGACGTGCACTCGCTGGGCGAGAACCGTGTCAATGTGACTTTGCGCAACATCACCCCCTTCTTCGAGGCATTCTCCATCACCGAGAGTGAGCCTCTGTACCGTGCACCTGAAGATCAAGTCGTTATCTGGTAATGCCAATACGACGGTTCACATATCTACTACTTGCCGCGACCGCACTCGTGATGAGTGCGGTCGTAGTGGGTTGTAGCTCCACCAAGCATGTGCCCCAGGGGGAATACTTGCTCGATGATGTGGACATTAAGATACTCGATAATGACGAGGTAAAAAGCACCGACCTATATTACTACCTAAGACAAGCTCCCAACCACGAGGTGCTGGGTTTTGCCAAATTACAGCTTGCCACCTACAATCTGTCGGGCAAGGACACCACAAAATGGTACAACCGATGGTTTCGCAAAGTGGGTCAACCACCGGTGATATACGACAGCACCCTTGTAAGCGCATCAGTGGAGCAGATAAGCCGCGCCCTTGCCAACCAAGGCTACCTTGATGTTGACGTGACCTACGACACCATCGGCGATAGCAAAAGGAAGAAGATGGATGTCAAATACTATGTGCGCACAGGAGCTCCCCACACCATCAACACGATAAACTACGAGATTCACGATCCGAAAATAGATTCAATCATAACCCGCTCACCGCAGCTGAAGACGCTGCGCCCCGGCGATAGATTTGACCGTACGGAGCTCGACAACATGCGTTCGGGAATAGCCCGGCATCTTCAGCAAAACGGTTATTACACATTCACAAAAGATAATATCACATTCTATGCCGACACAGCAGCCAACTCCACTCTCATCGATGTGACGATGGTGATTCGCGCACCCCGCCGATTGCTATCTACCGGGCAGTCGAGGAGCGAGCTGCTTGAGTCGAACACCCCCGCCGACACGCTATATCATCAATATTACTTCGGCAAAGTAACATATATCACCGATTTTGACGCTACTAATTCGGAGGCCGTGCAACGTATCTCCGAGCTCGACACGGTGAATTACAAAGGTCTGGACATACTCTATGGCCCGGATCGTTATCTTACGCCTAAGACGCTATACGACAATTGCTTCATAGTGCCGGGACGCCGCTACACCACCACTGCCATCAATCGCACATACGAAGCCTTGGGACGACTCGCCATATTGAAGTATGTGAGCATACAGCTCAAGCCCGAGGTGGATGCTGACGGACGCAATATACTCAACGCCTACATATTGCTCGACCGCACGCGCAAGCAGGGTGTCACACTTGAGCTTGAAGGAACAAATTCGGAGGGAGATTTGGGATTCGGAGTGGGCGTGACTTATCAGCACCGCAACCTGGGGCACGGATCGCAACTGCTCACCACCAAGTTGCGCACAAGCTATGAAAGTCTGTCGGGCGACTTCGACGGATTGCTTCACAACCGCTACAGTGAGTATGCCGCCGAGGTCGGACTCACTTTCCCAAAATTTGTGGCACCGTTTCTGTCGCGCGATTTCAAGCAGCGTGTCAGGGCCACTACAGAGCTGGATGTGTCGTTCAATTATCAGGAGCGGCCTGAATATACGCGTATTATCTCGGGGGCTGCATGGAAGTATAACTGGCATAACCGCAACAACACCGTGCGTCGCACATTCGACCTGGTCGACATAAACTATGTGTATCTGCCTTACAGCACCATCAACTTTATCAATGAGATAGCCCCCTCCAATCCGTTGCTGCGCTATAGCTATGAGGATCACTTCATCATGCGCACAGGCTACACCTACAGGCGTACCAACCGTCGTATAGCCGGAGCGATGGAGAACGCATGGCGCCAGCCGTCGGTATACTCGCTGCGTGCTTCGGCTGAAGCCGCCGGCAATTTGCTCTACGCAATCTCGTCGATAATAGGGCAGCACCGCAGCGATGGAGCCTATAAGATATTCGGCATTCAATATGCCCAATATGTCAAGGGTGACTTCGACTACTCCTATACACGCCACCTTGACCTGCGCAACGCCATAGCGATGCATGTGGGCGCGGGCGTGGGTGTGCCCTATGGCAACTCGTCGATGATACCGTTCGAGAAGCGTTTCTATGCCGGAGGCGCCAACGGCGTGAGGGGGTGGGGTGTGCGAGCCCTGGGCCCCGGTGGCTACGATGCCCGCAACTCGGCCACCGACTTCATCAACCAGTGCGGCGATATACGACTCGATATGAGCGTGGAGTATAGGGCAAAACTGTTTTGGGTGTTTGAAGGCGCGGTGTTCATTGACGCAGGGAATATCTGGACCATTCGACGCTATGAGAATCAGCCTAACGGAGTGTTTAAATTCAATGAGTTCTGGAAGCAGATTGCCCTGGCCTACGGCGTGGGGCTGCGCATGGATTTTACTTATTTCCTGCTGCGGTTTGACCTGGGTATGAAAGCTCACAATCCGGCAATCGGACAGGAACCGTGGCCCATCATACATCCCCGATGGCATCGTGATGCCGCATTCCACTTTGCAGTGGGATATCCATTCTAATACTCAATACCACAATATCATGGCTTTAGTAATATTTGATCTGGACGGTACTCTGCTCAACACAATCGATGACCTGGGCGAGGCCGCCAACTATGCTCTTGGCGAGTCGGGTTATCCCCAGCATTCACTTCAAAGCTATCCGCTCTATGTAGGCAACGGCATAAATAAGCTCATTGAACGGGTGCTTCCCGAAGAGGTGCGGACTACTGATAATGTGGCACGCGTGCGAGAAAAATTTCAGCAATATTACAATGAGCACTTATGGTTGCACACACACCCGTATCCCGGTATCACAGAGGTGCTTCATGCGCTCAATGATATGAGAATCAATATCGCCGTGGCTTCCAATAAGTATCATGAGGCCACCACCAGGCTGGTAGAGCACTTTTTCGGCGATCTGAAATGGTCAGCGGTTGAGGGGCAGAAGGAGGGTTTCCCTCTAAAGCCCGACCCATCGATAGTGTTCGACATCCTCACGAAGGTGCCAACGCCCAAAGCCGAGGTGCTTTACGTGGGAGACTCCGGCATAGATATTGAGACAGCGCGTCGAGCCTGTGTGGCGTCATGCGGTGTGACATGGGGATTCCGGAGCGTCAAGGAATTGCGACAGGCATATGCCGAGCATATCGTCAACCGACCATCGGAGATTCTTGACATCGCCCCTTAAAACCTTGCCGTGAATAGCAGGGCCTGGCGCGGGTAGTCGGCATCGGCAGGGATGGTGAGGTGGCGCGATGCCCTAACACCGATAACCCATATTGGTGTGCCGCCGTTGTAAAGTATGGGGAACTTTTCTCGATGAGCGGCAGGAATGTTGGCTTCGTGCAATATGTCGCTCACAAGTTTCGATCCCTTCATGCCGAAAGGTTCCAGCCGCAAACCCTTGTAGGCAACCCCGATACGCAGTGACGATGTGTCAATCGCAGATGCGTCGAGGATGAGCTGATTGGCAGGGCATCGCAGCTGCCGGGGTGATGACAACGTAATGGGTTCACAACTTATTTGTGGCATAGCGGCTGTGTGGGCAACGGGCAGGAGCTTGCCGTGACGTAGCTCATATTCGCCGAAATGCAGACCTGACTCGGAAATGTGAGCCATGATGTCGCTGACCATTGAGGCCGTGAAGCCGCATGGCGACATCAAGCGATAGAGTGCATCGGTCGGGGAGCCTTCAGCGGCAGCAAGTTTCGCTACATCAATCGAGCCATCGTCATTGACGTAAGTGTCATGGAGCCTGCGTGTATCACACTCGAGGGTGATGCTCTGGCTGCGTAGAATCTCCATTGATCTGGCAATGGCTTCGAGCGATCCGTCGAACTCGCTGGCGAGTAAGGGCAGAATGTGGTGACGTATACGGTTGCGCTTATAGTCGTCGGTTGCGTTGGTTGTGTCGGTCACGTAGCAGAGGTGATGAGCCTTGATGTAGTCTGTCACCATGCTTTTGGGCGCATTGAGCATAGGGCGTAGCACCTTGTTGTGGCCATACACCGACATGCCTCCCAGCCCTTTCACTCCCGATGAGCGCAGCAGATTGAGAAAAAATGTTTCGATATTATCCTCGCGTTGGTGGGCAATTGCTGTATAATCAAGGTGATGAGCCTGTCGGTACTGATAAAAGGCTTTATAGCGCATATCGCGAGCTATCATCTCAATCGATTGCCCCGGGGACGCTGATTTCCACCCCATCACGTCGAAATGCTCTATGTGCAGGGGTATATTGAGTTGTTGGCAGAAGTTGGCACAGAAGTGCTCGTCGCGATCGCTTTCGCTGCCGCGCAGGTGAAAATTGCAGTGAAAAGCATGGCAGTGGTGCCCCAGTGAATGCAGTGCATGGAGCATTGCCACAGAGTCGGAGCCACCGCTAAAGCCCACGCAGAGTGAAAGCGGAGCCGAGCCTATGGCATCGACTATCGACTGTAGCAGCGGGTGCTGCGACATCAGGAATTAATTGACTTCAACGCCAGACCAACCCGCTCGTGCAGCCCAAACAGCAAGTTCATATTGTGAACCGCCTGACCGGCCGACCCCTTTACCAAGTTGTCGATGACGCCAGTCACTACAAGTATGTCGCCGACCTTGGCCAGGTGCAGCAGGCACTTGTTGGTATTGGTGACGTCGCTGAGTATGGGCATCGATGAGGTGACGAATGTGAAGGAGTGATCGGAGTAGAAATCCTCGTAAATCCTTATCAAATCATCCAGTTCAAGCGGACACTGCATGTAGGCCACGGCATGAATGCCACGGGAGTGTGTGCCGCGTATTGGGGTGAAAGTGATTGGTGAGTTGAAACTCACCTGAAGCGACTCAAGGGTGGCGCGGAGCTCGTCAACCTGCTTGTGACCCAATGGACGGTCGATAATCACAGGGTCGGTGGTTGAGGTAACGGCTACTGCCGTGATGGGGGAGTTGAGCAGCAAGTTTTTGGCCAGCGGGAGTAGAGTCAGGGCCAGCACGTTGGCCATGGCAGATGGTACTGAGGCACGCAGTGCTCCCCTCACCAGGGCTTTGCGGTTGAGCTCGGGAAGGCCGTAAACGAAATTGGAGTCGGCACCATCGATGCGGAAATCGCCCGAAAGATCCACGATTTTAAGTTTTTCGGGAATTATGGCAGTAGATAGCAGTGCCTTTGAGCGTCCATCTGAGGTGCAAAGGAAAAGCACGTCAATGTTGTCGAAATCGATGTTGTCGGTGAATCTGAGATAGGTTTCACCGATCAGCCCCTTGTGTGTGTCGGAGATGAGGCATCCCGATGAGTTGGGTGCGTTGACCCAGGCAATTTCTACGTCGGGATGGTTGATGAGTATGCTTAGAAGCTCACCGGCTATGGGGTCGGAGCCTCCTATGATGCCTGCGCGTATCATGATTCTTGTGAAGTGTCGTTAGTGAAAAATTGGTTGCGTGCGGCCGCCATTACCTGCGTGGGGAGTATTGTGGCAAATAGTGCATAGAGCATTTGAGGGGTGGCGTTGGGGTTGACTGCGGCAAAAACGGTATCGGCTCCGGATATCGTGCCGAGTATCAGTGGTGACCCGAGCATGTCCATGTCGTAGGCCAGCCCCGATGCATACCCGTTGCGAGTCTTGATTACTGCGAGATTGCCGCTTAGGGCTATGGAGATGGCGGCGGGGTGCATGGCCGATTGTACGACTCCCGACACCGAAGGGTCGACCGTGGCTGAGTCCTGGTCGACAATGATATAACGGTATCCTCCGAGGTCGGTAGGAACCTTGGTCGTTTTTAGCATTTTAAGGTCGCGCGACAGTGTGGCCTGAGTCACTACAAATCCTCGACGAGCTAATTCCTTGGCCAATTCTTCTTGACTCCCGATGCTGTGGCTGTTGAGAATCTCAACGATCATCGGTAGGCGTGACTTGCGTCGTTTCATCTTAATGTGGGTTATGTATATCGCAAAAATACACAATAATGCAATACAAAACGCAAAAAGACATAAAAATTCGCATAATTTCAGCCGAATATGTGCTTCACTATGCGGTCGGTGGCACCTAAGTGATGGGTAATGTAGCTTGAAGCCGCTTTTCCTGAGGCAGTGCGTGTGGGAGCGTCGTCTTTGAGTCTGTCGAGGGTTGATGTGAGCTGGTGTGCATCAGCTATGGCGTATGCACCTTTGCAGGCTATGAGGTCGGCTGCTTCTTTGAATTTTTCGTGTTTGGGTCCGAAAATCACCGGAATTCCGTAGACTGCGGCTTCGTTGATGTTGTGTATTCCTGCTCCGAATCCACCCCCGATATAAGCTACATCGGCCAGTCGGTATAATCGTGACAACAGTCCGAACGAGTCAATGATTACGGCCTTGATGTTGGGGTCGACATCGTCGTCGGGAGTCCATTGCGACAGTAGTCGGGTAGGGCCGTCAATACGTTTGCGCAGAAGTTCAAGGCGGTGAGAGTCAAATTGATGCGGGGCAATTATGGCGCAAGCGTCGGAGTGAGAGTTGAGCCAAGGTATATACAGGTCCTCATCAGGCTCCCAGCTGCTCCCGACCACGAGCGTGAAGCGGCCATGGCTGAAGTTTCGCAGCAAAGCTGCATCGCCGTCGGGAAGATTCTTTACATCGTTCACGCGGTCGATACGTGTGTCGCCATTGATGGTGACATCGTTAATGCCAATACTTGCAAGCAGTAGCTGAGAGGCTTCATCCTGAACAAAAATGTGGTTGAAACATCCGAGCATCTTGCGGAACATGCCACCCCACGGCAGGAAGAATATCTGTCCTTTGCGGAATATAGCCGAGATCAAGTATGTGGGGATGTGACGGGTGTTTAGCTCCTGAAGATAGTTGCCCCAAAACTCATACTTGATGAAGATTGCCATGCTCGGCTTGAGGATGTCGATAAATCTATGTGCGTTGTGCGGTGTGTCGAAAGGTAAGTATACTACGGCATCGACCAGGTTGTAATCCTTGCGCACTTCGTAGCCCGAAGGAGAGAAGAACGAAAGGCAGATGTTGAGCCCGGGGTTAATTGACTTGATTTTTTCAATCAGTGGTCGACCCTGCTCAAATTCGCCGAGCGAAGATGCATGAATCCATATCCACTTGCCAGAGTGGGAGTTGACGGCCTGCTCAAGTGTGTGGAATGTGCGGCCTTGCCCTTCGATCATGGTTTTTACCTTGGCCGAGCGTATTGAGGCCAGGCGCGCTGCGCACGCATAGCAATGCAGCCCTATATTGTATAGCGGTGACACGCTTGGATGATATTAGGGTTGTGGGATGGCAGCAATTGCGGCCTCAACTCGACGGGCGGTTTCATCGATGCCCATCAGCTCAGTGATGTCAAACATGTGTGGACCTTTGCAAGCACCAACTACAGCCAGGCGCAATGCGTTCATCACATTGCCAATATGGTAGCCGTTGTCGCTGATCCACGCCAGAACGGCTTCCTCGGCCGACTTTGACTCAAGCGAGGGGAGCTGGCGCATTTTCTCAACGAGGGCGCGCAGTATCTCAGGAGTCTGCTCGCTCCAGCGCTTCTTGATATCCTTTTCAGCATAGGTGGTGGGGGCTTCGAAGAAGAATTGGGCTTGTTCCCAAAGGTCGTCGACCAGATTGGCACGACCCTTCACCATCGCTGCCGCACGGCGTATATATTCGTCGGTGTAGTCGTCGGTGTTGACCCCATTTTTTCGGAGCACTACCTTGAACAGCTCGCCCAGCTCATCGTCGGGAAGGGTTTGCAGATACTCGTGGTTAAACCATTTGCCTTTTTCGAAATTGAATTTAGCGCCTGAACGTGAGCAGTGTTCGAATGAGAATTTCTTGATAAGCTCGTCCATCGACATGATTTCCGTGTCATCGCCGGGATTCCATCCGAGCAGGGCCAGGAAGTTGATTACAGCTTGCGGCAGATACCCTTTTTCACGGTAGCCCGACGATATTTCGCCTGACTTGGGGTCGTGCCATTCCAGAGGGAATACCGGGAATCCCAGACGGTCGCCATCGCGCTTTGAGAGCTTCCCCTTGCCATCGGGCTTGAGCAGGAGTGGCAGATGCACAAATGCCGGAGCCTCCCAGCCGAATGCCTCATAGAGCAGGGTGTGGAGCGGTGCTGAGGGTAGCCATTCCTCGCCGCGGATCACATGGGTGACTTTCATCAGATGGTCATCCACGATATTGGCAAGGTGATAGGTAGGAAGGTCATCGGCACTCTTGTAGAGTACTTTGTCGTCGAGCACGTCGGAACTAATGGTAACTTTGCCTCGCAGCAGGTCGTTGACTTCAATGTCGCGCCCCGGGTCAATCTTGAAGCGTACCACATAAGGCGTGCCGTTGTCGATGAGCTCTTTCACCTCTTGAGCCGGCATGGACAATGAGTTGCGCATGGAGCCGCGAGTCATTGCGCTGTACTGGAAGTTGGGCGTGGCCGCACGTGCGGCTTCCAGCTCCTCAGGAGTGTCAAAGGCGATGTATGCCTTGTCATGGTCGAGGAGGTATTTTACCCATTGACGGTATATGTCGCGGCGCTCGCTCTGCTTGTAAGGGCCGTAGGGGCCACCTTCGCTCACGCCCTCGTCAATTTCGATACCGAGCCATTTCAGGGCCTCGTTGATATACTCTTCTGCACCGGGCACAAAGCGTTTTGAATCAGTGTCTTCGATGCGCAGTATCATTTTGCCACCTTGTTGGCGCGCAAAAAGATAGTTGTAGAGAGCGGTGCGGACTCCGCCGATATGCAGTGGCCCTGTGGGTGACGGGGCGAAACGTACGCGTACTTCCATGTATATGTTGCGTTAATTGTTCGTTATGATTCGAATGTTGATGCTGTGGCGTTGATGGCGGGTGTCAGACGTTGAACAGGAAGTGCATGATATCGCCGTCCTGTACTATGTATTCCTTCCCTTCAAGGCCCATCTTTCCGGCCTCCTTCACGCCCTTTTCGCCACCAAGATTGACAAAGTCGTCGTATTTTATCACCTCGGCGCGGATGAATCCTTTCTCGAAGTCGGTGTGGATTATGCCGGCTGCCTGTGGAGCTTTGGTGCCTCGCATGAATGTCCAGGCGCGCACCTCGTCGGGGCCGGCGGTGAAGTAGGTCTGTAGATTGAGCAGTGCGTAGGCGGCTCGGATCAGGCGTGACACACCCGACTCATTGAGGCCCATTTCTGCGAGAAACTCCTGACGCTCTTCCCAAGTGTCGAGCTCGGCAATGTCGCTCTCGGCCTGGGCTGCCACGACCAGTATCTGGGCGTTCTCGTCCTTGACGGCCTGACGCACTGCCTCGACATATTTATTGCCACTTACGGCTGAAGCGTCGTCGACGTTGCACACATACATCACCGGCTTGGATGTAAGAAGAAACAGATCGCGGGCGAAGCGCTGTTCATCGACCGTGTCGAATGTGACGGTGCGGGCGGGCAGTCCTTGCTCCAGGGCTTCCTTGAACTTGAGAAGCACTTCATACTGCATTTTGGCCACTTTGTCGCCACCGGTCTGTGCTTGTTTCTGCGTGCGGGCTATGCGTGAGTCGATGGTTTCGAGGTCTTTGATCTGGAGCTCGTAATCGATTATCTCCTTGTCGCGGACGGGGTCGACCGAGCCATCGACGTGAGTGATGTTGTCGTCGTCGAAGCAGCGGAGCACGTGCAGTATAGCGTCGGTTTCGCGTATATTGGCCAAAAATTTGTTGCCGAGTCCTTCACCCTTGCTTGCGCCTTTTACGAGTCCGGCTATGTCGACTATTTCGACTGTGGCTGGCACCACGCTTTTGGGTTGGCACATCTCCACGAGCTTGTTGAGACGTTCGTCGGGCACGGTGATCACGCCCACGTTGGGCTCGATGGTGCAGAACGGAAAGTTGGCCGACTGGGCCTTGGCGTTGGAGAGACAATTGAAAAGGGTGGACTTACCCACATTGGGTAAACCCACTATTCCACATTGAAGTGACATTGAGCAGGTTTTATTCTATTTTGATAATTCAGCCGCGAAGATACGAAAAAATTTACCATTCAATCTTCACAGCCACGTTTTCCATTTGTGCGGTGATGGGAGGGTTAAGTTTTGCTACACGCACAAAACCACCTTCGATTTTTGGGAATTTGGCGATAAGGCTCTGCCTAATTCGTGCTGCCACATGCTCCAGAAGGGCTGATGGCTCCGACATCTCATCCTTGATTATCTCCACGGCCTCAGCATAATTGAGCGTGTCGGTGACATCGTCATTGATCATGGCTTCATCGATGGGATAGCGCAAATGAACTGTCACGGAGAAGTCGTTGCCTACCGAGCGTTCTTGCATCAGCACGCCGTGACGTGCGCGCATCCT
The DNA here is from genome assembly GCA_964517875.1 of uncultured Muribaculaceae bacterium. Taxonomy (GTDB): domain Bacteria; phylum Bacteroidota; class Bacteroidia; order Bacteroidales; family Muribaculaceae; genus JAJPXC01. The sequence continues at coordinate 6,702 of CAZFEU010000021.1, read as the reverse complement.
TAGGTTGTTAATCTCGATGGTGGTTGTCATGCTTGGATATTTTCATGCAAATATAGTGCTATTATTTAAGATTTCCTAACCCAATCAAAAATTCTGATTCAGTGGCTTCATTCGAAAATCTACCACAATATCGGCAAATTTTGGCATGTGTGATCAGCATTGCTTATTTGGCGGCAGGCGGGAGGTCGATGCGGAAGGTTGTGCCTCGGCCGGGCTCGGATGATGCTACATAGATTTTGCCTGAATGGTATTGCTCGATGATGCGCTTGGCAAGTGTGAGCCCCAGTCCCCAGCCGCGTTTTTTTGTGGTGTAGCCGGGGGTAAATACCGTCTTCTGACGCTTGCGGGGTATGCCTCGGCCGGTGTCGCTCACCTCAACATACGGTGTGCCGTGTGAGTTGACGGCTGTAGTGACTGTGATTGCGCCCGACCCTTCCATGGCGTCGACAGCGTTTTTGATGAGGTTTTCCATCACCCATTCGAATAGTGGTGCCGATGCCATCACTTTAGGGTTGTCGGGGGTGAGGTGAAGTGAGAATTTGATGCGTTGTGAGATGCGTGACCGCATGTACTCCGATGCTTGTTCCACCACGTGGTTGAGCGACTCCAGCTCCATCTGAGGTTTAGAACCTATTTTCGAGAATCGCGATGCGATTGTGTTCAGTCGGTTGACATCCTTGTCCATCTCCGACACCGTTTCAGGGTCAACGCCCAATGACCCCAGAAGCTCTGTCCATGCCATGAGCGACGATATGGGCGTGCCAAGCTGATGCGCTGTTTCCTTCGATAGTCCTACCCACACCTTGTTTTGCTCGGCCTTCTTGGTCGACAATACGGCAAAGTATACAACGGCCACGAATGCCAGCATCACCAGTAGCTGGATGTAGGGGTAGTAGCTCAGTCGTTTCAGTAGTTTTGAGTCCTCGTAATAGAGGAAGTATGACACCTCGGGGGCGATTTCGATTTCAATCTTGTTGCGCGACCCCTTGAGCTCGGCGAGTCGGTCCTCCAGGAATTTCTGATTGCGCTGCGTGAAGCTCTGAACGTTTATGTTGGCCGAGTCGGCGGGGTCGGGGAGATCGAAATTGCGTTGTTGCAATATGATATCGCTCTCATCGACCAATAGCACGGGGATATTGTTGTTTCGCTCGGTGATTGACGACAGAAATTTTGATGCCGGGCTTTCCTCGTCGGAGAACATTGTCTGGTCAACGAGCGCCTTTGTGGCATCGGCCCATATCTCCATTCGCTCGCGCTCCTGGGCGGCAAGATCGGTGACCAGGTTGTTGGAGAAATAGAGGAACAATGCCACTACTCCCACCGAAAGGAGGAGAAACAGCACTCGGCCATATCGCTGCATATCATATATGTTAGCCATAATAGTCTTGAAATATGAAGCGAGCCACAGTGTCGGAGTTGTTGCGGCCAATCACTATGTCGGCGGCTTTCTTTACCTCGGGTAGGGCGTTGTCGACGGCCACAGCCACATCGGCTATTTCCATCATGGGGAGATCGTTGGTGGAGTCGCCGAAAGCCACTATGCGCTTGGCTCCCTGGAGTTTGGCGAGCTGTCTGATTGCGTGTGCTTTGGATACCGATGAGCTGAATACTTCAATCACCGCCACGTCGGGGTTGAATATGTCGAGGTAGGAGTAGACGGCGCAATCCACCCTGCTGCGCAGCGTCTCGGCCAGTGGGTAGACGTGCTCGGCGCGCCCCATGCCGAAGTAAAGCACGGTGTCGGGCACCGATGAGGCACGGTCGATCCAAGGCTCATCGAGGTGAAATTTCTTGAGCTCCAGGTGCGAGCGCTCCTCCATAAACTGTCGGGCGGGTTTCACCATCTCTCCGTTGTGATACACGTGCAGGATCCCATCGGCGCGAAGGGTGTAGATGAAGGGGTGTACGTCGGCCTCACGGAAGCATCTCAGGGCTTCGGTGGCCTGTGACTCGTCGATAAATTTGGGGTGAATGTATCGGCGACGCTGCCGATCCCACATGGAGGCTCCGGTGAGCACGATAGCTGGGAGGCGGGTGTAAGTGCCAGCAAGAAGCGGCTCAACGGTGGCGGGGGTGCGTGCGGTGGCCACTGTGATCATGGCGCCATCGCGCACCATATCGCTGATCATGGCCGCTGAAGTGTCGCTCACCAGAGAGTCGGTTGATAGCAAGGTGCCGTCGAGGTCAGTAACGTATAGCGTGGTAGATTGCATCACAGTGCAAAATTACAATATTTCCTCGAATTACGAAATCACCACAAAAATGGAGGCTGCGCGGTACCTTCAATTACAGCGCAGCCCCGGGGATATATAGTTGAAAAGCTGTTTATCTTCCTCCTGCGGTCGAGGAGTCAACATTGGCGTCGGCGTTGATCAGTTTGTTGGCGCCACGTTTCTGCCGTCCCCACTGCAGGTTATAACTGATGCTTATGTAAGGCATACGCATATCCACACGCATGTGTTGCTCATTGCGATTCCACTGGCTGAGAGACTTTGAGCCTTGGTCATATTTGCCGAACGGGATTAACATACCCGCCTCAAACTGCCAGTTTTTCCAGTTATAATCAGCTGCTATTACATTAATGTCTTCTCCCCAGCTGATTTTTTCACCCCAGAGGTCGCGCTGTGCCCTGACATATTGGAATACAAGTTGGAATCCCTTATACATGAACATCAAGGCGGCGTCACCACTCCATGTATGATTATAAAGAGTGTATGTGTTGCCCTTCATGCGTTCAGCCTTATATTGGATTGTGCCTGAAAACATAAGCCACTCCGGAATAATCTGTATCTGCTCGGAAAGCCAGAAGCTCAAGTTCTGCAATCCCTTGCTGTTCTCGTATGAGGTGATGAGTCTGTTATTGTCCCAGTAAAGATAAGGGGTGATGGCATTGGGACTTGTAAACGCTCTCGTTCCGAAAGAGCCGCTGACACGCTGATCAAACAGATTGTGACCATAACGAAGTGTCAGCATATATGATGATGACGTTTTGAGATTTGAATTACCGATACGCCACTGGAAACCATCGAGTTGCTGAGGTGCGATATTGGTTTCGGCCAATGACGGCGCAGACTGCCAGGACGTAAATGCCAGCCGGAAATTGTGGTTCGGATTCAGAGAGTAAGTCACAGTGGCCTGAGGACGTAGATTCCACGAGTTATTTCCTTGATTGGTCTCCTTGAAATTGAAGGATGTGTATTGTGCTCCAAGTCCACCTGTAAGTGTAAATTTGTTTATGCGTTGGAAATATTCGGCAAAGAAATATGCCTTGTCTTGTCGTTGATGGAAAATCTCGCCATTGAGGTTTTCATAAAGTGATCGGTTACGGTTGGCGGTGTATGATGCTCCGGCGGTCAGTTTAGATGTTCGCCATTGCTTTATGTAGTCGGCTTCAAGGCCGTAGGCCTGATTGCGGTCTTTTATATATGTGCTTACGTCGGTTATATAGTCGGAGGCATCATGGTATCTTTCGAGGTAGTCCGAATAAGTGTGACCCGAGTATAAGGAAGCGCCAAAATCAACAACCAGAGTCTGACGATGTGCCAAATGCTGCTCAAGATATGCAGAAAAACGTGGCGTTGTTCCCACTCGTCCTGATTCGTCGCTGAGTAATATGTCTTTGTCGCCATTGCTCAGCGACAACAGACCGTTATAGCGGGTAAGGTCAGAGAAGCTGCGATTGGCTACCAGCTGTACATAGAAAACTGTGGTATCGGGTTTGATGTAATTGTAGGAGAGCCACCCGGCTCCCTGCGAGTTGTCGAGTTTGCCTCCGATTGGGGTTTCTGTTCTTGTGAGCTCATGACCGTCGGGCCAAGTAAACGTCTCAGTATAGTCACGGTGGGCCTTGATGCCTTCGGTGAGTTTGAAGTACCCTCCGACTTCCCATTGAGAAGGTCCGGTATTGAATTTGGCATTTGCCTGATAATATCCCCAACCACAGTTTAATGCCGGTTTTGCCTGAGCCATCAGCGAACCGCCTACGGTAGGGTTTGTCACGATGAAATTCAGTACATAATTCGCTCCACCATAGCGTAAACCGGGATTATCGATCCATTCAACACGCTTGATGGTTTCGGGGAGCAGGGCTTTTACCTGTTCTATTGAAGATTCCTTGCCATTTATTCGCACCTGCACTGATTGGCCTGCCGAGCTGATGGTTCCGAGAGCGTCATTTACCGTAAGCGATGGAATCATCAGGTTGCGAATCAGTTGGACACCATTCTTTGAGTTGTCAACTGCGCTCTTCGACGGGTAGTACACGTCCATGTCTACCTTGCGCACCACGCGGGGAGCCTGCACCACTACTTCTTGCAGCTGCTGAGCTGCTATTGTGTCGGCCGGCTCTTGAGCTTCAGCCGCATGTGCCACCATTGATATCAGAATCGTAGCGATAACTGCTTTCATAATATTTTGCATTTTAGTATTACGACCAAGTAAATTTTTTGCCATAATCTGCCGTTGATTTTTACGGGGACAAAATTATGACCGAAAAATCAAAAAATTCTCAACATATGTTGAAATCGAACGGCGGTCAGATATTTTTTCGCAACCGGCTCAGATGTGTGGGGGTGATGTTGAGGAAAGAAGCTATGTCCTTGAGCGAAAACAAGGCAAACAGATCGGGGTGACGGCTTATCAGGTCGTTATATCGTTGCTGGGGCGTCTGGGTGTAAAGAGCCACATATCGGTCGTAAACGGTAGAAAAGATTGCCTCGGTGGAGTGCATCACGATTTCTTTCAGCCCGGGGTCGTTGTCCATCAGGGTCTTGACGTAGGTTACGGGAATGCAGTAAATTTCGCACTCTGTTTCGGCTATAATTGACACTCGCGATTTGTGCCCGTATAACGAGAATGGGAAATCGGTGACAAATTCGCCGGCAAACTCCAGACCCACTACATGCTCTTCGCCATCGGAGGAATAAGCCACGTATTTCAACATTCCCGATTTGATGTAGCCGATATAGCGCCCCACGGCTCCGGCGCTGACAAATTCATCGCCCTTTGCATACAGGTGGAGCTTTCCCTCGCTGATGCAAAGGTTTTTCCAGAATTCCACCTCGATAGTGTTGATGTAAGTATTGAAATTTTCAGTCATACATTGTATTGCAGACCATAGCCTACGGAACGCAAAATTACTAATTATGCTACATTGACCAAAATTTTCCGGGCTTTAATACCAGCAGGCGGATTAAACAAGCAAGGAGGTGCACCAGGGGTTGAATCCTGATGCACCTCCACAATCTATGTTTATGGTATCACTTCTCGCGCATGAATATGTTGATAGGTGTGCCGTTGAAGTCCCAGTTCTCTCTAATTTTGTTCTCAAGGTAACGTCGGTATGGCTCCTTGACCCATTGCGGCAGGTTGCAGAAGAATATGAATGTGGGCACTTGCGCCCCTTTGAGCATAGTCACATACTTGATGCGCACAAATTTCCCTTTGTTGGCTGGCGGTGGGTAAGCCTCGATAGCTTCGTGCATCACGGTGTTGAGCTGCGATGTAGGCACGGTGCGCTTGCGGTTTTCATATACCTGTACGGCAGTCTCGATCACCTTGTAGATTCGCTGCTTGGTCAGCGCCGAAGTGAAGATGATGGGGAAGTCAGTGAAAGGAGCCAGGCGGCGGCGTATAGCCTCCTCGAAGTGGCGTATGGCTTCAACTGATTTGTCCTCTACGAGGTCCCATTTGTTGACGCATACCACCAGGCCTTTCTTGTTGCGCTGTATCAGTGAGAAGATGCTCAGATCCTGGCTCTCGATGCCGCGTGTGGCGTCAATCATGAGTATGCACACGTCAGAGGCTTCGATGGCGCGTATCGAGCGTATCACCGAGTAGTATTCGATATCTTCGTTCACCTTGCTCTTGCGGCGTATGCCGGCGGTGTCGACCAGGTAGAAGTCGAAGCCGAATTTATTATAGCGGGTGTAGATGGAGTCGCGTGTGGTGCCGGCGATGTCGGTCACTATGTTGCGCTCCTCGCCGATGAATGCATTGATTAGCGATGATTTGCCGGCGTTGGGGCGTCCCACGATTGCGAATTTAGGTATATCGTCGAGCTCTGCGGCTCCGTCATCATCCTTCTCGGGGAGTTTCTTTACTACTTCGTCGAGAAGGTCGCCGGTGCCGAATCCGCTGACGGCCGATACGGGATATGGCTCGCCGAGGCCGAGTTTGTAGAACTCGGGCACGTTATAAAGCCAGTCGTTGGAGTCGACTTTGTTGGCCACCAGGATTACAGGCTTCTTTGACTTGCGGAGTATCTCGGCCACGTGGTCGTCGAGGTCGGTGACACCGTTCATTGCGTCGACCACGAATAGAATTTCGTCGGCCTGCTCTATGGCGAGGTATACTTGCTTGTTGATTTCTGACTCGAAAACGTCGTCGGAGTTGACTACCCATCCGCCGGTGTCGACGATTGAGAATTCCTGGCCATCCCAGTCCACTTTGCCATACTGACGGTCGCGGGTAGTGCCGGCGGTGTCATCGACGATGGCTTGGCGCGTCTGTGTCAGGCGATTGAATAGGGTTGACTTGCCCACGTTGGGGCGCCCTACTATAGCTACGAGTTGACTCATTTTGGTTATGAGGTTTTTGAGGGTTTACTTATATTATTCGATGTAGCCGAAGGCTTTCAGCTTGTTCTCGCGGTTGCGCCAGTTGGGCTCGACTTTCACGAAAAGTTCGAGGTAGACGCTCTTG
>CAZFEU010000020.1:0-34281 GCA_964517875.1 uncultured Muribaculaceae bacterium | reverse complement strand
GCTATCAGCCTCGTCAGCAGGGCGGTTATCAGCCCCGTCAGCAGGGTGGTTATCAACCTCGTCAGCAGGGTGGTTACCAACCCCGTCAGCAGGGTGGTTATCAGCCCCGTCAGCAGGGTGGCTATCGTCAGCAACCCCCGCGTCCGGGAAAAAGCTTCGTTCCACGTCCCAAGCGCATAGAATATGAAATGCCGATTCCTGATCCTAACGAACAGATTCGTCTTAATAAATTTATGGCGAATGCCGGCATCTGCTCACGTCGCGAAGCCGATGAATTTATTCAGCAGGGATTGGTAAAGGTCAACGGAGAGGTGGTGACCGAACTCGGAACTAAGATTTCACACAGCGATGTAGTTGAGTACGATGAAAAAGTTGTTGCACTCGAAAGCAAATGCTACATCCTCCTCAATAAACCGAAAGACTGTGTTACTACCAGCGATGACCCCAACGGCCGTCTCACGGTGATGGATCTCGTGAAGGGAGCTTGTCCCGAACGTATCTACCCCGTCGGCCGCCTCGACCGCAATACTACCGGTGTCCTCCTGCTCACTAACGATGGTGATCTCGCATCGAAGCTCACTCATCCTAAATACGTTAAGAAAAAAATCTACCACGTGTGGACCGATAAGGATATTTCAGAGGATGATATGCAACGTATCGCCGATGGCATCGAGCTTGACGACGGCCCCATCCACGCCGACGCCATCTCCTACGCCACCGAGACCGACCGCAATCAGGCCGGCATCGAGATTCACTCCGGTCGCAACCGCATCGTGCGCCGTATATTCGAGAGCCTCGGCTACCACGTGACCAAGCTCGACCGCGTTTACTTTGCAGGCCTCACCAAGAAAAACCTCCCCCGCGGACGCTGGCGCTACCTCACTCAGGAAGAAGTCAACTTCCTTAAAATGGGCTCATTCGAGTAAACCCAATCGCACAGTGATACTCACGAGTATCACCCAGACATACACACCTCATCCAATCCAACCGCAAGCCGGCCCCACCGCCCCCTTGCGGTTGCTTCATTTCGTTAGAGTTTTAAAGATTTTAAGGCCTTTAGAGCTAATATAGGTGTGAGAGTTATAGCCGCAGGGCGTCGTCGTATCGAACCCCGCACCCGAGTGTGGTTATATAGAGGAAAGCCCTGCCGGCTGCCCGAGCCTCACGTAGGCTTGGCCTTCGACCAATCTCAACGTGAGGTTTCCCAAATCCGTCCTCTTGCGAGGACGATGCCCCTCAGTGCGGGGATTAGAGTCCGGCCTGGTAGTTGTGTTTTCTGTTTAAAGATTTCGAATCGCTGGTAATTCGAAATGTTTTGCTATATTTGTTGCGACCTTACGCCGTGGGATTTCCATTAGGGAGTTGGCATGTGAGAGGTCGTTACATAATGATAAGCGTTTACTTGCGCTAATTCTTGACCGCTAAGAACTTCGCAACCTCTTTGACAAAGTCAGGAATGTGGCAACAGTAGGTGTCTCGGGTATGATAAAAATGCCTTAGGTGGATAGCATCGTCTGATGTTTTCGCCTTTGGTGTCTATATACGTCATACGGCGTAGGCTCTGTGTTGCTCGTTCTATTTTGTCGGGCAATGCGAAGGCCTTTAGCGGTGGAACGGGCAACAGGTACGGATCCTGCGCTTTTTTGTTGATAATTGAACATCCGTATGGGATTCGGGGGATGTCACTTTGCAATGTTTGTTGCCATAACTAATAACCCATATCATAAGAAATCAAGTAAGGAGTATTGTACGATTTTTAGTTGCACAGTATCAGACGAAACTGTAGCGATATTAAAATAAATTAACATAACCGTGTTTATGTTTTGCTCACGTTGAATGACAACTTTGTGCCATGAAGAATGATAAGCTAAGACTGGCACTAAGTGACGCTAAAATATCGTTGAAGCTCTGGCTCCGATTATTAGTTAAAATCTTTACAACATAATAGTTCGACCTTTATGAAACGTTTCTTTGACGAGGAGATCAAAAGCCTTTCCCAGTGCGAAATTTTCGTGTTTGGGAGCAATTTGCACGGGTACCACCTTGATGGCGCAGCACGGCGCGCTTATGAAGAATTTGGAGCCGAATGGGGAGTCGGCGCCGGACCGACAGGGAAATGTTATGCGATACCTACCATGCAAGCATCGCTTGACGACATACGGCCATATGTAGATGATTTTACCGAATATGCGAGGACTCATCCCAACAATCGATTTCTTGTGACATGTGGGGGGTGTGACAATGCAAGATTTGCCAATAAAGAAATTGCGCCAATGTTTAAGGAGGCTCTAAAACTCCCTAATGTCAATTTCGCTAAAAGATTGTTTTTGGAGGTGACTCATGACGAATTTGTTGATGCGATTTGTTTTGGCATTGAGCCACGCAAGGAGGTTATACCTATTCCCGATGCGATTACGGTTGAAGATTTGATGGATTTTTGTGAAAAATATAAATATGTAATTGGTAGCGGTGTAAAAGTGCCGCTCCCTAAAATCACCATTCGTTATATCATAGATACTGATCGCTTTGGCTATGCAAAATTTGGTGATTTCTTCTTCTTTGGAAACGACCTTTACGTTTGGACATCGGCAGATGAATTTAAAGAAGATCATAACCAAGACGTTGTCGAAAATTATTTCGGAGATGAATGTAAGGGGCGCGGTTTTTGTCATCGTGTATTGTTTGCGGGAGTTAAAACTCCTTTTTGCGACTCAAATGGCGATGCCATTTATACCGGCGACGTACTTCGCGTAATGCTTGGTGATAAGAGTACTCCTGCTGATGACAAGTATTACAATATATGGGCTTTTGACACTTTTGGGCGAAACGATGAGGGCTTTAACGCACGATATGCATTTGTGCTTGATAATCATTGTGCCACCCCCGATATGGTAGCGCATTGGCAACGTATTGGCACTGTTTACTATCAATTGGATTGGAACTTTGATGTTGAAGATATGCTCGCACGGTGTCGAGCCTTCCAGGATATTTACGGAAAAGGGCCGAGCCTAAAAAATAAACTGGTTCTTGCTCGCTATACACCTAACTTTGATCAAGAACTTTGGAAATACCATGCGTGCGATATACTTGGCATAGAATTTAAAAAATATTAATTTATAATACTTTATTTATTAACATTTTATCCAATATTTTTATGAACACTCCAAAAGATAAGATTATCTCTATCCAAACGTTGCTTAAGGGTCGAAATGATGATTTCGACAACACACCATCATCAGCAATAAAAATGGTAAGGCATGCCGATAAAAGAGTGGGGAACAAAAAAGATAGTTCATTGAAGATAGAAGGTAAACCATTACCAGGGAATGTTGCAAATCTATATGAACTATATATTTATCATAGAGATTTGTTCCACAAATATATGACAGAACAAGAGAAAGGTAAGTTTGATGGCATTAAGTATATGGTGGTATTCCTTGGAGATAAAGGAACAACAGCACGATTTCTGGGCGTTTATGAAGTTAAAGACCGCCGCCTGAGTCCTGTAAATGAGAAGGAAGAGATACTCGATCTCAAATATATGCCCGATTTTGCCATCCTTGAGGAGAAGGTGATTGTTGATTGGGGTAAAAATACGCAGGCATGGCATCAATATTTTTATAATGAAAAGTATGTTCGCACTATTGAGCAGGGAATATCTAAATCGGACGGCACGCCGGCATTTAAAGACTATTTAGAGGTGATGCTCAACCACCATGAACTTGGTCAAGTGCTAAATGATAAGGAATGGGAACAAAAGTTGAAAGCGGTAAATTGCATATATCTTATTGTGGATAAGAGCAATGGCAGGAATTATGTGGGAAGTACTTCTGGGCGTGAATGCATTTTTGGGCGTTGGTCACAGTATGCAGCCACGGGGCATGGCAACAACGTAAAATTGGCAGAACTCATAAAAAACGACCCACAGTACCATATTAAGAATTTCCAATGGTCAATTCTGGAAGTGCTCCCGTCGAATGTTACAGAATACGAAGCAGTTGACAGAGAATCATTGTGGAAGAGAAAACTCCTTAGCCGGGAATGGGGGTATAACAAGAACTAACATTGTTTAGATTCTTGTCAATTTTGCCGACGCACACAAAACATACGGTCCGCTGTGAGCCACCCGAACTGACAAATGGCAGCGGACCCTATGTTTCCTAAGACATATTACGGAGATATTACCAGCCAATTCTTCTTTCAGTAATATCTTTGCGTAGGGTTTGTGCAGGAATTAGCCAGGTTTATGAAAATTAGCGAATTACTGCTTGTTGTCTCAAGTCAGTACTTCGAGACACCACCGTTGAACAATTTGAAGAAAAACAGCGTAAGATAAAATCTATTGTTACGCTTGCAGAAAACATTGCGGCCATGATTGAGCGCAATAAAATTGTACTTAATATTAAATAACGTGAGCCCTTATATCGAACTCACGATAATCATTTTATGATTATCCAACGACCGCCATTATCACTGCCTTCTCTTATAAGAGTCCCTGTTTCTTGTAAATTTGCTATATCTCGTTCAATTGTTCTATCCGAAACAGACAATTGTTCTGAAAGTTGAATTGCGGTAATAAAAGGATTACCTTTGATTATTTCAAGTATTGCATTGTACCTTTCCGCAATTTTTTTCTGAGTTGCAGTTAATGCTATATTTCCGACATTATCTACGACATTATCTACGGCATTATCTCCGACATTATCTCCGACATTATCTCCGACATTATCTCCGACATTATCTCCGACATTGTCTCCGATGTTTCTGTTAAGCTGCTTAAAGACAGTACGTTCAATTACTATTTGGACACCGCCAAAATGATCTGCAACAGTGGGTATTGGCAACCCATTATTCTTGAAGCCTGTGTATATCTTGTTATAGCCGCGTCCCCAAGTGTCAATAAATCCAGCCTTAAACATTGCTTCGGCAATCTTAGGATTACGAGGTCTCGACGGATGGTTGGCATATAATGTATCAGCAGTATAGCCTTCGGGAAGACTACCGTCATTCCATATCTCTATTCTGTCATCATATACGTGCATTTGAATTGCCGGTCCCATATAGTTCTTATGAGCAATCGCATTGTAGACGATTTCTCGCAATGCTTCCATTGGAATTTCAAGGTTCTCATATCGCTGCATACCTTCAAATCTTACCGGCGAAACAAGGTATTTGGCTCTGAGAACATCCACAACTTTATCTGCCATTTGAATAATATTGCCGCCGATAATATCCTGAATTATAAGATCCGACTCATTGCGACCAAATCGCCCAATCTTAAATTCAACGCTATGGAAGTACTTCTCGGGGTTCTTGCCGAACAATAAGAGAGCTGCATTTTTGAGTTTTCCTTCGTTATCCAACAATTGGAGCGACGTCAGTATTTCCTCGGTGGATGCTGTCAGCATGCTTTCCGGAATACGTTGCGCCATTATACCCTTACGCAAGAAGTATTCAATCGCATCTCGGTCAATATCCTCGATATGCGCTTCTTCATTACTGACATCATCCCAAGTCCTACCCAATTTCCTTAATAGGAAATCTTGTAATGCCGCACCTTTTAATTCTTGTTTGGTGCTTCCGGAACGATAATGATAAACTCCTTTATAGGAAATCGGAATATTACTTGGAGTTACAATTATCTCAATGTAATCAAGCCCGTCAGCCTGTCGCAAATTGACATCGGCAACAATGCCGAGACTGTTTACAATCTTATTCGGAATATCTTCCATTAAGCGTTTGCTGTCAGCAACGCCTACTATCTCATGTGAGCCGTCAACAACTCCGATATAGATGTAGCCACCATGTGCGTTTGCGAATCCGCATACCCATTTGAGGTATTCGTCTCGCCAACTTTCCTTAAATTCCACATTCTGACTTTCGGGTGATTGAACTATGTCCATTTCTGTAATATTCCTTGATTTCCAACTGCAAAAGTACGAAATTTTACTGAATTTTCCTGTTTGCGTGCGATTCGAATTTTGGGGTAAATTTTTTAGTTACATACAATTGGTGTATATTTGCCGTTACGTTTCGGCCGGGTGTTGAATGCCGGCCGGGGAGCTTATTTTGCATTAAATTTAGAAGAAAGAATACAACGACAAATGAAAAAATCCTTAAGCGTACTATGTGCAACTGCTGCAGCCGCAATGACGATATCGGCAGCTATTCCGGCGGGATATTACCGGAGCCTTGATGGAAAGTCGGGCGCTGCCCTGAAAACTGCAGCCTGTGAACTTGTGTACAATCACACGCAGCTCAATTATCAGGCTCTGTCATCGCATTTCCTCAAAACCGACGTTTACCCCAAGGGTGACCCTAAATATGGGCAGTGGTGGGACATGTATGGCAGCATCCCGCTGTATACGCCCTCATTCTCCGGCCTTAACCGCGAGCATTCATTCCCCAAATCGTGGTGGGGTGGGGGCACAAACACTCCGGCGTATACCGACATCAATCATCTCTACCCCTCGGAGGCTAAGGCCAACATGGCCAAGAGCAACTGGCCCTTGGGCGAGGTGTACAGTGCAAATCAATACGACAACGGCGTGTCGAAGGTAGGAACGGCTGTCACCGGTCAGGGTGGTGGCGCGCGCTATGTGTTTGAGCCGGCCGATGAGTACAAGGGTGACTTTGCACGCACTTACTTCTACATGGTGACATGCTATCAGAATCTCACCTGGGCTTCAAGCTACTCATGGATGCTTCAGCAAAACACTTACCCAACACTCGCCAAGTGGGCGGTGGAAATGCTGCTCAAGTGGCACCGCGAGGACCCTGTGAGCCAGAAGGAGCTCGACCGCAACGAGGCTGTCTACTTGCTGCAGTCCAACCGCAACCCCTTTATCGACTATCCCAACCTCGCTGAGTACATATGGGGCAATCACGTGGGAGAGGCTTTCTCTACAGCCATTGATCCCAATCCCGGCGAACCCAACCTCATCACACCCACACAGGGTATGGCGCTCGACTTCGGGCAGGTGGCACTCGGCTCCGAAACTACCGCACGACTATTTTTCAGCGGTCAAAATCTCAAAGGAGCCTTCGAGCTCACCATAAGCCGCAACGACAAGGCTATGTTCTCGCTGTCCGATGCCACAATCAAGGCTGAGTATGTGAATTCGCCCGAGGGGTATTGGACTACAATCACTTACCGTCCCACCACGCTTGGCGAGCACACCTCGATGTTGTTTGTGCAAGACGGTGGTATCTCGGGCTCGCGACGCATCGAGCTTAAGGGTGAATGTCTGCCTGTGCCCACGCTTTCTACCCTCACCGCTACTGAGGCTACCGACGTTACTGCCGACACGTACGTGGCCAACTGGCTCCCGTCGACCGACGACGTTGTCGACTACTACGTAGTGACACGCATGCATTTCCTGAATGGCCAATCGTCGGTGGAGGAACTCGTGGCCGAGGATAACTCTCTTGAAATCAGTGATGTGTTAGGTCCGGAGAGCTATTATGTGCAGGCTGTGCGCCTTGGGTATCGCTCCGCTCCCTCTAATGTGATATATGTTGAACCCGCCGGTGTGACCCAGCTATTTGCCGAGCAGCCGTTTGGTACGGCATATGAGCCTGGTGGCGTGCGATTTGTGTGCGGCGGCGAGGTGCATAACGTGGGCATCTACGACATGGCAGGCCGTGAGGTGATGATGCTACCCACTGTAGCCGACGGCCTGAGCGTCCAGCTGCCCCGCGGCTGTTATATCATATCGGCTTCCGGCCAACGTGCTCCATTCCGTGTAATCGTTAATGACTAACCGCATCATGACTGACTTGAAGAAAGTGCCGGTATTACTGCTCACCGGCTACCTCGGCAGTGGTAAAACCACCCTGCTTAATCATATACTCAACGGAAGTCACGGCATTAAGTTTGCTGTGATAGTCAACGACCTGGGCGAGGTGAATATTGATGCCGACCTGATTCAGAAGGGAGGCATAGTAGGAGGCGAACAGTCGGACGACCTCGTGGCCCTGCAGAACGGCTGTATATGCTGCACCTTGAAGATGGATCTTGTGAAGCAGCTGATGGATCTTGTCAACTCAGGCCGATTTGACTACATAGTGATTGAAGCCAGCGGCATATGCGAGCCCGCTCCTATAGCACAGACAATCTGTGCCATACCGCAGATGCTTGGTCCTGGAGCCAAGGGTGTGCCTGAGCTCGACTGCATTACCACAGTCGTCGATGCGCTGAGGCTCAAGGATGAATTTAATTGCGGTGACTCTCTGTCGCGCCCCGGCATTGATGAGGAGGATATCGAGAATCTGATAATCGAGCAGGTGGAATTCTGCAACATCATCCTGCTCAACAAGATATCGGAGGTTACTCCCCGGGAGGCCGCACGCATCCGTGCCGTGATACGTGCCCTTCAACCCAAGGCCAAAATCATTGATTGCGACTACTGCGATGTGCCCCTTACCATGCTGCTTGACACCCACCTATTCGACTTTGAGGAGGTAGCTACTTCGGCCACCTGGGTGCAGGAACTCGAGGGACACCATGATGATGACGATGACGACGATGATCACGACCATCATCACGAGCATCATCACGACCATCATCACGAGCATCATCACGAGCATCATCACGAGCATGACCACCATCATCACCATCATCATGACGAAGGTGAGGCCGAGGAGTATGGAGTGCAGACGATGGTCTACTATCGACGTCGGCCATTCGACCTCAACAAATTTGACTATATGCTCGACAAGCAGTGGCCTTCTAATATCATACGCGCCAAAGGGGTGTGCTACTTCAGCTACAACCCCGACATGTCGCTGTTGTTTGAGACCGCAGGCCGTCAGAAAAACATCAAAGAGGCCGGCTATTGGTATGCCACGGCTCCCAAGGAGGAGTTGGAACAGTTTTTGGCCCGCGATCCCAACCTACGCCGCGATTGGGATGACACGTATGGCGACCGCATGATCAAGATAGTGATTATCGGGCAGAATCTCGACCGCAAGGCTATCGAGACCACACTTGACGCATGCCTTGCGTAGCCACCGAAATAACCAAACCATAGAAAACAATTAAGCGCAATGATATCATACACCGAAAATCTGGTCGACTACTATGCCGCGAGTTTCAGGCGTAACTGGTCGTTACCGGCACTCTCCGAATATGGTGAGTCAACTACATTGACCTATGGCGACTTCGCACGCCGCATAGCTCGCATTCATCTGTTTTATGAGCTGGCTGGAGTTAAGCCCGGCGATAAGATTGCCCTGGTGGGTAAAAACAATGCCACGTGGGTCACTGTGTTTATGGCCACTATCACTTACGGGGCTATCATTGTGCCTATACTTCAAGACTTTAATCCGCAGGATACACAACATATCGTCAACCACTCCGAGTCGGTAATGATATTTGTGTCGCAGCATATCTGGGAGACAATGGGCATTGAGGACCTGCCGATGGTACGCGCTGCCATATCATTGGAGACGCGCCGCGTGCTGGCCGAGCGTAGCGACTCAAACATGTATGAGAAGATTTTGAAAAATCTCACCCGCAAGTTCAAGCGCCGCTATCCACATGGTTTTACTGCTGAGTGTATCGACTATCCTCATTGCCAGCCCGATGATACAGCTGTAATCAACTACACATCCGGCACTACCGGATTTTCCAAGGGGGTGATGCTCACATACCACAACCTTGCAGGCAATGTGTTGTTTGGAGCGCAGTCGAGGTTACACTACCAGGGTTCGCGCTGTCTGTGTTTCCTGCCGCTGGCTCATGCCTACGGATGTGCATTCGACCTGCTGACTCCCCTTGCAGTGGGAACACACGTCACGCTGTTTGGCCGCATACCCGCGCCACGTCTGCTCATCAAGGCCTTGTCGGAGGTCAAGCCCAACCTTGTGCTGTGCGTGCCACTGGTTCTGGAGAAGATCTACCGAAAGCAGATAGTGCCGATGCTGTCGAAGCGTGCCATCCGCTGGGTGCTCGCCATACCGATGCTCGACACTGCCATCTACGCCAAGATACGCCGCAAACTTGTTGAAGCCTTTGGCGGAGAGTTTGAGGAAGTGATAGTGGGAGGAGCCCCCCTCAACCGCGAGGTCGAAGCCTTCCTGTCGACTATCCACTTCCCATTTACCGTGGGGTATGGCATGACGGAGTGCGGCCCCCTAATCAGCTACACCCCGTGGCGACAGTTTGTTCTCACAAGTTCAGGAAAGATCCTGCCAAACATGGAGGTGAAGGTGCTGAGTACTGACCCGGCCAACGTGCCCGGCGAGATATGCGTGCGCGGCCAAAACGTGATGAAGGGGTATTTTAAGAATCCCGAGGCCACGGAGGCCGTGCTCGATGAGGATGGATGGCTCCACACCGGCGACATGGGCACCGTAGTCGACGGCACCATATTCATTCGCGGACGCTATAAGACCATGATACTAACCGGGTCGGGACAGAACATCTACCCGGAGGAAATCGAGGCCAAACTCAACAATATGCCATATGTGGCTGAAAGCCTGGTGGTGGAGCGCGGCAGTGGGCTTACGGCCATCGTATACCCCGATTACGAGGCAGTCGATGCCGACAAGATTCTGCCGCAGGATCTCCCCAAGGTGATGGAGCAGGTGCGTGTAGACCTTAACAAGATAGTGGCGCCATACGAGCAGATACAACGCATACAGCTTATACCCAACGAATTTGAAAAAACACCCAAAAAGTCGATCAAGCGATATCTCTACAATCAATAATTGAGCGTAAGAATCGTTAATTATATATACCTAACGCTGAAACAATGCCCCAGCCCAAGAGATATGTCGTGACCGGCGGTGCCGGATTTATCGGAGCCAACTTTGTGAAATACATACTTGGCGAGCCTGGCCTCGTGGAGCATCTTACTATAATAGATGCCCTCACCTACGCCGGCAACATCCTCACGATTAAAGATGAGATTAATGATCCCAGGGTGACTTTCGAGAAGGTTGACATCACTGATTTCGATGCCGTGAAGCGTATAGTGTCCGCCGCTAACCCCGACTTCATAGTGAACTTTGCTGCCGAAAGCCATGTAGACCGCTCAATCACATCGCCACGCGTATTTTTGGAAACCAATATCATCGGTACACAGTCGATGCTTGAGGCCGCAAAATCGGCGTGGCGTAGAGCCGACGGTTCATATCCCGATGGTAAGAAATATCTTCAGATAAGCACCGATGAAGTGTACGGCTCCCTCCCCAAGGAGTATGACGAGCCACAGGCTCTGAAGCTGGACGAGGCGGTAAGCCGGGTTGTTGACGGGCGCGACGACCTGCACACCTTCGGCACACAATATTTCACCGAAACATCACCGTTGCAGCCCCGGTCACCCTACTCGGCTTCGAAAACGAGCGCCGACCTTATCACCCTGGCCTACGGTGAAACTTACGGACTCCCCGTCAACATAACGCGGTGCAGCAATAACTATGGCCCATTCCATTTCCCTGAAAAGCTGATACCGCTGATGATTAAAAACCTGCTTGACGGAAAAAATCTGCCGGTTTACGGGCGCGGTGAGAATGTGCGCGACTGGCTTTATGTCGATGATCATTGCCGGGCTATCGACCTTGTGCTACGCCGAGGCAAGGTAGGTGAGATATACAATATCGGAGGATTCAACGAGTCGCGCAACATCGACATCGTACGCTTGATAATCGAGGGTGTGGCCCTGCGCATGAAAGATCCACGTTACCATAGCCTGCTGGCCGACCCATCGCTCCCTATCGACGAGTCGCGCATCACTTACGTAGCCGATCGCCCCGGCCACGACATGCGCTATGCCATCGACCCCACGAAAATTGCCACGCAGCTCGGATGGTACCCCACAACACCGTTCACCCGCGGCATCCAACTCACCATCGATTGGTATCTCGACCATCCTGAGTGGGTCGACTCGGTGACATCGGGCGATTATCAGCGATATTACGAAGAGATGTACACCAATCGCGAGCAGAAATTTAATTAAAAGTAAATGAAAGGCATAGTGCTCGCCGGAGGTTCCGGCACCCGACTATATCCCATCACCAGGGGAATTTCCAAGCAGCTTATCCCTGTATATGATAAGCCGATGATATTCTACCCCATATCAGTGTTGATGCTTTGTGGCATACGTGACATACTCATCATCTCCACACCCGACGACCTCCCGATGTTCCGCCGGCTACTGGGCGACGGTCATAAGATAGGGGTAAACTTTGAATATGCCGAACAGCCACGACCGGAGGGATTGGCCCAGGCATTCATTATCGGCCGTGAGTTTATCGGTGATGATGATGTGTGCATGGTGCTTGGCGACAATATTTTTTATGGACAGGGCTTCACAGTCATGCTCCATGAGGCGAGGGCTACGGCGGCACAGCTTCGCGAGGCCACGGTATTCGCCTACCCGGTGCAGGATCCCCACCGTTATGGCGTGGTGGAGCTTGACTCCACCGGTCATGCTGTGAGCATTGAGGAAAAACCACGTCAACCCAAGTCCAATCTCGCAGTTGTGGGCCTGTACTTCTACCCCAACGATGTCGTCGACATGGCCACCAAGGTGACGCCTTCGGCGCGGGGGGAGCTGGAGATAACCACTCTCAACGAGATGTACATGAGTCAGAATCGCCTGGCGGTAAAGCAGCTCGGACGAGGATTTGCATGGCTTGATACCGGCACTATCGACTCGCTGATGGAGGCTTCGAGCTTTATCGAGGCGATCCAGAAGCGTCAAGGATTCCAAGTAGCGTCGCTGGAGGAGGTGGCCTATCGGCGTGGATTTATTACCGCTGAGCAGCTTCGCGAACTTGCCGCACCGATGCTCAATAACGACTACGGACGTTACCTTAATAATCTTGCTAATCATGCAATCGATTGAGCCAAAATTAGTTGAGCTTCCAAAAATCACTGATTTGCGAGGCAATCTGTCGTTTATCCAGCCTCCTGTGTCAGTGCCTTTTGATATAGCGCGTTGCTATTGGGTGTACGACGTGCCTTCGGGCCTGTCGCGCGACGGTCACGCTTACTACACGGCATGGGAGCTGATAGTGGCGCTCAATGGAGCATTTGATGTGACGGTCGACGACCGTAGCCGCATCGCTACATATCACCTGCAACGCCCAAACCAGGGGTTGCTCGTGCCGCCGATGCACTGGCGCACCATCGAAAACTTCACCACCAACGGTGTGGCGCTGGTGCTGTCGTCAACTCTCTACGATGATGACGATTATATACTCGATTATAGTAAATTTAAAGAGATAGATGGCTGATAACTTGGGTAATAATATAGTGGCGGATGCCCATCCGCACTCAAGGGTCGACGACTGCCTGGTGCTGACGCTCAGTCGTCACTACGATCCCCGAGGGTCGCTCACAGCGGCACAAAACGACGATGAGCTTCCATTTGCCATACACCGCGTGTTCTATCTCTTCGATATTCCCGGTGGCACAGAGCGTGGCGGACATTCACATCGCCAGCTTCACCAGATGCTGGTGGCCGTATCGGGGAGTTTCACAGTCACTCTTACCGACGGCGTGGAGACGCGCCGTGTCGTTCTCAACCGACCGTATCACGGTCTGTACATCCCTCCCGGCGTGTGGAATACGATGGACGACTTTGCGTCGGGTTCGATATGCCTCGTGCTCGCATCGGCTCCCTATAACGAGAGTGACTATGTGCGCGATTATCAAGAATTTTTACAGCTCACTCACACCAAACGCTTATTATGACTACCTGCTATCCATTCCTCAATCTGTCAACCGTAAATGCTCCCTACCTCGCTGAAATCAAGCAGGCTGTTGAGCGCATAATAGAATCGGGATGGTATATCGGCGGGCCGGAGGTCGAAGCATTTGAGAACGAACTAAGGGCATTAGTGGGCACTGAGCACGCCATCGGAGTGAGCAACGGACTTGATGCATTGAGGCTCATATTGCGGGGATATATTGAGCTGGGACGCTTGCAACCGGGTGATGAGGTGATAGTAAATGCCAACACATATATCGCATCGGTACTTGCCATCACCGATTGTGGCTTGCGCCCGGTGCTTGCCGAGCCATCACCCCTCACAGCCAACTTGTCAGCCGAAACTATAGCTGAGGCTCTGCGATGCTCCGACGCTAAGGCCGTGATGCTCGTACACCTGTATGGTCGCACTGCGTGGGATGAAGATATAGCTCGCATTGTGGCTGACAATGACCTACTTGTGGTGGAAGATGTGGCCCAAGCCATTGGCGCGCGTTATTATGGACCAACGACTGAAGTGATGACAGGAGCCATAGGTGGGGCGGGCGCGTTTAGCTTCTATCCCACCAAAAATATCGGTGCGATGGGCGATGCCGGGGCTGTAACCACCAGCGACACTGAACTGGCACGGGTGATAAGGGCCTTGCGCAACTACGGGTCAGACTATCGCTATCACAATATATATGCCGGTCTTAATTGCCGCCTTGACCCCCTTCAGGCAGCGATACTTCGGGTTAAGCTTCCCTATACCGATAGTGAAAACACCCATCGCCGCGACGTAGCGCGGGTTTACGACCAGCTTATCGATAATCCGCGGGTTACGAAGCCTCCATATGTCGACGATTTTTCGATGGTATGGCACCAATATGCGGTGCTGGCCCACGACCGCGAGCGGTTTCGCTCATATCTCGCCGACTGCGGTGTAGCCACCGACGTCAACTATCCGAAAGCCGTGCATCAGCAGCCATGCTACACCATGTTAGCTCCCGAGGGCACGCTGCCGGTGGCCGAAG
The DNA here is from genome assembly GCA_964517875.1 of uncultured Muribaculaceae bacterium. GTDB lineage: Bacteria > Bacteroidota > Bacteroidia > Bacteroidales > Muribaculaceae > JAJPXC01. The sequence continues at coordinate 19,547 of CAZFEU010000020.1, read as the reverse complement.
AGTATTGCCGCCGTGTTGTTTCGCTCCCGATTTCGAGCTGCACATCAGTCGACGACGCAGCCCGGATTGCGGCCATAATCAACGAGTATCAGTAGATTATAAAAGCGAAAGTCAGTATCCACAGCGCTATGTAGAGCTGTAGCAGATGGTCGTGAAGCAACACCCATGTGGGGTTGCCGCTGCGATGTTGGACTATAGTGATGTGGAGATACCTCAATAGTCCCAAGAGCACAAATACGCTGGTAATATAAACGTAATGACTATCAAATCGTTGCATCACTTCGTCCGATACGGTGTATAGCATGTAGCAGGCAAAGGTAACGCCGGCTATGGCTCGTAATGACATGTCGATCCATCTTGAGGAGTAAAATGCGGTGTTGCTCCGCATCATGGTGCCCGTTGATTGATATATCGTCACATCGTCGCGCCGCTTTGCCACGGATAGGAAAAGCGATAGCAGAAATGTCATGGCTATAATCCAGGATGACAGTGTGATAGACGTGCCCACGCCCCCTGCCCACACTCTGAGCACATAACCCAACGACAGTATGGTCACATCAATCACCGCAAATCTTTTCAATCCGTAGCAATACCCTATGTTGATCAACAGATAGGTGTAAATCAAAGCTATGACTGATGCCGGGTGACATATGCCGCCGAAAAGGCATATAGGCAACACCGATACTGCGAGTAATGTGGCTGTGATGTAGGCTTGTCTTGCCGATATAAGTCCCGAAGATACGGGGCGTTGCCGCTTCCTGGGGTGGAGACGGTCGGCCGCGGCATCGGCTGCGTCGTTGATGCAGTAAACGCTCGATGATATCAGGCAGAATGCTGCGAATACCCACAGAGCATCAGCCAGCTTCGCACCGTTGAGCATCGACCCGTTGAAGAAAAGCGGCAGGAGCACAAACACATTCTTCACCCATTGCTCAGGGCGAAGCAGCTTGATATAGTTACATAAAGAAGCCATTATCTATTGCTGTGCGATTGATGCATGCAAAGATAATGGCTTTTGTGGGGTTTACCTATTTCGAGTGCTTTATTTTGTGTGTTTAAGCACGTTGATCACCTCGTCGTACTTGGGCTCGGTAGTGATTTCCTCCACAAGATCGCTGTAGATTACATTGCGGTCCTCATCGAGCACGATCACCGCGCGGGCCAGAAGTCCGGCGAGAGGGCCATCTACAATCTGCAAGCCATATTTCTGCCCAAACATCGGAGAGCGGAAAGCCGACGCAACTACTAAACCATCAATACCCTCGGCCGTGCAGAAGCGTCCGGCGGCGAAGGGGAGGTCCATCGACACGCATATTACCACCGTGTTTTCGAGTCCTGAAGCCTCCTGGTTGAATCGGCGCACAGATGCTGCGCATACAGCTGTGTCAAGGCTGGGGAAGATGTTGAGCACTACGCGCTTGCCGCGGAAATCAGAGCAATGTACTTCGGCCAGGTCGGGTTTAACAAGTGTGTAACAGGGCGCTTTCTCTCCCACGCGGGGGATAGTGCCGTAGGTGTGGCAGGGTTTGCCTTGGAGGTAGATGGTTTCCATATTGTATATTTTTTAGTATTTATGAGATCCTTGAGTTGGTCAGTTGAGCAGTGATGCCTTTTGTGTAACGTCGGAGGATAGGGAATTGTTGAATCCGATTATTACATCACGCACCATGCCGCTCGAATCTACCAAGATAGTCACCGGAGTGTCGTGCACACCGCAGTCGCGGGCCAGCGAGCGGATTCCTGTCAATAGCAGTTCGCCGGGGAGGGGTGTCACGTCGGGGTGCGCTTCGTCCATAAAAGCCCATACCACGTCGATGGTGCCTGGGAGGGTGTCAACGCCCTGGCGTATGAGTCGTGAGGTAGTTGCCGGGTCGCCCTGGTCGCTGTCGAGCAGCACTATCATTGTGGGGTGAGGCAGACGCGACTTGCGGGTGTAGGTGTAGCGCTGCCCATCAGTGAGCTTGGCGCTGAACGATGGGAGAGGAGTACCGGCGAGATTCTCTATGCGGTAGGTGCTCTGGCGATACTGCTCGAAATCAGTTGGATACCGGGCGATAAGTCCGGCCTCGGTAAGGTCGATGTGCTGGTATTTGCGTGGTGTGTAGATGGCAGTGATACTCTGCTCGCTTATCGAACCGGGATTATTGTCGATGGTGATTCTTACCGGATTGCCGTTCTCACGGTCGAGCACCAGCAGCCATCGGCGCACGTCATACCCCTTATAGCGTTGCAGGGCGTGTAGTGCGGTGCGGTGTATGCCTGAAATGATTGTGTCGGAGTGCAGGGTGAAGTGATAGGTGGAGTCAATGCTGTTGTCGCGTATCGACCGGGCTATGAATGCCGGCAGCAGGTCGGTGAACTGCGCATTGCTCTGCACCCCCGACTTGGTGCCCCCTTTGATGGCATAATTGTTGTCGATGCCGAATGCCATGGGATTTGCGTCGACATGATATTCCTGGAGCCGATTTGACAGCAATCGGTAGTGATGTCCGTTGTGATAGGCCGACCAGCCGGTCACGGGCTCGGTGTCGCGCTGTAACGTCCAGTCGACCAGGTAGTCGCAGGCTGCCAGAGTGTCGCCTGGCACTGATGGCTGTTGTGTGAGGTTGACGCTGTATACCACCGGCTCGCTGAATGCAGGCATAGTCACCTGATAGTCAACAGTGCAGCTGTAGCTGCCGAGGCGTTCAAGCGCCTCTGCAATGCTTTGAACCCCCTGGGCCTTTACGCTCAGGGGGGGCAGCATTGCTAATAATAACATTAATGTTATCCCTCTCATTGTTATATCAGTGATGAAATAGTTGACTGAATTTATAACACTCATGCGCTTCATACTGTTCACTGAAAAAATTACATCAATGATTGATATAGAAAACGGCGCCTTAATTAGCGCCGTTTCTTAAAAATATAAGGTGTGATTATCACAATTAGTAGCTGAAGATGTCGTCTTGAGTGAGGAGAACCACGCGGCCGCGTTTGGCGAGCGCGTCGAGGTCGAGATCCTCCACGCGGCCCAGAATGGCGATGTTGTAGGTGCGCCCTTTCACATAGTCCTGCTGGAATTTCACCACGTCGTCGAGAGTGAGAGTGGGTAGGGCTTCATAGAGGTCCTTACGGTCGTCGGTGGTTTCGCCCAGATCCTGTGCGTCGATGTAAGCCCAAGCTACGCCGTCCTTGATGATGCGTTCGGTGCGCAGTCGGGAGTCAAGACCCTCCTTGGCCAGGTTAAAGGCATTCTGGCTCTGGGGCATCTTCTCTATGATTTCCTCGAATCCGTCGAGGGCATCGTCGAGCTTGTCGTTCTGGGTGGCGATGTAGGTGAAGAATGAGTAATTGTCGTCTTTATAGCTTGGTTGTGACATCACGGCTGCCGCCGAGTAGGCCAGCGAGCGGGCCTCGCGCATCTCCTGGAACACGATTGAGTTCATGCCGCCGCCGAAGTATTCATTGTAGAGCTCGCGGCGTGGCTCGATCGAGGGGTCATATTTCTTCCCTTCGCTGGTGGTCTGGCTCATATAGAGCTGATTGGCGTCGTAGGGAGCAATGTATATGGTGGTTTCCTGGGGCTGAACGGGTTCCCAAGCCTTGCGTGCGGGGGCAGGGGTGAGTTTCTTGGGCACGCGGTGGAGTTTGTCGAGCTGTGAGGCGAGTTCTTTCTCCGACAGCGGGCCGTAGTAGATGATGCGATGCTCCATTGAATTCATTTTGGCCAGGCGGTCGGTGAGTTGTTTCGGATCGAGGGCGCGGAGCTCGTCGTTGGTGAGGGTGGTCTCTTTTACTATCTCAGGGCCATAAGTGACGTAGCGGCGCAGGGCTGAGAAGTTTTGCTGCTGGTTTTTCTTGGCGTTGTCGCGCGCTTTGATGGTGCGGTCAACGAGTCCTTCCCATGCCTCTTTGTCGGGAACGGCGTTGGCCATCAGGTCTTCTACCAGTTTCACGGCCTGGGGCATATTTTCTGATAAGCCCGAGATTACTACATATGAGCGGTTGCCCCCGATCGACAGGCGGTAGTTGCAAGCTATATCGTAGAACTTCTTGGCGATGTCCTCGGCCGACATCTCTTTTGTGCCGAGCAGGGGGAAGTATGAGCCGAGCTGTCCCAGGCTCTTGTCCCAGTTGCTTGATCCGAAATCGTAGATATAGGTGAGCTGGAACAAGTCGTTGGTTTCGTTCTTCTTGTATAATACCGGTATCTTGCCGCCATTGCTGGCCGTTGCTGTCAGGTCGGTGCTGAAGTCGAGGAATACCGGCTCAATGGGCTCGGTAGTCATGGCCATGAAGCTGTCGAGCCATGCCGAAGTGGTATCGCGGTTTACGGCGATTGGGGTAATCGGCTGCTTGGCGATTTTCAGCTCGTTGGGGTCTTTGCCCTGGAGCTTGTACACGGCCATGTAGTTGTCGTCGCGCAGGTATTTGTTGGCGAAGTCCACGATGTCCTGTTTAGTGAGCTTTGACTGTGTTGTAATGTCGCGGTTGACGAAATCGATGGGCTTGTTGTAAATAAATGCCTCCTCCATCAGGTCAACTCGGCCCTCGTTGGTTTCGATGACTTTTTCGAGCTGGAGCTTTGTGTTGTTGATTGTGGCCCCGATTAGCGACTCGTCGAAGTCGCCGTTGCGCAGCAGTGCCAGCTGCCCGAGTATCAGGTCGCGCACTTGGTCGAGGGTCTGTCCCTCCTTTGGTGACGCCTGGATGAGGTAGGCGGTGCGGTCGCCCAGCTCCCATGTGCCCGTGCTCACGCCCTGTGTGAGCTGCTTCTTGTTAAGGTTGAGGTCGATCAGTCCGGCTTTGCCGTTATTGAGCATGGCATCGAGAATCTCGAGCACCGGTATTGCCGGGTCGTTGATGCCGGGGAAAGGCCATGCCAGTATCAGAGCCTCAGCCTCCTGACCATAAACATCGACACGTTTGGGCGAAGTGATAGGCTCCTCTGTGGTGACGGGAAGTGTGGGGAGATTGGGGTTGGGCTTAAGATGGCCGAAGTGTTTGGTGATTATGTCGACAGCGTTGTCGGGGTCGAAGTCGCCCGACATCAGTATCGCGAAGTTGTTGGGCACATACCACTGCTTGTGGTAGTTCTTGATATTTGTGATTGATGGATTCTTGAGGTGCTGCTGGTGTCCGAGCACTGACCACTGGCCGTATGGGTGGTTGGGGAAGAGTCCTGAGAGCATGGCCTCGGTCATCTTGCGCGAATCCTTGGTCATTGACATGTTCTTCTCCTCGTAGATTGTCTCAAGCTCGGTGTGGAATCCGCGTAGCACCGGGCGCTCAAAGCGGTTGGCCTGCACCATGGCCCAGCGTTCGAGCTCGTTGGAAGGTATGTCCTCCACGTAGCAAGTGTAGTCGTAGCTTGTATAGGCGTTGGTGCCGTTGGCTCCGATCGAGGCCATGAGCTTGTCGTACTCATTGGGGATGGCGATTGTTGACGCAATATAAGATATAGAGTCGATCTGGTGATACAGGTCGGCGCGTGCCACTGAGTCGGTGGTGTTGCGATATACCTCAAACAGGCTCTCGATCTGGTCGAGCAGCGGCTTCTCCTTGGCGTAATCGGTGGTGCCGAAGTCCTCGGTGCCTTTAAACATCATGTGCTCGAAGTAGTGTGCCAGGCCGGTTGTTTCGGCAGGGTCGTTTTTCGAGCCTACACGTACGGCGATGTTGGTCTGGATACGTGGCTGATCCTTATTGACGCTCATATATACCTTCAGCCCGTTGGGGAGGGTATATACCAGAGTCTTCATCGGGTCGTCGGGCATTGTCTCATACTCATACTTATAGGCATGGGCCATTGATGGAATAATCATGGCGGCTGTCAGTGCCCACAAGTGCGCAAAGCGAAAAATTTTCATAATATACCTTGGTTAGTGATAAATTTTGGTGTCAAAGATACGCCATTTTGCCACTTACGGTGACAGAAACATCTCAATCTTAGGGTTTTTTAAGCAAAATATGTTATATTTTTTAAAAATAGTTTATATTCGCGCCCAGTAAATGAACTAAAATAGCGGTTTCCACATTTAAAATTAATGAAACGACGCTTACACCCGGATGGGTTGACGGCAAGTTTCGAAGTTTAACAATTGTAATAAAAACCCAGAATTATGAACACAGAAGTTATTGGTGCATGGGCAGGTTCAGTATGGAACGCCCTCAACGAGGCTGACACTCTTGGTGTTAAACAGCTTAAGAAAATCACAAAGCTTAAAGACAAAGAGATTTATGCCGCAATCGGCTGGCTCGCCCGCGAAAACAAATTGAACATCATCGAAGATGTTGACAACAAGGACTATCTTCTGCAGCTTGTGCAGGAATAAGATACAAAATCTCACATCTCAGTAGGCTGATTGACAATCAAATGTCGGTCAGCCTTCTTTTGTTTTTTTCAACTGTGTGTCGCTGCGTGTTGGCACGATAAATGGCATAATGGTTGTTGAGCATGTCACACCCCGGAGGGAAGCCCTCCGGGCTATTAGCATGGGACTTGCGCATTTTGAGGCGGTTGCCTTGGTGTTTCACTTCCGAATTTATGAGTGTTTCATTCCCAAATTTGTGAGATTTTTAGATCGGAGAAATATATTTGAGTAAAACCGGGGCGATGGGTGATGATGTGTGCGAAAATTGTGTTATTTTCGTGGCCAGAAATCTAACTTGAAAAGAATGGTTGATTTTAGCAAAGATGTGGATCAGGCCGTCGACTGTATGCGTCAAGGCGGAGTGATACTCTATCCCACCGATACGGTGTGGGGTATAGGGTGCGACGCCACGTGCGCCAAAGCCGTGAGCCGCATCTACAGCATAAAACGCCGTGCCGACAATAAGGCGCTGATCACACTGGTCGACTCAATAGCCATGCTCGAGAGAGTGGTGGGTGAGATTCCCGACGCTGCCGAGCAACTGCTCGAAGCTACGGTAGAGCCACTGACCATAATCTACGACCATGCAGCCGGGCTCACTCCGGCACTCGTAGGAGGCGACGGGTCGGCAGCCATACGAATCACCACAGAGCGCTTCTCGCGCGAACTGTGCCGACGGCTGCGCCGGCCGGTAGTGTCGACTTCGGCCAACATCAGCGGAGAGCCTACACCTGCATTCTTTAGCGAGATATCGCCCGACATTATCGCCGCCGTGGACTATGTGGCCCAATACCGTCGCGATGATGTCACCCCTCATCGCTCATCGTCGGTGATAAAGGTAGGGAATGACAACACAATTAAAATAATACGCCCTTGAACAGCGAGCAGCCACATACCCACATCGTGGGAAGCCTTTATCAGGAGTGGTTCGCACGCCTGCTGGTGTGGCGTGAACGCCACATCAATGAGCGCACTTTCGTGCTCATACTGTCGCTTATCGTCGGGCTTGCCTGCGGCCTGGCCGCATTGGTGCTCAAATGGCTTATACACACTATCCAGGGGGTTGCCACATCGTATACATCGATTAATACAGGCAACTGGCTCTTCATCGTATTGCCGGTGGTGGGCATCATCATCACCTCGCTTTATGTGAAGTACTTCGTGAAGGACAACATATCGCACGGTGTAACCCGTGTGCTATACGCCATATCGCAGAAGAAGAGCCGCCTGAAGCGTCACAATATGTACACATCGGTGATAGCGTCGTCAGTCACCATAGGCATGGGTGGCTCGGTGGGAGCCGAGGGCCCCATAGTATTCACGGGTGCTGCCATAGGATCTAATCTGGGGCAGCTCTTCCGCATGCCCCCCAGGGTGCTGATGCTCCTTGTGGGGTGTGGTGCGGCGGCTGGCATTGCCGGTATTTTCAAAGCCCCGATCGCCGGTATGCTTTTCACGCTCGAGGTGCTCATGCTCGACCTGACCACGGTGAGTGTGATGCCCCTGCTTATAGCGTCGATAACCAGCGCCACTGTGGCATACGTGTACACAGGGTATGATTTTGAATTCTTCTTCGCTCAGAGCGAGCCATTCTTTACCGGGCGCATACCGTTTGTGATAGTGCTTGGTTTGCTCTGCGGATTCGTGTCGCTCTACTTCACCAAGGTGATGAATATGATGGAGAACTTCTTCAAGCACCGTCTGCACAATCAGCTGCAGCGCATAGCGGTGGGCGGATCAATACTTGCGGTGCTCATCTATCTGTTCCCGCCACTCTATGGCGAAGGGTATAGCTCGATCATCGACCTGCTACGCGGCGACCCCTCGGCTATGGCCAATGGCTCGATATTCTACAACGACCGCCAGTCGGTGCTGTTCATACTCCTGTTTGTGGGGGCTATCATACTCACCAAGGCATTCGCCACTTCGGCCACCAATGGAGGTGGAGGCGTGGGTGGCACATTTGCTCCCTCGCTTTATGTGGGGTGCATGACCGGCTTTTTCTACGCTTTCTTATGCAATAATATAGGCCTGGGTATAACTTTGTCGACCAAAAACTTCGCCTTGATGGGTATGGCCGGTGTGATGGCCGGTGTGATGCATGCGCCGCTGATGGGCATCTTCCTCACCGCCGAGCTCACCGGTGGCTACGATCTGTTCCTGCCGCTGCTTATAGTTTCGACCATCAGTTATGGCACAATCAAGATATTCGAGCCTTACAGCATCTACACTATGCGTCTGGCTCAGCGGGGCGAGCTGCTCACTCACCACAAGGACAAGGCAGTGCTCACCCTGCTCAAAACTGATGCCGTGATTGAGACCGACTTCAAGCCTGTGAGCCCCGATATGGATCTCAAGCAGATGGTAGATGTGATTTCGCAGTCCAACCGCAATCTCTTCCCAGTGCTCAGTCCCAACGGAGAGCTGCTGGGGGTGGTGCTACTCGACGAAATCCGCAATATCATGTTCCGCCCCGACCTTTACAAGCGTATTCATGTCAATAAGTTCATGAGCGCGGTGCCGGCCCGCATCATGATTGACGACCCGATGGACAAGGTGATGCGCACGTTCGACACCACCGGGGCGTGGAATCTGCCCGTGGTTGACAAGCAGGGTTGTTACCTGGGTTTCGTGTCCAAGTCAAAAATATTCAATTCATATCGCAGGGTGCTTCGTCACTACTCCAACGACTGATGAAATCCAATGGCCTGGCATATCTTTCAGGAAAATAGGGAAATGTGGACATATTTTAACTTTTTGCCAGGCGATGTGAAGATTCTGTTACAATTTGTCGGTTTCCTGCCTGAATGTAGACTATAATCAAGAAAACACCCTTACCTTTGAACCAATATCTATAAACGGTATACAATTTAAATATTATTAATTTTATATTTCACACATCTAAGGCGAAAAAGTTATGAAGAAAATCTTTACTTTAGCTTGTGCTGTTGCCGCAATCTTTGGTGTATCCACCACTGCATCAGCAGCAGAAAAGGTGCTTGCCAGTGAACTTGATGCACAGCAGGCCACACTTAGTAGTTCAATCAAGGCCAATAGCGCCGCTATCGATGCAGCTGCCCAAAATCGTGCAGACGAAGATGAAGGAGAATGGGTAAAAGTCAGCACCGGTATCTGGTTTGAAGGTCCTTTGGCCGCTACTTATACCGATGTTGATAACGACCAATGGGAGGTTGATATCTACCAGAACGAGGCTAAGCCCGGTGTAATCCGTCTCAACCCCTACGGTGCAGATACTCCCCCTTCCAAACTGATTGGCCGTGCGAACACTGCTGAACTTGAAATCAACATTTCTAATCCTGCCAAATGCTATTTCCTCGACTGGGTTCCCTATAACATGATTATTATTGGGAGCTACTGTACTGAAAATGAATGGAATGCTACCAATTATGGCACACTCGCAGACGGTGTCGTTACCTTCCCTTCAGGAACAGTTTTAAAAAGCACCAATGGACAAAATTGGAGCTTGGTGAGCGGTGATATCAAGATCGTGCTCGACAAGGATGCATTTGTTGACTATACCGTCACCGCTGAGGCTCCCTTCTGTGGCACTGCCGCCAACAGCTATGTACAGTTTACCAAGTCTGATGCGATAGCAAAGGTAAAAGTTGCTATCCTCGATGGTGAATACCCAATGAATGATAATAATGCAAAGGTTGTGGCCAATCAAGGTGATGATGTTACATCATACGTAGGTAAGAAGGTTAATTTCGGCCTTACCGGTCCTAACACCCTTTATTCAGTGCTCTATGTAGGTCTGGATGCCGATGACAATATCCAGGATCAAGGTGTGATTTACACATATGTAGTTGAGGATGACGCTGCCAACTGGAAAGCTCTTGGTGAGGCTGTATACACCGAAGGCCTTATCTGCGAGTTCTTCAACGACATCGATAGCGAGGATCTTACTTGCGTAATCGAGGAGAATGTCAGCACTCCCGGCTACTATCGCCTTGTAAACCCCTATGCTAAAAGCGAATTTGCAGCTAAGGAAAATCACAACCACTACCTCTACATCGATGCTACCAACCCTGAGAAGGTAGTTGTAGAGCCCTCTGCACTTGGCGTATATATCAACGCAAACTTCGGTTACGCAGCAGCTCAGAGCTGGGGCTACTACTTAGGTGAAGGCACACAGGCTGATAATTACAACGTATGGGGTAAAATGGCTGACGGCGAAATCACCGTACCCGCTTTCCGCCTACAGCTTTCAAAATACTCAGATGGTAAATATCTTAACATCACCAGCCTCCCCGCAACTGATGACACCAAGAGCCCCTTCAAGGTGGTGATTTCAGTAGCTGCTCCTGCCCACGACATCGAGGGTGTTAATGACGACAACACCGTTGAACTCAAGGACGGCCAGGATATTACCCTCACCGCAGGTGAAGGCCACGATATCTACTTCGCTTGGGAAGAGGTTAAGGCTGAGGAAGATCCCCAGGCTCTCACTCAGAACCGCATGCCTGCTGACGAAGACTTCGTAATCCTCCCCGCTGAGGCTGAAGGCAAAGTAACCTTCGAGGCTGAGAACAATGGCGACCAGAAGTATCTCCACTTCTACGCTAAGAACACCACTCACGGTGGCAAGAGCCCTGTTACCTCAATACTCATCACACGTAACGGTTCAACCGGCGTAGAAAACGTAAACGCCAGCGAGGCTGCTCCCGTTGAGTACTTCAACCTCCAGGGTATCCGTATCGACAACCCCGCTAACGGCCAGGTAGTAATCCGCCGTCAGGGCAACGAGGTAGTGAAGATCGTGAAATAATCGACACACACAATCCCAAATACTGAAAGAGCCGATCCCTCAGGGTCGGCTCTTTTCATTTCCGCGCTTGATCACGGCCAGTAGGTTTTAGTGTTTTGATAGGCCTTAAGGTCTTTATGGTTTTTAAGGACGTTAAGGTTATTGAGGTTATTGGATGAGGGAGATATTGCTGGGAATCATTACGGCAGTGCTACGGCTTATGCGAGCCGTTTGCTTCCTCGCATTTTTGCTTCATTACCCTCTATTGGTGCCAACCCCATTCAATGGGTTTTGTGTACTTCTTACCATCTTTTTCTACAATATCTGGCATTATGGCGTTATCAAATCTAATACTATTTTGCTCCAGGCTAACGCAGCGGCCACGGTGAGAAATCATATAGTCGCGTATATCGTGACTATCACGGGCGGGAGGAAAGTAAACCTTCACCTTAATCTTTGGAAAATTCTGGTTGATAAATATTATCGGCGGAAGGAGGTCAGTATCAGCAGAAACGAGAACAACCACATCAGTTTTACTCTGCATACAATCTCCCATCATTCTGACAGAAATATTTACATCTGTTCTTTTTTCTTCGGGATGATGGAAGCTTTGTTTACAAAGTGGGCATGTAATATATTTGTCCATGTATTTTCCCCGTACTATCTCAAATCTATCAGGATTGAGTAGTGTGTTGGCATTAAGGAAAGCGCTCTGTCGTCGATTCTTATCGGGATTGAGAGGAGAGGCCGTGAAATACACAACTTTTTCCAAGGTTTGGTCCTCGCCAAGAAAGGCTTCGCATAATTTTACCATGTCAATCCAATAATAATCCGACCACTCAGGGGCTGACCGCTTTTTACTACGGAGACCATAATAGAAATTGAAGCCATCAATGTAGAATGTAACTCGTGCCATAGAAATATAAATAAAAAAAGCCGCTCGAAAGCGGCTGAGTCCACACAAGAAAGTGTGGCGTTGCTTATGTGTTGCAAATATAACGCTAACGATGCAAATCTCGATATATTCGAGTTGTAAAATTAACACATTTAACATTTATAAATATATTTTGGCGTCAGCGGACATGGGCGCTTGGTGCCCCGTTGTTAGCGCTCAGATGTAACCTTCTTGTGGGGTTGTGCCCTGGCGCAGCCGAAACATCAGCGTGTAGTACGGTCCCTACGGCGGAGTTATATAGAGAGCAGCCTTTCGGGCATTTCGCATAGGTATAGCAGCGTTGACGACGATACGGGTATAATAGCAGGAGGCTGCGCTTAAAAAGACGCAGCCTCCATGGAGATTAGAGATTTATTTATGGTACAAGACTATTCTACTGTCATTTCACCTACAATAGAAGTAGTAAGGTAATTCTTTACATCGTTGGCCGAAAGACCTGCGCCGAGCAGATACATCAGCTTGGTCACGGCTGCTTCAACTGTGATGTCGTAGCCCGAAATCACTCCGGCTTTGGTGAGCATATCGCCGGTATAGTAGCGTTTCTGCTCGTCGCCACCGTTAAGACACTGGGTGACGTTGTATACGATAAGCCCGCGGCTTACGGCATCGGCGATGGCGTCGAGGAACCACTGCTCGGTGGGCGCATTGCCGGCGCCGAATGTGCGGAGCACTACGGCCTTGATGCCGGGGGTGGCCAGCTGAGCCTTCACTACATCCTGGGTAATGCCGGGATAGAGCCACATCACGAGGATGTTGGGATCCATGCTGTAGAAGGGCTCGAGGGGTAATGCGGTGTTGTGACGCATCAGATAGGGCTTGGCGTAATCAATGTGCAGGTCGATGGTGCCGAGCACAGGGTAGTTGAAACTCTTGAAGGCGTGGAAGCCTGTCGAAGTGAACTTGGTGGAGCGGCATCCGCGGACGATATAGTCCTGGAATGCGATAACGACCTCTTGAATCATCGGGTCGCCGTTGTCGTCTTTAGCGGCAGCAACTTGAAGTGCGGCGATAAGATTTTCGGTACCGTCCTCACGCGTGTCGCCGATAGGAAGCTGTGAGCCGGTAATTACCACAGGCTTGCGGAGGTTGCGGAGCATGAAGCTAAGCGCTGATGCCGTGTAGGCCATGGTGTCGGTGCCGTGGAGCACTACGAATCCGTCAAACTGGTCGTAGCGGTCGGCGATATCTTTCACAATCTGGTTCCATGCCTGTGGATTCATGTTGGACGAGTCGATAGGCTGGGCAAACTGTACGCTCTCAATATCGTAACCGAGGTTACCTACCTTAGGCACATTGTCCATAAGGTGAGAGAAGTCGAATGGTTGCAGTCCGTCGGGTGTCTCTACCATGCCGATTGTACCACCTGTGTAAATAATAAGAATGCGGGGTTTGTTTGTTTCAGTTGTTGCCATAATATTAGGGTTTAAAAGAGTTCTGTAAATTTTGGTTTAAAGTGTGTTGTGTGTTTGAGGGGTTATTCGTAGTAGTTCTTGCTCATGCCGAATACGAAGCGACGTGAACGGAGCACAACGAATACGAAAACGATGGCTGATGCTATACCTACGAATATGAAGGGGAAGATGGTTGATGTGGTATTGAATATCTTCTCACCGGCTCCAATGATGACGGGCACCATTGAGATGGCCACATAGTTGGCAACCTGCAGATAGGCGAGCGATAGGGTCGACTTGCTGTCGGATGTTACGACTTCGGTTGCCTTGGTGTAGAAGATAGGCTGTGCTATACCATTGCCAAGTCCGCAGATAGCTGCTGCGATGACGTAGATCACTACGCTGCCGTGAACGAAGACGAACAGTGCGAAACTACCTACAATCATACCGGCTGCCACGATAAAGGTGGTCTTACGGAATAATTTCATCACCGGGGTAAGGGCCAGACCTACCACGAACATGGCGAAATAGAATACCGAAGTCATGGTCGAAGCTGCCTCAGATGAGATCCACTTGAAGTTGGGGAGGTAGTAGCATGGGATACATGTGGCGAACACGAAGAAGAAGTAAGCCAGGAGCAGCCATATGGTACGTCCCACGTAGAAGCCACCTTTCACTGTCTGACCGGCTGTAGAGAATCCGTCGGGATCAACTGCGGGCACTGCTGCGGTCTGTGTGGTGTCAGCGCTCTTGCCGTTCTGAGCTGAAGCGTCAGTGTCGGTAGTAGCAGGAGTGGACTGATAGTCGCTCTTAGGAATCTTGCGCAAGAAGGGAATAAGTACAAGAGAGATAAGCGGGATGAGGTAAACGAAGAAGGCGCGGTGCCATGTGTGCTCAAGGTTGCCGGCTACAAGGAATCCTACGGCAAATGTGGCAAGCACAAGGGCTATATTGCCGATAGCCGAGATGATACCCATCTGCTTCATGCGGTACTTGCCTGTAAACACGTCGGCGATAAGACCGGTGGAGAACGGCAGAATCAAACCGCAACCTGCTCCGAGCAGACAGCTCAGGATGATAAGCATGTTGAGTGAACTTGAGAATATTGAAAGCACTCCTGCCACGAGATACATTATTGTACCTAAGGCGATGACGGCAATTTTGTGTCTTGACTCGGACAGCTTACCTGAGAGGAGCACAAACGGTATAATCACCAGGTTGGGGAGTACGGTAAGCAGCTGAATCTTAAAGTCGGTGGCATCGGTGAAAATACTTCGAAGGCTACCTTCTATAGGTGTCACGGCCAGGCCGGGAAGGTCTACGGCAAGTGACAATGACCAGATTGCAAGGACCACCATCATCGATATGGTGCCTTTACCTGTTTTTACTTGCATAGTTGTGAGATTTAAAGAGTTGAAATTACGTTAATTATCGTTGTCTTGATTAGTCGGTCACTGTCACGCGATCGCCGTTGAAAACGCCCAGACCAAGCTTCTGCATCACTGCCTTCACAGCGGCCTGTGCCTTAACTGAGTTGCCGGCCTCATCCAATGGGGGCGCAAAAGCTGCGATGCCCATCACGCCGGGCATTACGCCAAGCACTCCACCGCCTACGCCGCTCTTTGCGGGAATACCCGATGTGTAGAGCCAGTCGCCGGTATTCTGGTAGAAACCTACTGATGAAATCAGTGTGGTGATTTTTGGTGCAAGTTCTTTGTCGAACACCTGTTCTTTGGTTACAGGGTTGAGTCCGCCGTTGGCAATGGTGCCTGCGCAGATGGCAAGCTGCTGGGCGGTGATACCTACCGAGCACTGACGTGTATAAAGGTCAAGGCTCATGGGCACGTCGTCGTAAATACGGTTGTAGTTCTTAAGCAACCATGCGATAGCTCGATTGTTGAAGTTGGTCTCGCTCTCCGAGCGGTAAAGCTCGTCGAGTACCTGTGCCTCGGAGCCGCAGAGCGCCTTGATGTTGTTGATAATCGCTTCCCATTTGCCCCATGAGTCGCCCTGAGGCTTTACCATAGAGCAAGCGGTGATGGCACCGGCGTTGACAAGTGGGGTGGAGGGGTGGTCGTTTTCGAGCAGGATAGCGAAAATTGAGTTGAATGGAAGTCCTGTGGCGTCTGCGCCAATCTGCTTCAGCACGGCCTCTGCGCCATACTGCTTAAGCACCAGAATGGCGGTGAGAACTTTTGATACGGATTCAATACCGAATTTATAGTCGGTGTCGCCCACCGAGTAGGTGGTGCCATCGAGTAGTGTTACGCTAATACCGAAAAGATTCGGGTCAACATTGGCCAGGAAGGGAATGTAGTTGGCGTTTTTACCGCCTGTAATGCCTTTGCTTTCGTTGTAGGCTTCTTCGACTGCGGCTTTAATCTGCGCCTTGGAAATTGTCTTGTCCATAAATAAAAATTGTTAGTTGTGATGCGCGCTATCGGGTTGTATAAAATTTGAATATACAACGGCTGGTGTGTTGGTTTTGTTCGGATTGCGGTGTTAAATTTTCGAACTTACTGTATTTGTATATAAATGATGTTGAATACTATATGTTAACATTAGGTTGCGGACAAAACCTTTTTATGTCCTGCTTTGTTAATTCTTGCGAAAGGGTGCATAAACTGCGCCTCGCACATAATTATATAAATATTCATTACCAACACCAAAATTATAGTATAGCATGTTTAAAGCTACAATGATCGCCGGCGCGGGTGGATTTCTTGGCACATGCCTGCGCTTTCTCTCCGATGCGCTCGGAGGGGCTATTTGTCATTTGTCGTTCCCCCTGGGCACTTTCATGGCCAACATGGTGGGATGTCTTGTAATCGGTGTGCTCTATGGGTATCTCGACAAAACGGGACGCCTGAGCCACACTCAAAATCTGCTGTGGATTACGGGCTTCTGTGGAGGTCTCACCACCTTCTCGTCGTTCAGCCACGACAGCTTCGCTATGATTCAGAAAGGCGAATGGGTCAAATTCGCCCTCTACTTCGTTCCCACAGTAGTCCTGGGCCTGTTCATGGTATGGCTCGGCATCCAGTGCGCCTGATCCCCACTGCTTTGACAGCATCATTTCCCTTCACATCCCCGCTACGGTGAGGGTGTTTGCGGCAAAATATTATTGGAAATGGGCATAACTCATTGAGTTATGCCCATTTCCAATAAATTGTCGGGGTGAGAAGACTCGAACTTCCGACCTCCACGTCCCGAACGTGGCGCGCTGCCAACTGTGCTACACCCCGATGGCAATCATATTGCGGCCACAAAGGTAGTGATATTTTGCTTATCAGCCAAAAAAATGTGATTGATGGCTCTTAAAGCGCGGTATTTCTAAATGCCGAATGCCGAGCGGATCGCATCAACGAGGTCGAGCTTTTCCCATGTGAATAGCTCGACGGTGATGTCGCGTACGCCTTCATAGCGCGATTCGAAGTGCTTGGTTACGGTGCGGGGGGTGCGGCCTACATGTCCGTAGGTGGCTGTCTCCTGGTAGATGGGGGCGCGGAGCTTGAGCCGCTTTTCGATGGCGGCGGGGCGCATGTCGACGAGCCGGGCGATGCGCTCGGAGATCTGGGCGTCGGTAAGATTTACCTTGGCGGTGCCGTTGGTGTTGACATATAGGCTCACGGGCTGGGCTACGCCGATGGCATAAGCTACCTGCACCAGTGCTTCGGAAGCCACACCGGCGGCTACAAGATTTTTGGCTATATGACGAGCGGCGTAGGCTGCTGACCGGTCGACTTTTGAGGGGTCTTTGCCCGAGAAGGCTCCTCCGCCGTGGGCTCCTCTGCCACCGTAGGTGTCGACGATTATCTTACGCCCGGTAAGGCCGGTGTCGCCGTGAGGGCCTCCGATTACGAATTTTCCGGTGGGGTTTACGTGGAGTATTAACTCATCGTCAAACATTGCCTTGACCTTGTCGTCGAGCTTTGCCATAATTCGCGGAAGCAGTATCTGGCGCACGTCGTTGGAGATGATGTCTTGCATCTTCTTGTCGGCTTGCTCCTGGGTGGTGTGTTCGTCGGGTAGGATGAATTCGTCGTGCTGGGTGGAGATTACTATGGTGTGAACACGCACGGGGTGATTGTTGTCGTCGTATTCGATAGTAACCTGGCTTTTGGAGTCGGGCCGCAGATATGTCATCTGCTTCCCTTCGCGACGTATTGCCGACAGCTCCTTGAGTAGCGCGTGACTGAGCCACAGGGGCAGCGGCATATATTCGGGGGTCTCGTCGGTGGCATAGCCGAACATCATGCCTTGGTCGCCGGCGCCTTGGTCGGCTCCTTCTTCGGTACGGTCGACTCCGCGGTTGATGTCGGCGCTCTGCTCGTGGAGGGCTGAGAACACGCCGCACGACTCTGCTTCAAATTTGAGCTCGCTACGGTTATAGCCGATGCCTTGTATCACGCGCCGTGTCACGTCCATCAGGTCGATGTAGGCATTGCTTTTCACCTCGCCGGCCACTACCACTTGACCGGTAGTTACTAAGGTTTCGCAGGCCACTTTCGACGAAGGGTCGAAAGCGAGAAATTCGTCAAGAATAGCGTCGGATATCTGGTCGGCAACTTTGTCAGGATGTCCTTCCGACACAGATTCCGAAGTGAAGAGCTGGTTCATATAAAAAATTCCTCAATGGTTTGAAATGAGTTGCAAAGATAGGTAAAATAGAGAGTGTGGCAAAAAAGAAGTGTCCCCGATAATTTTTTAGTCAAAAATTACCGGGGGCAGTGCTTTCGGGTCTGTTTGCCGCTGTGTGGTCAGTCGAGCAGTGCGCGGGCCTGCGGCGTCAGCAGCGGGCGTATGGTGGCGTAGTCGATGACGCACGACGGCATGCCGGCTGCGTAGGGCGCGATTTCATACTGCATGTAGGTGAAGTCGACACCGTCGGTCACGAAGCAGGGTGGGGTGACCGGGAGCGGCATGGTGTCGGGGTCGACAAACAGGCCGTCGCGTATGCCGTCGTAAGAGTCGACATTGAAAAAGTCGGTCAGCAGCCGGTTTTTGATCATGTTGCGCAGGGCCGCCACCGAGTCGGGCACGATCATGTTCCAGCCGAAGCATTGTCCCGACACTTTGTCGAATGTGGCGGGTGTGTAGCCCGCGCCGCCGTGTGCGCCGCCCAGATAGCAGTAGGTGGATGAGGCGTAGGTGACGAAGCGGGTGCTGTCGCATACCGGACGGATGTTCCAGTTGAATTCGAAATTGATGGTGATGCTGTCGCGCTGATATTCTTCCAGGTCCTCCTTCGATTCTGCCATGAGGTAGGTGCCGGCCGTGCGTAGCAGTTCTGCGCCGTCGGTTATGGCCGTGTAGTCGGGCGACTTTTCGGAGCCTGATGTTATGTTGGGCGACTCGGCCAACTGGCGTGCGATCCACTGGCCTACGCTGTCAATGAGCGGCTGTGAACCCGTGGCGGGGTAGGCCACGGCCATGGTGCAGTAGGCGCGGCTTTGGCCCACGACAACGCTGTCGTCGTAAGTTATTGAATCGGTGGTGAATTTCTCGGCACCCGTTCGGGAGCCGCATCCGGTGGTGAACATGGCGGCAGCCACAGCAGCTGCCATGCCTACCGGGAGCAGGGAAAGTCGGTTGAATTTCATAGGGACAGGATCATGAATTATATTACCGGGCAAAGTTAAGTAATATAATAACACCTGTGCAAAATTTTTTGTCGCACTTACCCCTCAAATTAATATGTGGGAGGCGGGGGCTACTTGCTGCGGATGGCGCGGACGGCGACGGCGCAGGTCATGGCCCCGACCAGAAGCAGCAGGGCTACGACCACCAGCAGGTCGGCGGCTTCGACGTGGACGGGGTAGGTGTCGATTGACATGGCCATGGGGTCGCCGCCAAGTTTGATGATGCCGTAGTGCTCCTGAATGAGACTGAGGATGACGCCGAGTGTGGCGCCGATGAGTCCGCCGGCCATGGTGACCAGCCACCCCTGTATGGCGAAAATGCGCCGTAGCATGCCCTGTGACGCGCCGAGCGCCCTGAGGGTGTCAATGCTCCCTTGCTTGTCAATGATGAGCATAGAGAGCGTTGAAATGATGTTGAACGACGCTATGATGAGT
>CAZFEU010000019.1:0-34745 GCA_964517875.1 uncultured Muribaculaceae bacterium | reverse complement strand
AGCGTCACCGTTGTGTTTCGATAGTGTTACAAAACGATTACGATGCAAATATACGTCTGCATCAAATCCTCCTCCAAATTTTTGGCGTTAAAATATGTTAAGAAGTTACAGAAAAGTTACAGCGAAATTATAACACGCAGAAACACAACTAAATAAAAATTAGTCCAAAAATCCACTTTCCTCCTTGAAAATGCAAAATTCCCCCGTAAATCACCCTCGTGCTATTGTAACAACCGTGTCACAAACGTTGTCACAACCTGTCACAATCTCTGTAACATCCCCCGAAATTTGCTATGTTGGCGTAGTTGGGGTGGGGGGATAACCTCGCAGCCGCAAAATTGTGGGATTGTATTTAATCCCACATGTTGTAACCGTCAATAAATAAGTATTTCGGCTGCACCAGGGTGCAGCCCTACATCATATTACGACGTAATATTACGCTTGATTCAGCTTACTCCCAAAGTTTTTGCCATTGGTTTTCTGCGGATTCCTTTAGGGGAATTATACATTCGGGGTGGACATTGAATTTTGCCTTTTCGTCTTGCTTTTCAAGCCATTTCATGGAAATGCAAACAACTCCGTTGTCAGACAACTCTTTCGAACGATTCCATTGGTTTATATACCAGTCGTGGGTAACATCAATCATTTGAATCATTTCAGAGCACGAAAGAATAAAGAATCTGAAGATGGGATTCACAACAGTGCCAGAAACATGAACAAAAATCCAGGGACCTTTAATTTTTGATTGCCAGTTGCCACGACGTATGTCGCCAATTGTCAATCCTACTGGAAATATCGTTTTGGTAGATGTCTTAACCTGGATTCCCACCACTTGGCTGGTTTGAGGGTTTTGGCAAAAAATATCAATCATCTTAAAATTATTTTTCGTCATGTTTGATATGCACGCCTCTAAGCCTTGAAGTGAAAGGCGAGATAATACTTCAAATTCGCCACAGCTTCCCAATGATTGTTTTGTTAATTGATTCATAGAAGTAGAATTTATATTGATTAAAGTTTTGTAATAAATATCTCACTTCCCGCTTAAATACGCTAATTAATCTTGCGTTATAAGCAGTTTTTGTGAGGGATGGATACGAAAATTGCTTTGATTGGCCGTGATGGATGGCTGAATCAAAGCAATTTAGGTGATGGTCGGGGTGAAAGGATTCGAACCTTCGACCCCCTGCTCCCAAAGCAGGTGCGCTAACCGGACTGCGCTACGCCCCGAACAATATTGCGGCACAAAATTACAAATTTTTTTGATATATTTGCGCTGCATCTGAAAATTTGTGTAAAAAAGTTTGTCATATGGATGGTTTTTTCAATGGGCTTACACTTATGGCATCTCGTAAGGCGTTGGCCGACAGGCTTTCAGCTGTGCTTGACGGAGGTGAAGCTACTGCGGTGGCTCAACTGGTGATGCAATATGTGACTCGGCTAAGTGCCGTGGAGCTGGCTCTGCACGCTCAGCAAGAATTGAGCGAGTATGAAGCGCGAAAGCTTGAGGAAATTCTTTGCCGTCTGCTCGAAAATGAGCCCATACAATATATTATAGGTGAGGAAGAGTGGGGCGGATTGAAGATTAAGGTGACGCCGGCGGTGCTGATCCCCAGGCCTGAGACGGCACAGCTGGTAGACATTATCACTGACCGTTGGGACCGGTGCAGCGATCTGCGTGTGCTTGATGTGTGCACAGGGTCGGGTTGTATAGCGGTGGCGTTGGCTTTACGGCTTAAGTTTTCTGAAGTTACAGCGATCGACATCAGCAGAGAGGCGCTTGCGGTGGCCCGCGAGAATGCGGCAAGATATAAGGTGAATGTTGATTTTGAGGAGTGTGATGTGCTCAAAGGTGAGTGCGCCGTGCATGGCGTATTTGACATCATTGTGAGTAATCCTCCTTATATCGCTGATAGCGAAAAGAGAGAGATGGAGCCTCGGGTACTTGAACATGAACCGCCGATCGCATTGTTTGTGCCCGACGATGACCCGTTGAGATTTTACAAGGCAATCATGGAGATAGCAGCTTGGGGTCTGAAGGGCAATGGTATGCTTTACTTTGAGATTAATCCTTTATATGCCGCCCAGCTCAAGGAGTTGGCTCATAAGTTGTTGCCGGGGAGGGAGGTTGTAGTGGAACGCGACATTTACGGGCGCGAGCGGTTTATGGTGATAGGCTGATTATTTGCCCGAAGATAGGGCGCATATCATCTCGACGGCGAGGTTGAGTGTTTCGCGGTCGTGGCAATACAGCACCACTTGGCAGTCCTCGAGCTGCGACACCTCAACGCGGGCCTGATAGAGGTTAAGTACTCGTTGACCTCGGGTGTCGATAAAGTTGGTGATGGTTTTAATGAGAAGCTCGCGTAGTTGTGCGATTTTCTTGGGGCTGTGTTCGCTTGTCTTCATGGCATTTGTTTTTTATGCCACAAAGCTACAATAGGGCATGGGCGGTCTCCTTGCCCACGTGTATTAATAAAATAAAATTCAGTGATTCAGATGTTGAGCAGATCGAAGGCGTATTGCCGCGAAGCATTGATGAGTGACGGCACATGAGCGTCGGAGTTGACGATTATGGGCACTCCGGCTTGCTGCAATCGGTGAATGTAGCGGGTGGCGGGGAATATGCGTTGATGTTCGGCCCAAGCCTTGGTATTAATCTCGACTACGACTCCAGATGCCACTATGGCTTCTATGAGGGTTTCTACAAGTTTGTTATACCATGATTGGTCTTCAATGCCTGGCTCCCATTGCGAGGCGTTGTGGCCAATCTTGTCAAGATGGCCTATGATGTCAAACCCTCCTGTGTTGACCATCTCGATCGACTGGCGGTAGAATGTTTCCACCACATAGTGTATGTCGCTATGGAAGAATTGCTCCATTTTGCGGCGAAAACTCTCGTAGCGTCCATCGATATCAACATAGTGTCCTTTGGGGTCGGGGATGAAGTGCACCGAGCCAATGGTATAGTCCAGAGGGAGTGATCGGAAATACGGGTGTGCGGGTCCCCACTGCTCGCCGAGATAGTCTACCTCCATGCCCGCATAGAAGCGGACTCTGTCGCCGTATGCGAGTTTGATGCGTTGAAACTCATTGAGATATTGAGGAACGTCGTCGACCGACATGTTACAAGGCGACTCGATGGGGATTGGAGAATGTGGGGAGAAGCCGTAATGTGTAAATCCTGAGCGCACCGCCTCGCAGGCAAACTCTTCCATCGTAGCCTTTCCGTCGCAGAACTGGGTGTGGCTATGCAGCGTGTATTCCCGTGAAGTGCCTAATTCCTTGATTATGTCCATATTCAGAAACTATATTCACGTTGTATTTTCCCTTGACGCAGACGCTGCACATACATGCTGAACAAGGCGACAAATATGAACGTAGTGATGGCTCCGATACATAATGCCAGGTTGTGAGGCAATCCGAATCCCTCGGGGGCGGGTGCAAATAGCAGATAGCTAACGCAAACCATGGTCATAAATGCTGCTGGCACGACTGCTACGATGTATAACTTGCCTTTACGTGCAAGATACACACTTACAGCCCATAGAGTGAATACGGCAAGTGTCTGGTTGCACCATGCGAAGTAGCGCCATAATACCGAAAAGTCAATCATCATGCATCCGGCGCACGCGGCAAAGAGGGGAAATGAAATCAACAGGCGTTTGATCAGTTTGTCCTGTTTCAATCCGAACATATCGGCTGCTATCAGGCGGGCGCTGCGCAGGGCAGTGTCACCAGTGGTGATGGGGGCTGCTACAACACCAAGTATAGCCAAAACACCACCTACAGCTCCGAGCCAACTTATTGATATATTGTTGACCAGAAGTGCCGCCGTCGCTCCTCCATTGGCCGCCTGGAATGCCGACAGCTCCTTGTATCCGCCAGTGAATGCTATTGCAGCCGCGGCCCAAATCAGTGCCACGACACCTTCGGCCACCATAGCGCCGTAGAACACGGGGCGGGCCAACTTCTCATTCTTAAGGCAGCGCGCCATCATAGGTGACTGTGTGGCGTGGAATCCGGAGATGGCGCCGCAAGCGATAGATACAAACATCATGGGGAAAATTGGGTGACTGTCGGGGGTGGCATATCGGTTCCACAAGCCATCGGAAAGGCCATCGGGGATGGTAACGTCGCCCAGCAGAAGCACACCAAGAATGCCAGCGGCCATGAATAATAGCGCGAAGCCAAATACCGGGTAAAATTTACCTATTAACTTGTCGATAGGGAGCATCGTGGCCAGGATGTAGTAGGTGAAGATAATGGCTACCCAAAATGTGGCGTCGAGTACGTCGGGAGTGAGTGCGGCGATCAGATTGGCTGGTTGCATTACAAACACGGTGCCAACCAGTACCAACAGTAGCAACGAGAACACCCTCATCACTTGTTTTACTGAATTGCCAAGCTCATGACCTACGATTTCAGGTAGAGAAGCACCGCCGGCGCGTATCGATATCACACCTGAAAGAAAGTCGTGTACAGCACCGGCGAAAATCGTGCCCAACACAATCCACAGGAAAGCCGCCGGCCCGAACATGATACCCATGATTGCGCCGAAAATCGGTCCGAGCCCGGCGATGTTGAGAAATTGTATCAGAAACACGCGCCAAGTGGGCAAAGGCACATAGTCGATGCCGTCTTGCTTGGTGTAGGCCGGCATCGGGCGATGTGGATCGATGTCGACAATCTTTTCAACGATTACACCGTATATAAAGTAGCCGCCAATAAGAATGGCGAGAGAAATCAGGAATGTGATCATAAGATGGAGTGAGTGATAATGGGTAGTGTGTATTTATCGGCCGATTTCGAGGGAGATTACGCGGTTTCGGGCCTGGGTTAGTTGGCGTTGACGATTGCGTATTTTCTCCTCGAGCATGATTATGTCGTTGTGACTAGCGGGATTGCCCTGGGCATACTCCTTGCGTAGATTGTCAAGGTCAATGCGGTCAACGCGTATTTCGTCTTGCATTATCAGGTAGTCTTCCATGGCCTCACGTGCAGCGGTAGATTTAAAGTCGTCGAGGGTGTAATAAACGCGTCCATTGCCGAGTGATAATGTGAACTCTCGTTCCGACCCGGATGGATTGTGATTTTTCGAGGTGCTGACTTTGAATTTTGTTAGAAAATCCTTTACGCCCTGAGGATTACGCCATGTGTCGCTAATAGAAGTGAGCATAGCCAGTGACGCTAAGTTGGGTGTGTCCTCAGGATAGTTTTCACGAATCTCGTTGGGGCGAAACATGTAGATCGTGATCATATCGCCGAGCTGATTGCGGTCGGTGGCCCACCAGCCCGCACCCGTTAGTTCGTCGATGGCCAACATATAGTCGTCGTACGGTGAATTGTAGGGCATTCCGATATTCTGAGGCTCCAGCCAGCGCTCACCATCGAAGCGTGATAGCCATATGTCAAGACCGCCGAGCGAACCATCGCCGTCGGAAGCGTAGTACAGTGTTATGCCGTCGGCAAGCATGAATGGATAGCCTATGTTGTCACCCTGCACCAATGAGCCTGCCAAAGGTGTGGGGGGCTCCCATGAGCCATCGGTAAGGGCGGAAGCTTCAACAAGCTTGATTGATGAGGCGTCGTCTGATCGGGTCCAAACGATCTTGCGTCCGTCAGGCGACTTATAACCGATGCCAGTAGCTCCTTGACGCAGCTCGTCAGGAAGCGATGCCGTGTCAAATAGGCTTCCGGCATCTGGGGTAAGCTTGTAATGTTTGAAAAAGTCTGAACGGTTTACAACCATTGAATCCACAACCTCGATGTGTTCCACGCGGTCGAGCATCATGGCCACGCGGTCAATACGCTCGTTGAGCGAGTCGGCCTCGGCTCTCATTTGGGCGGTGGGCTTGGCTTTGCGTCGCCCCTGGCTAAGAAACTTGTCGATATGCTCGCGGGCGGCTTCGATGTCGTATTGATTGATTTTCAGCTCTGCTGCTTCCAGTTGGGAGTAGTCAATCCCTGCGGCCGAGATTGGCAATATCGTGAATAGTGTAAACAGAAGGCTGATTGATAATATATTAGTGTTTAATTTCATATGCTGCCTGTAACAATGATTGATAAAGATGTTCAAAGGTAGGCAATCTTGATGAGATTGCCAATTTTGACACTCCCTTGTTTGGAAAATTTAGTAACTTTGTGGGCTTAAAACACAGGTGGGCCTACCTACCCCTCAATAATATAAACGATAATGCATACACAAGAAGAAAAACTTGCCGCCCTGGGGCGGGTGATTGACACACTTAATATATTACGCGTGAAGTGTCCTTGGGATGCCAAGCAAACCAACGAGAGTCTGCGCGCCAATACTATCGAGGAGACTTACGAGTTGGCCGAAGCACTGATTAACGACGATACCGCCAACATTGCCAAAGAACTTGGCGATGTACTGCTACATATATTATTCTACGCAAAGATTGGTGAAGAAAAAGAGCAGTTTGATATTGCCGATGTGGCCGATTTGCTCAACAACAAGCTGATATTCCGCCATCCTCACGTGTTTGGCGACGCCAAAGTAGGATCATCGGAGGAGGTGCTCCAAAACTGGGAGGAATTAAAGCTCAAAGAGCGTGGAGGCAACCGCACTGTGCTTGCAGGAGTTCCATCAGCACTTCCGGCCATGATCAAAGCTGACCGCATACAGGAGAAAGCAGCCAACGTGGGATTTGACTGGGAAAACCGAGAGGATGTTTGGGATAAAGTGGGAGAGGAGCTGCGGGAGGTTAAATCGGCTATAGCCGAAGGAAACAAAGCCCACATTGAAGAGGAATTTGGCGACCTGCTCTTCAGCGTAATCAATGCAGCCCGTCTCTACAAAGTCAACCCCGAGAATGCACTTGAAAAAACCAACAAGAAATTTATAAAACGCTTCAACCACATTGAGCAACGTGCCACTGAGCAGGGTGTGCGCATCAAGGATCTTACGCTTGCGCAGATGGATGAGTTGTGGAATGAAGCCAAGCACCTATGATAGTCTGCATCACCGAGAAACCAAGCGTTGCTGCCGATATAGCTAAGATATTGGGTGCAAACGTGAAGCGACAAGGGTATTACGAAGGTGAAAAGTGCTGTGTCACATGGACTTTCGGACATCTTTGTTGCCTAAAGGAACCACACGACTACACCGACCTGTGGAAGCGATGGTCGCTCGGTGCATTGCCGATGATTCCACCAAAGTTTGGAATAAAAATAATTGATGACAACGGCATTAAACGCCAGTTTGATGTAATTAAAACACTGATTTCAAAGGCCGATAAAGTGATTAACTGCGGCGATGCCGGGCAAGAAGGTGAGCTGATACAACGGTGGGTGATGCAAAAAGCAGGCGTGAAGTGCCCCGTTGACAGGCTGTGGATTTCGTCGCTTACCGACGACTCTATACGCGACGGGTTCAAAAACTTGCGTCCTCAAAGCGATTTCGACCGGCTCTATCATGCCGGACTGTCGCGCGCTATAGGTGACTGGATTCTGGGCATGAATGCCACCCGTCTTTATTCGCTGAAATATTCCGAGCCTGGTAAGGTGCTGTCGATAGGCCGTGTGCAGACCCCTACGCTCGCACTGATAGTGCAGCGACAGCGCGAAATTGACAGCTTTAAGCCAGAGGACTTCTGGGAGCTCAAAACGGTGTACCGCGATGTCGTATTCAATGCTACTTCCGGACGTTTCAAAACCGAAGCTGAAGCTCAGGAGGCGTTAAACGCTATAAATTCACACCCGCTTACAATTATCGAGGTTCAGCGAAAGAAAGGTAAAGAGCAGCCGCCACGACTATTCGACCTTACATCGCTACAGGTGGAATGTAATAAAAAATGGGGATGGACCGCTGATGAAACACTGCGGCTAATACAGACACTTTACGAAAAGAAAGTCACTACCTATCCCCGTGTTGACACGACCTACCTGTCGGATGACATTTATCCCAAGGTGCCCCAAATTTTGAAGCAGATGGAGCCTTATGCTGCCCTGACTGCGCAGATTCTTGCCAAAAAATTGCCTAAATCCAAGAAAGTCTTTGACAACTCCAAGGTCACCGACCACCATGCCATTATCCCTACGGGAGAGTCGCCTAAGACACTTGTGGGGGATGAACGCAAGATGTATCACCTTATTGCCCAACGATTTATCGCCGCATTCTACCCCGATTGCCAATTTGAGCAGACGACTGTAATGGCCGATGTCAACCACCAGGGCTTTAAGGCCACAGGTAAGGTGATCACCGACCCCGGATGGCGTAATGTTTTCAGCTACGGAGTGAAGAAGGAAGAGGGAGCTACTTCGGCTACTGATGAAGGTATATTACCACCATTTGCCGTAGGGGAGTCAGGGCCACATACACCATCGCTACAAAAGAAACAGACACAACCACCGAAGTACTATACCGAGGGCACATTGTTGCGAGCAATGGAATCGGCGGGAAAAACTGTTGACGATGAGGACCTGCGTGAGGCAATGAAGGAGAATGGAATCGGCAGACCGTCAACAAGAGCCGCAATAATCGAGACATTGTTCAAGCGCCGCTATATACGCCGTGAACGCAAGAACATTATTGCCACACAGGCAGGCATCGACCTCATTGACACTATTAATCAGGAATTGCTTAAAAGTGCCAAGCTCACCGGTATTTGGGAGCGCAGACTGCGCATGATAGAACGCGGCGACGACTCTCCTGCCCAATTCCTTGAGCAGCTGAAGCAGCAGATTCATCAGATAGTGCTTAACGTGTTGGCCGATAACACTTCCCGAAGAATACAGGTGGCGGACTGAACGGAATATGATGCTGACGTCGAAGCTGTGGTTAAAAAATGTTATAATTTAGACTGAGTATAAATAAGTAAAAGGGAATTTTCGGAAATTTGCATTGCGAATATACCGCATAGAATTTAGTAAAGAATCGCATAGGAGAGGATGAAGTTAAGACTGTCGGACCTCAAACCGGGAGAGAAAGCAGTTGTGGTCAAGATTCACGGCCACGGTGCATTCCGAAAGAGGGTGATAGAAATGGGATTTGTGCGAGGTCGTGAAATTACGGCCCTGCAAAGCGCACCCTTGCGCGATCCCGTAAAATATCGTCTGATGGGGTATGAGGTGTCGCTGCGCCTAAATGAAGCCCACCTTGTAGAAGTAATAAAGCTCGACCCTGATGTGTCAAGTCAACCCATAGGGCATGTCAATCTGCTGAATGAGGGTGATAGCGAACAGCCGTTGAAGCACTACAACACAGCCAGTCACACGATAAATGTGGCATTGGTTGGCAACCCCAATTGTGGTAAAACTTCACTATTTAACTATGCGTCAGGTGCTAAACAGCACGTAGGTAACTACAGCGGCGTAACTGTCGGAGCCACATCGGGAGTAGTACATCATGGCGATTATATCATCAATCTTGTAGATTTGCCAGGTACTTATTCGCTCACTGCCTATTCACCCGAAGAACTGTATGTGCGGCGCTATCTTAAAGATGAATCGCCCGATGTGATAGTCAACGTGGTTGATGCTTCCAATCTTGAGCGCAACCTTTATCTCACTACCGAGCTCATCGACATGGATCGCTCAATGGTGATAGCGCTGAACATGTACGACGAGTTGCGAGCATCAGGTGCAAAACTCAACTATGAACAACTCAGTGGCATGATCGGAGTGCCCATTGTGCCTACAGTGTCAAAAACCGGGCGTGGAATAGACAATTTATTCGACACGATAATTGCGGTCTATGAGGGGAAGCAGCGAGATGTGCGCCACGTGCATGTAAATCTCGGACAGGACGTAGAGCAAAGCCTGCGATTAATCATTGATCGTCTGAAGCAAGACCCCTATGTGGGGCGTCAATTCTCACCTCGCTATCTCGCAATTAAGTTGCTGGAGCGCGACCGTGAGGTGGAGGAGATGTTTGCCGACGATCCTCAACGTGATGAATTGTTTGACCTGCGCGACCGCCAGGTAGCTGCCGTGGAGGCAATCTGCGATGAGGATGTGTCATCGGTTGTGGCCAACGAGAAATATGGTTTCATCAGCGGTGCGCTTGTCGAAACGATGGAGGATCGTCCCCAGAGTACATCGGAGTCAACCCGCATAATTGACGCCCTTGTCACCAATAAGCTATTCGGATTCCCCATATTCCTTGCCATCATGTTCACTATATTCTGGCTTACATTCTGGCTTGGCTCATACCCTCAGGAATGGCTTGAGTCGGGAGTGAGTTGGTTGAGTAGGGTTGTTGAAGCCAATATGCCTGCCGGGCCGCTCAAGGACCTTATGGGGGATGGTGTGATCGGAGGTGTGGGAGGAGTTATAGTATTCCTTCCCAATATATTGATACTTTTTTTCTGTATCTCGTTTATGGAGGATTCGGGCTACATGGCCCGGGCGGCTTTCATTATGGATAAGCTTATGCATCGCATAGGATTGCACGGCAAGTCATTCATACCGTTGGTGATGGGCTTTGGCTGCAACGTTCCTGCCATTATAGCCGCGAGGGCTATCGAGAGCAAGAGCTCGCGCCTTATCACCATACTCATCAACCCCTTTATGTCGTGTTCGGCCCGTTTGCCAATCTATGTGCTGCTCATTGGCACATTTTTCTCGGCACATGCGGCTCTCGTTTTTTTCTCGTTGTATATGCTTGGCATTTTTGTGGCGATGATCACAGCCCGGATGCTGCGCAAGTTCTATTTCAAGGCCGATGTCACGCCATTTGTTATGGAGCTCCCCCCATATCGAGTACCTACCATGCGTGCTTCATTGCGACATACATGGTGGAAAGGGCAGCAATATCTCAAAAAGATGGGCGGCATCATCCTGGTGGCCAGCATAATTGTGTGGGCTCTTAACTATCTTCCCCTGCGCGACACCTCATCAACGACCGTATCCACCGATGATGTCCAACGAGTTGACGACGGAACAGTCGACCCCGACCACGACTCATACCTTGAGATGATTGGCAAAGCCATCAATCCCGTATTCGAACCTATTGGCTGTAATTGGCGTGCCACGGTAGCTCTTTTGGCTGGTGTGCCAGCCAAGGAGATAGTGGTCTCAACGCTGGGTGTGCTTTACACTGGTGATGAAGAAGCCTCTGACGAAACTCTATCCGAGCGCATTACGGTGTCGTCGAGCCCAGGTGCCAAACCTGATTTCACACCGGCTTCAGCTTTGGCCTTTATGGTATTCATCTTGTTGTACTGCCCATGCCTGGCCACAATAACGGCAATAATCAAGGAGAGTGGCAGTTGGCGTTACGGAGCTTTTGCCGTGGTCTACAATACGGCTGTGGCCTGGTTGCTCGCTTTTGCAACTTACCGCATTGCCTTAATCTTTTGACATGTCCCGGGGCTGAATGCTGAGTACTGGACTCAACATGCGGTTGAGCCATGATCGAGTGCGTGGAGATAGAGAGATAATTTTAGGAAAAACCACATGGGATGTGTTGCGGTCTACATCAATATTATGTCGGTCGAATATGGCTGTGGCCGATTGTGTAAAGGCACGGCAGAGTGACACCCAGGCTCCTGATGTCACATCCTCGGCGGGATATAGTCGGAAGTGGCGGTTATTGGCCGACGGAGCCTCAGTGAATACCAGGCGATAGCTTGCGTTGCCTACGTAGGCCCGGCCCGTATAGTCGCGGCGTAATGTAGCCTCGACAAGAGCGCCTCCACGGGTGTCGCGCGTCTTCATGTTGGATATGAAATTACCGAGCGAGTACACTATCAATGATTTTCGTCCATCCTTGCCTGTATGCATCTCCATAGGTTGAATTACGTGTGGATGTGAGCCTATTATCAGCTCAACCCCTTGGTCGACAAGGAATCTTGCCAGATCTTTCTGCGACTGGTGTGGGAGCAGCTGATATTCATTGCCCCAATGTATTGCGGCCATGATTATTTCGGCCCCTTCAGCACGTGCGTTGGCTATATCGGTCGATATGGTTGACCGGTCAATGTAGTCCACCACCACATCCCCCTGTATTGCGATACCGTTGGTGCCGTATGTGTAGTTGAGCATTGCTACCTTAAACCCATTGATGTCCTTAATCATGGGTAAACGTTCGGAGCGTTGTTCAATGCAGGTGTATGTGCCGATATGTGGAATATGGAGCGAGTCAAGAGTGGCCACCGTGCGTCGCAACCCCCGGTCGCGGCGGTCGAGAGTATGGTTGTTGGCCGTGAGAAATAGGTCAAAACCGGCATTGCGCAGAGCCGTGGCGTAGCTGTCGGGAGCACTGAAGCATGGATAACCTGTGAAGGGAGCGCCTCCGAGAGGCGTCTCCATATTGACTATGGCATAGTCGGCATTTCGGATAATCGGGGACACCTCCACAAAGCACGTGTCGTAGTCGTACGATCCATCAGCAAGGCGTGCAGCGTCAATCTGTGCCTGGTGCATCATCGCATCCCCGGCAAATAGCAGCGTGGCCGTTGCATGTGTCGATTCGACGGCCTGTGCGCATAGTCCGGCAAGAATCAAGAGAAAGACCAGCAAGAGAGGAGGCTTGGTTAAGTGTCAGTGTTTGGAACGGTAAGCTTGAAGGGTATTGCGCATCAATGACACAATGGTCATAGGGCCTACACCCCCGGGAACGGGAGTGATGAATGCGCACTTGGGAGCTACATTGACAAAGTCAACGTCGCCTGAAAGACGGAAGCCTGACTTGCGCGATGCGTCGGGCACACGGGTGGTGCCTACATCAATTACTGTAGCCCCCTCCTTCACCATGTCGGCTGTGACGAAGCCCGGGGCTCCAAGGGCGGCAATAATAATGTCGGCCTCCCGGCATATCTCATTGATGCCTTGGGTGTGGCTATGACACAAGGTGACTGTTGCATTGCCAGGATTGCCTTTCTGTAACATGAGCATGGCCATCGGTTTGCCCACAATGTTGCTCCGTCCCAGCACCACGCAGCGGCGACCGTCGGTTGGCACGTTGTAGCGTCGTAGCAGCTCCATTATGCCCGCCGGGGTGGCAGGGAGAAAGCATGGCAAACCTATCGTCATCCGTCCTACGTTGACGGGATGAAAGCCATCGACATCCTTAGCAGGGTCGATAGCTTCAATGATGCTTTGCTCGTCGATGTGCCGTGGCAGCGGAAGTTGCACGATAAATCCGTCAACAGCAGGATCGGCGTTGAGTTGGGCTATCTTTTCGAGCAGTGTAGCCTGAGTTACGTCCTCGTCATATCTGATTAACGTGGAGTCGTAGCCGCATACCTCACACGCTTTAACTTTATTGGCCACATACGTTTCCGAACCGCCGTCATGGCCTACAAGTATAGCTGCCAGGTGAGGTCGCCTGCCCCCGGCCGCAATGATTTTATCAACTTCGGCAGCTAATTCTTGCTTTATTGCCGTTGCTGTGGCTTTGCCGTCAATTATGGTGGTCATAGTGCGATTATCGGCGGGCGCGACGCATGTCGCGCATCATTTTCATTGGATTTTTGGAAGTGGCCATCTTCATCATTGAGCGGGTGGTCTCGAACTGCTTAAGCAATCGGTTGACCTCCTGCATCGATGTACCCGAACCTTTGGCTATGCGCTGGCGGCGTGAGCCGTTGATGATTTCGGGATTGATGCGTTCTTGCTCGGTCATGGAGTGGATGATTGCTTCGATGCTCTTGAAGGCGTTGTCATCGATGTCAATATCTTTGATTGCTTTGCCTACGCCCGGAATCATGGATGCGAGATCCTTGATGTTGCCCATCTTCTTGATTTGTTCAATCTGTTTGAGAAAGTCGTTGAAATTGAACTTATTCTTGCGAATTTTCTCCTCGAGAGCGCGTGCCTCTTTCTCATCGAATTGCTGCTGGGCTTTTTCTACAAGCGACACTATATCGCCCATGCCCAGGATGCGATCGGCCATACGTGAGGGGTGGAAGGGGTCGATGGCATCGAGCTTCTCACCTGTACCCACAAATTTGATGGGCTTGGTGACTACTGTGCGAATCGAGAGGGCGGCACCACCACGAGCGTCACCGTCAAGTTTTGTCAGCACCACGCCGTCGAAGTCAAGGCGGTCGTTGAATGTTTTGGCTGTGTTTACCGCGTCTTGACCTGTCATTGCGTCGACCACGAAAAGTGTTTCTTGCGGCTTGATCGCTTTCTTGATGGCCTCGATTTCATCCATCATTTGTTCGTCAACAGCCAGACGTCCGGCGGTGTCGACGATTACCAGGTCGAGGTGATTGGCTTTGGCGTAATCTATCGCATGACGTGCAATCTCTACGGGGTTCTTGTTACCCTCCTCGGTGTATACGGGCACATTGATCTGCTCGGCGAGTACCTTGAGCTGGTCGATAGCTGCAGGGCGGTAAACGTCGCACGCTACAAGTAGTGGACGTTTCCCTTTCTCGCTCTTTAACTTCTTGGCGAGCTTGCCTGAGAAGGTGGTTTTACCTGAACCTTGCAAACCCGACATCAATATTACTGTGGGATTGCCGGCGAGGTTGATTTGAGTGGTCTCGCCGCCCATCAGTGCCGTAAGCTCATCGTGCACAATTTTTACCATCAATTCTTTGGGTTTGATGGCGTTTATCACGTTCTGACCTATGGCTTTGTCCTTTACGGTGTCGATAAACTGTTTGGCTACCTTGTAGTTTACATCGGCCTCCATCAGTGCTTTGCGCACATCCTTCAGGGTTTCGGCTACGTTGATTTCTGTGATTTTGCCTTGTCCTTTGAGGATCTTAAAGCTTCGTTCAAGGCGGTCGCTGAGATTTTCAAACATATGTTAGATGATGGGTTAGAGGGTGCTTGAGGTTAAATGAGACGGTTGGTTTTGGTGTCGGGGAATATTACCTGTGGTTGGAATTGGCGCGCCTCGTCGATGGGCATGGTGGCATAGCTCATGATTATCACTATGTCGCCTGGCTGCACTTTGCGAGCGGCTGCTCCATTAAGGCATATTACCCCCGAGCCGCGTTCGCCGGCTATGGTGTATGTGTCAAGACGCTCCCCGTTGTTGTTATCTACGATATAAACACGCTCGCCGGGGATTATGCCTGCGGCATCCATCAGGTCCTGGTCTATGGTAATGCTCCCGATGTAGTCCAGGCGTGCTTCAGTGACTGTGACGCGGTGGATTTTAGACTTGAGAACTTCAACGTACATCATGAGCGGGGATATTTTATGTTGTCAATCAGTCTTACATCGCCGCAATACACGGTGATACAACCCACGGCGTCGGGTTCACCTGGCTTTGGCCATGAACTCAATGGCTGCATCGTGAGAGCATTGACTATCTGATAATATTCTACTTCGAGGCCTTCTTTGCTGTTTATCAAAGCTATGACGCGGTCGATAACTTCATCAGGAGTGAGCTCTTTGACCCAATGTGTGCTTTCGGCGAGGATGCGATGTATTGCCGGGGCAATTTTGCGCCCTTCGGGAGTAAGTCGCACGTTGCGGCTGCTCAGGGCCAGACCGTCGGACTCACGCACTATAGGGCAATCCACTATCTCCACATCAAGGTTGAGCAATTCTACCATGCGCCGGATAACAGCTATCTGCTGGAAATCCTTCTCGCCAAAATATGCTCGGGTAGGGTGGGAGTATTCCATAAGGCGGCTCACTATCTGCGCCACTCCGTTGAAATGGCCTGGGCGCATGGGGCCTTCCATCACTGCGGCCACCTCGCCGAGGTCAAACTGGCGGGTGTCGGGCACGGGGTACATCTCCTCGACGGTAGGCACGAATGCGTAGTCAGCCCCGGCTTGTTCGAGTAGCTGACAGTCAGCCTCCTCGGTGCGGGGATATGTGGCCAGGTCGTGGGCGTTGTTAAACTGGGTGGGGTTGACAAAAACGCTCACTACCGTGATGTCATTCTCCTTGACCGAGCGGTCAACAAGTGAGCGGTGGCCGGCGTGGAGCGCCCCCATGGTTGGGACCAAGCCTATCGATTTACCCTCATTGCGCAGGGTCGCAGTGAGTTGTGAAAGTTCTTTTACGCTTCTGATTACTTTCATCTGCTAAGAAATTACTTTTTCAGAGTGCAAAGTTACACATTGTTTTTGAGATACGAACCACCATCGGCGTTTAATGAGCAATTTTTTCAATATCCCTGGCATTGTGTGCTGGGATATGAAAATCGCAGCTTCGCGTGTACGCGTTTTCTCGCGAATAAGTTGTAACTTTGCCGTGGATATGAAGACCACACCGATTCTCACTACCGAGCAACGACAGCAACAACACATGTTGCCCCAGCAGGTGCAATACGTGCGCCTGCTTGAGATGAACGGACCCGAAGTGGAGGAGGCTGTGCGTCAGGCTGTTGATGAGAATCCCGCACTTGAGGAGGTGCATGATCTTGATACCTCGGACGATACGAACGATTTCAACGAAACAGCCGAGGAGGTTCAAATGGCCGACTATAGCGGAGATGAAGTCCCCTGGTATCGTCTCGAAGCACCCAATCATATGTCGGACCAACGGTATTACGAACCGCAGGCCGTGGCTTCGTCGTCATCGCTTATGGATCAGCTCACTGATCAACTCACCGATCTTGACCTTGATGATCTTGACCGCCGTATCGCACATTATATCATTGGGAATCTTGATGACAATGGATATATGACCCGCACAGTGCCTGAACTGACTTCAGATCTTGCCATAGCCGGGATTGTAGATGATGAGAAGCGAGTACGGAATGTGTGGCGGCAGATACGGTCACTTGAACCGGCTGGGGTAGGGGCGATGGATCTACGCGATTCACTCCTGTTGCAGCTCCAGCGGCTTAAACCCATTGAAAGTGTGAGCGATGCTAAGGAGATTGTCAAAGATTATTTTGATCTTTTCTCAAAAAAGCATTACGACAAGCTGTCAAAGATGCTCGCACTGACACCCGAGCGACTTAAAGCCGCAGTAGAGGTGATACGTCGCCTTAATCCCAAGCCCGGCGGCATAGTCGGAGGTTCGCCCGATGATGAACGCCAGCGTCAGATTGTGCCTGAATTCAGTGTCGATGTCGATGGCGACCACCTCACTGTGACTCTTCTTACGGCTATTCCAGAGCTGAGGGTATCGCCGACATTCAGCGTCGACGCTTACCCACACGCATCTGATAGTGCAATGACTCCGCATAAAGCCGAGACCAACGCCTTCATAAAGCAGCGTCGCGATGAGGCGACAGGGTTTATGCGCACCCTGCAGATGCGACAGGACACGCTGCTGAGTGTGATGCGCGCCATCGTCACGCTGCAACGCGATTTTTTTCGTACGGGCGACCGTACGGATTTGCATCCTATGATACTGAAAGATATTGCTTCCGTCACAGGATTGGATGCGTCGGTGATCTCGCGTGCCACTGCATCGAAGTATGTAATGACACCTTATGGCACTTTCCCGCTCAAGTTTTTTTTCAACGAGCGTCCTAAGGAAAGTGATCCTGATACAACATCACACATCATCGAGCAGAAAATCCGCAAGGTGATTGATGCAGAAAATAAACACCATCCCCTCAGCGACGAGGCCATCACAGCTTTACTTAAAGAGGACGGTCTTGACATGGCACGTCGTACAGTGACCAAATATAGAGAACGTATGAATATTCCGGTAGCCCGGTTGAGACGGACTATTTAAGCTGTATGCCGGCAATAATATAGAAAGATATGTCAATAGAAAATCAACAAGATAATTCGCTCCAGGCTCCTGGTGATAAGAATGTGGAAACTCCCCTTGTAGAGGAGGTTCAGGATAATGAGCCGGCGCCCGCAGATAATAGCGTGGTGGAGCCGGTGGAAATCAAAGCTGAAGCGGTCAGCGCAGTGGCGGCACAAACCCTTACATCGCCATTGGATACATGGCTCACTGCGAGTGCCCGGATTATTTCGCTGTTGTTCAGCCCTATGTTTATCCCCACCTACGCCATTTTTTTGGCATTTCAAGTTACGGTGCTCCATTACGTGCAGCCTGAGGTGCAATGGGTCACACTACTTATTACGCTGGCGCTTACCGGCTTTGTGCCAATGGTGGTGATAATGCTACTTTATGCTTTCAGAATAGTCAAGTCCACCAATCTTGAGCGACGAAAGGAGCGCATTATCCCGTATTCAGCTGCATTCCTGGGATATTGCGGCTGTGCCGTGTATCTTAACAGTGTACATGCACCGTCGTGGTTGTGGCTGTTCGTTATAGGAGGTGCGGTGGCTCTCCTGATAGTTGATGTGGTAAACTTGTGGTGGAAGATAAGCGCCCACGCAGCAGCCATGGGAGGCTTTGTCGGTTTTGTGTTCTTCCTTATCAAATATGGTCAAACGATGATTGATCTCACTCACTTCGCAATGCTCACAGTGATAGTGGCCGGCCTGGTGTGCACCGCTCGGCTCATACTCAATCGTCATACCCTATGGCAGATAGCGGCTGGATTGTTGGTTGGGTTCTCGTCGGTGATGCTGATAACCACAATGGCTGATTTAAATCAATTACTATAAATAAAACTATATATGACTCCTTTAGTAAGCATAATAATGGGTAGCACAAGCGATCTGCCCATACTGAGAAAAGCGGCTGCATTCCTCGATGAAATGGAAATACCGTTTGAAATGAACGCTCTTTCGGCCCATCGCACTCCCGCCGAGGTTGAGAAGTTTTCGCGCGAGGCGGCGGGGCGCGGGTTGAAAGTGATAATCGCTGCTGCCGGTATGGCCGCTGCCTTGCCGGGCGTAATCGCGGCTATGACCACTCTGCCTGTGATTGGTGTTCCAATCAATTCATCGCTTGATGGCCGCGACGCATTGCTGTCAATCGTGCAGATGCCTCCGGGTCTTGCCGTGGCCACTGTCGGCATCAATGGCGGACTTAATGCCGCTATCCTGGCCACTCAGATCCTCGCATTGAGTGATGAAGGCGTTGCGGCGCGTTTCGCGGAGTACAGAAAGGGATTGTCAGCTAAGATAGTAAAGGCCAACGAGGAGCTTAAGAAAGAACAATATCGCTACAAAGTATGAGTTTCGATTACCAGCGCCGTTGCTCGTCGGTAGTGAAAGTAGGTGACACACCGCTTGGAGGCACCAATCCCATACGCCTTCAATCGATGACCAACACATCTACTATGGATACTGCCGCATCGGTGGCCCAATGCATAGAGATTGCAGCTGCCGGGGCTGACTATGTGCGTCTTACCGCTCAAGGTGAGCGCGAGGCCCATAATATGGGTGAGATACGACGACAGATTATACAACAAGGCGTTTTAGTGCCCCTTGTAGCCGATATCCATTTTAATCCCAAAGCGGCCTTCGCAGCTGCGA
This sequence comes from uncultured Muribaculaceae bacterium, assembly GCA_964517875.1. GTDB lineage: Bacteria > Bacteroidota > Bacteroidia > Bacteroidales > Muribaculaceae > JAJPXC01. Next base: position 15,507 of record CAZFEU010000019.1, on the reverse strand, counting down.
CAGAAGTGGAAAAAGTGCGTATCAATCCGGGCAATTTCGTTGACCCCGGACGTACATTCCGCAAGATTGAGTACACCGATGATGAGTACGCCACTGAGCTGTTGCGCATTGAGAAGGCTTTGATTCCATTCTACGAGCTGTGCCGCAAGCATGGCACCGCCGTGCGAATAGGTGTTAATCATGGTTCTCTCTCCGACCGGATAATGAGCCGCTACGGCGACACTCCGGCCGGTATGGTAGAAAGCGCCATGGAATTTCTTAGAGTGGCCCGAAAGGTTGATTTCAAGGATATTGTAATCTCAATAAAGGCATCAAATACTGTGATTATGGTTGAGACGGTGCGCCGTCTGGTCAGGGCGATGGATGCCGAAGATATGCACTTCCCGCTTCATCTTGGAGTCACGGAGGCTGGCGACGGAGAGGATGGGCGGATCAAATCGGCCGTGGGCATAGGCACGCTTCTCGCCGACGGAATAGGGGATACCATACGTGTATCTCTCAGCGAAAGTCCCGCTAATGAGATTCCCGTGGCACGTGCGCTGGTTGATTACATTACCTCGCGCAACGGGCATGATCATATCGCAGGAGAGAAAGCTCCGGATTTCGACCCCATTTCACCCAAAAGGCGTACAACCGCACCCAGCGGACTGATAGGTGGAGATAATCCCATCGCTGTATTGGATATCGATAGCGAAGCCGTGTATGACCCCGGATTTCAGCCCGATGTCTTTACCAACGACAGTGAGATGAAAAGCGCAAAGGGTGTGATTTATCTCAGGAGTGATCATAAAAATGCGCCCGCAGAAATAGCAGCCGAGGTTCACCGCATGTGGCGTGATGGAGATACTACACCTGTGGTAGCAGTTATGCGATATGACGGATTGTCTTACGATGATGTAGCGCTCCGAGCAGCGACCGATTTCGGTAAGTTGCTTATCGATAGGCTTGTAGATGGCATAATGATAGACGCACCGCAACTCTCGGCGGCACAACGCGCATCTTTGGCTTTCCGTATTCTGCAAGCGGCACGTCAACGGTTCACCCGCACTGAGTTCATAGCTTGTCCAGGTTGCGGACGTACCCTTTTTGACCTTCAGTCAACCCTTGCCAAGGTTAAGGAGGCTACAGGACACTTAAAGGGGCTGAAGATAGGTGTGATGGGTTGTGTGGTCAATGGCCCTGGAGAAATGGCTGATGCCGATTTCGGTTACGTAGGGGCTGGCGTGGGAAATGTGAGTCTTTATCGCGGCAAGGAATGTGTGAAGAAGAATATCCCAGCCGAAACGGCACTCCCTCAACTCATTCAGCTTATCAAGGACTCAGGACGATGGATCGATCCGCAATAAGTACAGGCCAAGATGGATACGCAACCGAGATATTTCACTCTACCTAATGGGCAAAGGTGTGTGCACATCCCATCGCACGGCAACGTGGAGTATTGCTGTGTGATAATCGGAGCCGGTAGCCGAGATGAGTCACCTTCTGATTATGGACTCGCACATTTTGTGGAGCACACTATCTTCAAAGGCACAACCAACCGTCGCTCCTATCACATCATCAATCGCATGGAAGCTGTAGGTGGTGAGCTCAATGCTTATACCACTAAGGAGGAGACGGCGGTTTACACCGTTGCCCCGGCAGGGCATATTGAACGCTCGGCCGAGCTACTCTCCGACCTTATATATCACTCCGTTTTTCCGGCCGATGAGCTTGATCGGGAGAGAGAAGTAGTGGCCGATGAAATTGACAGCTATCTTGATTCACCGGCCGATGCTGTATTTGATGACTTTGACGAATTGATATTTGCCGGTTCTCCACTGGCTCACAACATCCTCGGAAATATCAACGCATTACGCTCGTTTACTTCAAGCGATTGTCAAAGGTGGCTCAACACGTACTATCATCCGCAAAATATGGTTGTGTGCTACTCCGGGCCTGAGATTACGGCAAAAGTTGAGCGCATATTGATGCGCTGTTTTGGAGTTACCGAACGCTCGGGGGTGCGAAACCGTAGCAGTGTAACCGGGGAAATAGAGCGTGTAGAGGTATTTTCTCAGTCGCGCGACATAGACTCCCATCAGGCACACACCGTGCTTGGAGCGAGGGTAGGTGGAATGTACGGCACGGATCGTCATGCTCTGGCACTACTCACCAATATCTTGGGTGGACCGGGAATGAATAGCCGACTTAATGTGGCCCTTCGCGAAAAAAGAGGATTGGTCTACACTGTTGAGGCTTCCACGGCGCTGCTGACTGATGCCGGATTGTTCTCTATATACTTCGGCTGCGACCATAAGGATGTGAGACGTTGCTGCGGATTGGCAATCAGGGAGATTGCTTTACTCGCTGATGTGCCCCTCAATCCACAAGCCTTGGCACGTGTTAAACGGCAGTATGTGGGGCAGCTGATTGTGGCGCGGGATAATGCCGAACAGACGGCTCTGTCGACTGCGCGCGCCACTCTTTACCGAGGGCAAGCCCTGACTACGTCACAGATTGCAGCTGCAATCGAGGAGGTCACGGCTGCGTCACTGTGCCAGCTCGCGTCGTCGCTCCTCCCACTTTCGCGTCTTACTCTTGGATAGGCTCTTGACGGCCAAACATCTCGGCTGCCTGAGCAAGGGTTTCGGGCTTGCCTATGTCAAGCCAGCGATAAGAATCGGCGGGTGGGTTATATCCCCGGATGTCTATTTTACCTACTGATGAAGCATAGAATGGGGTGATGGAAAATTTTTTTATCTCTCCGCTGCCGTTCCATTCCTCAAGGTAATCGAAGATCGATGGACTCAGTACGTGTATGCCTCCGAAGGCCAAAGCCTGATATGATGCAACGTCAATATTGGTTGGTATGGCCTCCCCCGTTTTACGGTTCTCCCACCCCCGCATTTTCATTTCATCGTCAAAAAGCAGGTAGCGCGAGGTGTTGCGTGGCGCTACCAACAAGGTGGCATCTGCACCAGTGCTGGCATGCTCCTTCACCATTTTCTTCAGGTCGAGGTCGGTCATTATATCGGCATTATGAACCAGGAATGGTTCGTTTCCGTCAAGCCATTGACGAGCCTTGAGTACCCCACCTCCGGTATCAAGGAGCTGGTTGGATTCATCGCTTATGTGAATGGTGATACCGAAGTCATCGTTTACTTCAAGGAAAGATTTAATCATTGGTGATAAGTGGTGGGTATTCACCACGATCTCATCTGCGCCGGCTTCAATCATACGGACGATTACTCGCTCAAGCATGGGCGTGCCGCACACTTCAACCAGTGCTTTTGGCCTGTCGTCGGTCAGTGGGCGTAATCGTGTGCCCATGCCGGCTGCAAAAATCATTCCTTTCATCAGGTGTAGTCTAAACCGGTTTTAGTGTCTGTTCGATATTCTGTTCACGATGAACCAGTTCTACCTTAATATTAAACTTTTTGTTTAAATATTCGGCAAGGTGTTGAGCGCAATAAACCGAACGGTGCTGACCTCCGGTGCATCCGAATGACACCATCAGATTGGAAAATCCGCGCTCAATGTATCGCTTAACCGATGCATCTACCAGCTGCGTGGCGTGGTCGAGAAATGGTGTGATTTCTCCGTCATCCTCAAGGAATGTTATCACCTCCTTGTCAAGTCCTGTAAAGGGTTTGTAGCGCTCATATTTACCCGGGTTATTGACAGCTCGACAGTCGAAAACAAACCCGCCTCCATTGCCTGTGGGATCGTTGGGAATACCTTTTTTATATGCAAAGCTGTAGACCTTGACGGTGAGTGCGCGCTTTTCAGGGCCATCGGCAAATTCTTTGAGGTTGCATAACTCATCAAGTAGTTTGGTCAGGTAGGGATATTCGGGGAATGACTTTTCGAGAAGCTCGCGCAAGTTGGCGATTGCGTAAGGCACTGATTGCATGAAGTGCGGTTTTTTCTCGAAATACCCTCTGAATCCGTATGCTCCCAGTACCTGCAGTGTGCGGAACAGCACGAAATGGCGCAACTGCTCGCGGAAATATGCTTCATCTACCGGCTTGTAGGCTCGGAGTGCGTCGATATATTCGTTGACAAGTTCATCGCGAAGCGAGTCGGGGAGGTTGGCCTTGGCCTGCCAAAGGAATGAGGCCACATCATAGTAGAACGGGCCTTTGCGCCCCCCCTGGAAGTCAATGAACCATGGATCGTTGTCGCGTATCATTACATTGCGCGACTGGAAGTCGCGGTACATGAATGTTGACGATTGGCTACGAAGCAATACCTCGGCCATCGCATGAAAATCATCCTCCAGCCGATCTTCTTCAAATTCAAGCCCCGTAGCCTTCAGGAAGCAGTATTTAAAGTAGTTTAGATCCCAGAGTATCGAACGGAGATCAAATTCAGACAGCGGGTAGCATTTACTGAAGTCGAGCCCTACTGCGCCGTTGAACTGGATATTTGGAAGCGTGCGAATGGTCTTAACCAACAGCTCCTTTTCATGGACGCTGAATGAGTGAGTGTCTCGGCCCTTGGCTATTTCTTGAAACAGCAGCGTGTTGCCCAAGTCCTCCTGGAGGTATGACATGCGGTCGTCTGACACGGCCACAACTTCTGGTACCGGAAGTCCGCGTTGGCGGAAATGTTGTGAAAGGTATATGAAGGCTTCATTCTCTTTGAACGATGTGCCCAAAACGCCTACCAGCGACACCGGGCCGCTCAGGCGTAGGTAGCGTCGGTTAGAGCCCGCCGATGCGAGCGTCTCTATTGAATCAGGCTCCACGCCTGTGACTTGACGATATAGGTTCTTAAGAACTGTCTCAGACATTTATGTGATTGAATGTGGTTGGTAAGTTAATGTTTTATGCATTGCACGCAGGCCCAGCGGTCGCGCGAGTCTACATTGACTACTTTTAATCCGACATTGGCGGCTGCTTCCTCGATGATAGGTACATCCTCAATGTAGAAGCCGCTGAAAAGTGCGGTGCCCCCTTCGACAATATGCGAGGCGTAACGATTTATATCACTGGTTATGACGTTACGGTTAATGTTGGCTACAAGCCAATTGGCAGGTTCAATATGGTCAAGGGCTGATGCGTCGCCGCAAATCAGTTTTATTTCGTCGTGGCCGTTGAGTGCTACGTTCTCAATGGCATTTTCGTAGGCTACAGGGTCGATCTCAATGCCGGTCACGGGCGTGGCTCCACGCATTGCGGCAACGATGGCCAGGATGGCTGTGCCGGTGCCCATGTCGATAAGCGATTTATCTGTGAGGTCAGCTTCAAGCAGCCGGTTGACTATTAGTGAGGTAGTGGCGTGGTGCCCGGTGCCGAATGCCATTTTGGGGTCGATTACTATGTCGTAATCGCATTTGGGGAAATCTTTGTGGAAAGAGCTGTGGACAACAAGTCGGTTATCTCCCACCACTATCGGCTGGAAGTAATGTCGCTCCCACTCCTTATTCCAGTCTTCACCCTCGATGGTGGCATGCTTCACATGGAAGTGGTAGGCCGGTATTGCCTCCTTGACTGCATCAAGGATTTGCTCATCGGATAGGTTTATCTTTGCAGGGCGATATGCGGTTATGCCAGATGTGTCGGCCACAAATGATTCATAGCCGATTTCACACAGATTATAGGCAACGAGGTCGGTTGCTATTTCGTCGCACGGGGTTACGTCGATGCGGGTCTCAATGTAGTCGTTCATTTGAGATAGGATTAGGGGTGAGCTGGGTCTACCCGTGAATTGTGGGTCAAAGTTAAGCAATTTTAGTTAAAACGGTAGCTGCACTCCTATAATTTTTGTAACTTCGCCGTCAAAATAGAAATATATGGCCCAAACACCATTGCTTGACCGCTTAGAGGGTATAGACGCCCGATTTGAGGAGGTGTCAACGCTGATTACCGACCCCTCGGTTATAGCTGACATGAAACGCTATGTCAAGCTTACGAAAGAATATAAAGATCTTGAGAAGCTCACAGGCACAACTCATCGCTACCGCCAGCTGCTGGCCGATGTTGAAGATGCGCGAATGGCGCTTGAAACTGAAACCGATCCTGATATGCGCACCCTGGCCCGTGAGCAGCTCGACCAGGCACAGGCTCAATTACCGGAAGTGGAGGAGGAGATAAAGCTGCTCCTCATTCCCGCTGATCCCGAAGACTCTAAAAACGCAATACTTGAAATTCGTGCCGGAACAGGTGGCGACGAAGCTGCCATATTCGCAGGCGACTTATATAAAATGTATAGCAAGTATTGCGAGAGTAAGGGGTGGAATGTGGCGGTCACAAATTTCAACGAAGGAGCTGCCGGAGGATTCAAGGAGATAGTGCTTGCTGTCAGCGGCGACAACGTCTATGGTACCTTAAAGTACGAGAGTGGTGTTCACCGCGTGCAGCGTGTGCCTGCCACTGAGACTCAGGGGCGCGTGCACACATCAGCTGCCACTGTGGCTGTGCTCCCCGAAGCTGAGGCTTTCGACGTGGAGATCAACGAAGGTGAGATAAAGTGGGACACATTCCGCTCGGGAGGCGCCGGCGGCCAGAACGTGAACAAAGTGGAGTCGGGTGTGCGACTGCGCTACATGTGGCGCAACCCCAATACCGGCACAACCGAGGAAATACTCATCGAGTGTACTGAGACTCGCGACCAGCCCAAGAACAAGGAACGTGCCCTAAGCCGCTTGCGCACATTCATATACGACCGCGAGCATCAGAAATATCTCGACGATATAGCCTCACGCCGCAAAACTATGGTGTCGACCGGCGACCGCTCGGCCAAGATACGAACCTATAACTATCCGCAGGGGCGCATCACCGACCACCGCATTAACTATACAATATACAATCTGCAGGCTTTTATGGATGGCGATATCCAGGAATGTATCGACCAGCTCACTATAGCGGAGAATGCTGAAAAGCTCAAGGCAACCGAGCTATAGCAGATAATAAATAAATAAGTCGTAAATATGACACGTCAGCAACTCATCGACAATATAATGCGTAAGGGCTCATTCCTCTGCGTAGGTCTCGACAGTGATCCACTGAAAATCCCTGACCATATAGGACATGACGCAGAAGCCGTGCTTAAGTTCAACAAAGCCATAATTGATGCTACTGCACCATATTGTGTGGCTTACAAACCCAATGCTGCTTTCTATGAGGCAATGGGTTGGGAAGGGGTAAAGGTACTCGAGCAAACTATTGAGTATATACGCAAAAACTACCCCGACCAATTCATCATTCTCGACGCAAAGCGCGGCGATATAGGCAATACATCAAAGCTATATGCGCGCGCCGCCTTTGAAAATATGGGGGTCGACGCAATCACCGTGGCGCCCTACATGGGTGAAGATTCGGTCACTCCATTCCTGGGATATAAAGGGCACTGGGTGATTTTGCTTGCTCTTACATCCAACAAGGGCTCGCATGACTTCCAGCTGATTGAAGACGCCAACGGTCAAAGGCTCTTTGAGACCGTAATAACAAAATCACAGGTTTGGGCTACACCCGACGAGATGATGTATGTGGTGGGCGCCACCCAGGGTGAGATGTTCAGCGACATACGCCGTGTGGCTCCACGAAGCTTCCTGCTCGTGCCCGGAGTGGGTGCGCAGGGTGGAAGTCTTGAGGAAGTTTGCCGTTACGGCATGACTGACGATATAGGGCTCTTGGTAAATTCGTCACGCGGTATTATCTTTGCATCGCAGGGCGTTGACTTTGCCGAGCGTGCCGCTGAGGAGGCCCGTAAGCTTTGCAACCAAATGAAAGAAATTATAGATTCAAATAAACCAAACTTTTAAAAAGAACCAAAATCATGACACTCGACAATTACAATTTCGCAGGCAAGAAGGCGATTGTGCGCGTTGACTTCAATGTGCCCCTCGATGAGAATGGTAAAATCACCGATGATACCCGTATTCGCGGCGCCCTCCCGACCCTCAAGAAAATACTTGACGATGGTGGCTCGCTGATTATCATGAGCCACATGGGAAAACCCAAAGGTAAGGTTAACCCCAAACTCTCGCTCAACCAGATACGCGAGGACGTGGCCAAGGCTCTCGGTCGTGAGGTGAAGTGGGCTCCCGATTGCGCAAACGCTGATGAAGCTGCCGCTAATCTCAAACCCGGTGAAGTGCTTCTGCTCGAAAACCTCCGCTTCTATCCCGAGGAGGAGGGTAAGCCCGTCGGTATCGATAAAGAGGACCCCGCATACGATGCCGCTAAGAAGGAGATGAAGGAGCGTCAGAAGGCATTTGCCAAGAAGCTGGCCAGCTATGCCGACGCTTATGTTAACGACGCATTCGGTACTGCACACCGCCGTCACGCCTCAACAGCCGTTGTTGCCGACTACTTCGATGCCGACAACAAGATGCTCGGCTACCTGATGGAGAAGGAGGTTAACGCTGTTGACGCTATCCTTAAGGATATCAAGCGCCCCTTCACTGCCATTATGGGTGGATCTAAGGTGTCAACCAAGATAGGCATCATCGAAAACCTCATGGACAAGGTTGACAACCTGATTCTTTGCGGCGGCATGACTTATACATTCGCAAAAGCTATGGGTGGCCACGTGGGCAACTCTATCTGCGAGGATGATAAGCTGCAACTCGCCCTCGACATCATGGCAAAAGCTAAGGAGAAGGGTGTAAATCTCGTGCTTGGTACCGACTGTGTGGCCGCCGACTCGTTCTCCAACGATGCTAATACTCAGGTAGTATCAGTGATGGAAATTCCTGACGGCTGGGAAGGTCTTGACGCAGGCCCCAAAACACGTAAGGCTTTTGCCGAGGCTATCCGTCCTTCAAAGACTATTCTTTGGAATGGTCCTGCCGGTGTGTTTGAGTTTGACAACTTTACTGCCGGCTCGCGCGCAATTGCCGAAGCAATTGTCGAAGCTACCGACAATGGCGCATTCTCGCTCGTAGGTGGTGGCGACTCTGTGGCTTGTGTCAACAAGTTTGGCATGGCCGACCAGGTAAGCTACGTTTCTACCGGTGGTGGCGCACTTCTCGAAGCCATCGAGGGCAAGGTGCTCCCCGGCATCGCTGCCATCAAAGGTGAATAATCCTCCATATACCAAATAAAATAATAGTGGCTGAGACGATTCTCGGCCACTATTATTTTTTTCGTAAAATTCAATTTATCTTGACATCAGGAATATTCTCCCATCGTTGTCAATAATTCCAGTATATTGTGGGCGACGATTGAGCATATCGATTATGTAGTCATCGGGCTCAGCTTCACAATTGTAATTTGTGGCGGCAGTAAGGAAATATTTAAAACTTGGATTGTCAACTTTGAAGACTTTAATGAAAAGTGGTTGCTCCTTTACTTCCCCTTTAAATTCAGCAAGTACCGACTGAATCGGAGTGTTGGGAAAACCTAAGTTTCTGACATCTTTAGTACTGTAAAAAGTTATATCAACAATTGAATTATCATGCTTAAAGGTTGACTTGATAATAGTTTTACCACATAATGTGCCTGAAAATTCATTACTCTGAATGAAAATTTTATTGCTTTCTAATGTGGGAGAAAACATGATAAAACCCATTTCTTCCTCTTCCTCTATTTCATCGTATTCTTCACTATCAGTAGATGGTTGGTTTATTTCATACTTCCTAAACGAAATAACCTCAAACGTTCGTGATGAAGTTGTGGTCCATGATAGCTCCAACGCATTGTCGTAGCCTCTTATCTTCATCGAAGGGTCTTCATAATATGCTTTATTATCGTTCACTTTTGAAAGATAATATATCTTGCAGTCCGACCCAAATCCAATGTAGGAATCCTCCAAGTCGTTAAAATTTTCAATCGTTGTACCATCTTCTGTAATGATGAACTCTTTCGGAAGATCGAGCGAATTGGAAGATACAGATTCTATAGCTTCCTTTTGATTGCTACTACTTTCGTTACTGCTAACACTACTATTCGAGCATGCCGTTGCTACCAGCAGTGACATACCGCTAATAAGTGTTATAACGAATTTTTCTATATACATTTTTAAAACAAATTAGCCATTCTTGCAATGTTGCCTCGGCCCTCAGCATATTGGGGCTTAGCTATCATTTTCCACTACAAAATTACTCTAATTTTTCGACGTGCGAATGGGTAGGTATCCGGCATCCGCTGTGAAATCAGCACAGAAAAGTTGTTGCATTATAAATTTATTTTTGCCGTGTGGGATTGGCAATGGATGGACTGCCAAACTCCGACAAGGTGCTCAACTGTTTGAAAGGAGTGCCAATTCCATCTAATCAACACAAAGAGGGTTTATTCCTCTATTTTTTAGACTGTTACAACATATTAAAGTGCCACTTTAAATAATTTAAAGTGGCACTTTAAGCTGATTGAAAAGTGTTGAAATGTAATAGATTAGCGGAGGCCGCGGAGGTAGTCGGCGGTGGGCATTGAGCGTTTGCCCGAAGGCTGTATCTGTAGCAGCTCGATGGCTTGCGTCGACGTGCCTACATATAGGTGGCCACAGTCGATTGCCACTTCCCCGGCATTGAGGATGCGATCGGTGATAGCGGTCTGTGTCACTTTCATGTTTACAGGCTCACCTTCAGGGGTTAATCTGAGCTCTGTCCATGCCGAAGGGTAGGGGGCAAGTCCGCGCACGAGGTTGTGGACTTGCGTTGCCGGGGTAGCCCAGTCGATGCGGCAAGTGTCTTTGAATATCTTGGGGGCAGGTGTTGGTTCCTCACCCTTGGCTATGAGCTGCTCTTGGGGAATGCGGCTGAGAGTGCCTCGTTCTATGCTGTTGACGGTATCAAGGGTGAGTCGTGCGCCGATCTCCATCAGTCGGTCGTGTACGGTGCCGGCGTTGTCCGTGTCGGCGATGCCAATGCTTTCTTGCGCTATTACGTCGCCGGTGTCGATATCGCGGTTGATGAAGAAAGTTGTTACGCCGGTTACTTTGTCGCCATTGATTACCGCCCAGTTGATTGGTGCGGCTCCGCGGTAGCGGGGTAACAGCGATGCGTGTAGATTGAATGTGCCATACCGAGGCATCGACCATACCACTTCGGGGAGCATGCGAAAAGCGATGACCACAAACAATTCAGCACCAATTTCTTGTAGCGTTTCAACAAAAGCAGTGTCGCGCAGCTTGTCGGGTTGCAACACGGGTATACAGGCCTCGATGGCATACTTCTTTACCGCTGATTGTAGCAGTTTGTGTCCTCGACCGGCCGGTTTATCGGTCGCTGTAACCACAGCTGCAATATCGTGCCCTCCTTTGACCAGCGCATCGAGCGAGGCTACTGCAAATTCCGGGGTTCCAAAAAACACTATCTTCATCGTGTCATATCTGTTTAGTGATGAATTTTGTGCAAAAATAGTACAAATCTGCGTATAGGTCAAAGGGTGCAATTTGTTTTTGTCGCGGTCATTAACTATTTTTGCGCTCAATTGTTATAAAAAAGAAGAAATCACACACAATAAAGCGTTTCAAAGCACTTTTTTAAATATGACTGCTGATTTACAACAACTTATAATTGTGGGAATACAAGAGCGTAAAGGACGCGGCATCACCTTGGTGGACTTGTCGGACATACCTGGCGCTGCAACTCAAGGTTTTATTATTTGCCAAGGCTCCTCGCCTACACAAGTGTCGGCAATTGCCGACAGTGTACGTGAGTACGTGCAGGAGAAGGGCGGTATAAAGCCCTACAACTATGATGGTTATCGCAATTCTCAGTGGATAGTCATTGACTATGGTGAACTGTTGGTGCATATCTTCCTCCCCGATATTCGACAGCTCTACAACCTTGAGGATCTGTGGAGCGACGCTAAAATCACTGAAATTCCCGACCTTGACTGATTAATAGGATGGCACAGATGAATAAGAAACCAATTAAATTCAGTATCTACTGGATGTATGCTATATTGCTCGTCTTTCTGGTGGGCGTGTTTTGGTTTGAAAACAATGTCCCCACTAAGGAGATAAGCTACGATATGTTCCAAAAGTACGCCTCAAAGGGTGCGCTTAAGAGCATTACCGTGTATTCCAACAAGAATGAAGCAGAAGCCGTGGTATCCGACTCACTCGCCAAGGAATTGTTCCCCGAGGTGCGTTACGAGGATTCGAAAGGAGGTCGCGTGGCGGTAATCATACCTTCGGCCGAGGATCTGCAGAAGCGTATCGACGAGTGGAAATCATCGGGAGCATTTACCGGTGAGGTAAAGTATGAGAAATCCAGCGATTTTTCCACTATAATATGGACATTCGGTCCCGTAATATTGCTCGTGGCTCTATGGTTCTTTATGATGAGGCGCATGTCGGGCGGCTCGGGCGGTGGCCCTGGGGGTGTATTCTCCGTGGGTAAGTCCAAGGCCCAGATGTTCGATAAAGATAGCGCCAATAAGGTGACATTTAAAGATGTAGCCGGACTTTCGGAAGCAAAAACCGAAGTAGAGGAAATAGTGGATTTCCTGAAGAATCCTAAGAAATACACTGAATTGGGAGGTAAGATACCCAAGGGTGCCCTCTTAGTAGGCCCTCCCGGTACGGGTAAGACGCTATTGGCCAAGGCTGTGGCCGGTGAGGCTAATGTGCCTTTCTTCTCAATGTCGGGTAGCGACTTTGTTGAGATGTTTGTGGGTGTTGGCGCAAGCCGCGTGCGCGACCTGTTCCGCCAAGCCAAGGAAAAAGCCCCATGCATTGTTTTTATCGATGAGATTGACGCTGTGGGTAGAGCCCGTGGAAAGAACCCCAATATGGGATCAAACGATGAGCGTGAGAACACACTGAACCAGCTCCTTACCGAGATGGACGGCTTTGGCTCAAATTCAGGTGTGATTATTCTTGCCGCTACCAACCGTGCCGATATACTCGATAAAGCATTGATGCGTGCCGGACGTTTTGACCGTCAGATTTATGTAGAGCTCCCTGATCTCAATGATCGTGTGGCGATATTCAAGGTGCATCTGCGCAACATAAAGACTGCGCCTGGCCTCGATATCGAACTTCTTGCACGCCAGACGGCAGGATTTTCAGGCGCTGACATTGCCAACGTGTGCAACGAGGCCGCTCTGATAGCAGCACGTCACAATAAGAAGACTGTAGATATCGCTGATTTCAATGCTGCCGTTGACCGCATCATCGGCGGTTTGGAGAAGAAAAATAAGCTTACCACAAGTGAGGAAAAACGCTCTGTGGCAATTCACGAGGCCGGACATGCCACAGTATCATGGCACCTTGAGTATGGCGATCCGCTTATCAAGGTTACAATTGTGCCCCGCGGCAAAGCCCTTGGTGCGGCCTGGTATCTTCCCGAGGAGCGTCAGCGAATCCCGGCACAGGCTCTGCTCGACCAGATATGCTCACTCCTCGCCGGACGAGCCGCTGAGGATCTGATGCTCGGTAGTGTAGCTACAGGCGCGCTCAACGACCTCGAGCGTGCTACAAAGATAGCCTATGCGCTGGTAGTGTACTATGGTATGAGCAAGCGTATGCCCAACATCAGTTATTATGATTCAACAGGTCAGGGGTACGGATTCACAAAGCCGTATAGCGAGGAACGAGCAAAGCTCATTGATGATGAGGTTTCTGCAATCCTTACCGACCAATACGAGCGTGCGCTGGCCATACTCCGAGAATATCGCAAGGGCCTGGAAGAGCTGGCAGATGAATTATACAACCGCGAGGTGATTTTCACCGCCGATGTTGAGGCCATATTCGGTCCTCGCCAGTGGACATCCCGTACCGACGAAATCCTTGCCGAGGAAGAAAAGAGCAAACAACTCAAAGCGCACAATGGTGGTGATGGTGATACTTCTGCCGGTTCGGCAGCCACTGATGGCTCCTCCGACACCGCAGGTACCGAGGTTTCCGATCTTCCAGCCGACATGCCACCAGTTCCAGCCAAGTAACTTGTGAGAGGGTGATAATGTAAGCGTCCGTGAATAATTCCATGGGATTACTACCCATTAGGAAAAATGATTGTGCGCAGTTTGGCATGAAAAGACAAATTGATAATTTGTTAAACTATACACAGGGAATCACTGATTCATCGCTTACATTCAGCTCGTTTGCACATCTCGCCTTTGAAATTGACGGAGAAAACACATCAAACGAATGGCTTGAGCCAGTGAACGACCAAGAGTATGGTCAATTAAGATAATAAACGTTATAAACCACCATGACAGCAGCAAAAACAAAAGCCAACATAGGTCTTACCCTGGTAGTGTTATTTCTGATAACCTTAGTGACAGGGGTAGTATTGCACCTTAAGAAGCACGGCATCGTGTTGGAGCCACGGTCAGTTATCAAAATAATCCATTGGGCAGCTGGATTTCTTATGGTTGCTTTCACATGTTGGCATGCTCGTCAATTCTGGGCTATGTTTTGTAATCTTAAGAAACCACTCCGTTGGTTTTGGGGTGATACATGGATAGTGATAATCACTATTGGCCTTACTTTTATCACCGGCGCAATAAAGTTGTTTTCACCCGTGAAGATACCTCATCTGGGGTTATGGCATTATGCAATAGGCATGATCATGTCGGTGGTGACAATAGTACATTTATGTAGAGGCATCCCGAGTTGGAATCGCTTAAGGAAGATAAAGCCAAAAAAATAGAATCCTCTTCCCCTTGTAAACATCATTCTAATGATCGGTTTTTGAAAAACTCCACTGCGACGGTGTAAATGCTACAGCAGGGTGCCCGGCTTTATCAAGGCGTGTTAACATCTTTTGTGAAATAAATTGCGGGGTGAATCGTTATATATTAAGCTAAAAACGCTACCTTTGCACAATTGCAAAAAAGCAAGCGTACATTGAATCCCCATTTGTAACTCTATCATATTAAGGATGAGACAATTAAAAATTACAAAGTCAATCACCAACCGTGAGAGCGCTTCGCTCGACAAGTATCTACAAGAAATCGGACGCGAGGACCTCATTACAGTAGAAGAGGAAGTAGAGCTCGCCCAACGCATCAAGCAAGGGGATCAGGCAGCTCTTGAGAAACTTACCTGCGCCAATCTCCGTTTTGTTGTGTCGGTTGCGAAGCAGTATCAGAACCAGGGTCTTTCACTCCCCGACCTTATTAATGAGGGAAATCTCGGCTTGATTAAAGCAGCACAAAAATTTGACGAGACCCGTGGCTTCAAGTTTATTTCTTACGCCGTATGGTGGATTCGCCAGTCTATCCTGCAGGCATTGGCGGAGCAGTCGCGTATTGTGCGACTACCGCTCAATCAGGTAGGCTCGCTTAACAAAATCAGCAAGGCTCTTTCGAAATTCGAGCAGGAGAATGAGCGTCGCCCCTCAGCCGAGGAGTTGGCCGAAGCACTTGATGTGCCGGTAGAGAAGATAGCCGATACCATGAAGGTGTCAGGCCGTCATATCTCGGTTGACGCACCATTTGTGGAAGGTGAAGATAATTCACTGCTTGATGTGCTCACCAACGATGATTCTCCTATGGCTGATGCTTCGCTCAACCAGGAATCGCTGTCAAAGGAAGTTGACCGTGCTTTACGTCAGCTCCACGAGCGCGAGCGTGAAATACTCAAGATGTTCTTCGGTATAGGATGCCAGGAGATGACCCTTGAGGA